>JAJZKW010000013.1:0-30100 GCA_021803945.1 Microcaldota archaeon
GCTGTGGTCTTGCCGTTCGCCAACCCGTTGTTTGCGATCGCGAACTGGAAGCAGTATATCTGCGGTGAGATATAGCATGATGAAGGAGTGTTTGTGGAGCCCTTGTTGCTAAGCAGTACGAATCCTACGACTGCGATTACGATTGTTAGGACAAGGAGGGCGACTGCGAACGTTGAGAGGTACTCTATTGAGGGCTGGACCTTTGGCCCATCTCTACCTGTCATTGAATGATGATTCCTCGCGTTTTGCTTTTGCATACGGCTTACCGGGTCATTTTAATTATATGTAGATATGGTATTTAAGTGTTTTTGCGCTTTTTCATCGGAGCAGCATGATGCAAGGCTCAAGCTCAATACTGCTTGAGCTTCTCGTAGCTCTCCTTTGCCGCGCTCTCTGTCAGCATTATGAACTTCGCATTCCTCCTTAGCTCCTCCAGGTCCGAGGCTCCGCAGTAGCTCATTCCTGAGCGCACTCCGCCTATAAGCTGATACACCACTTCCTTCATGCTCCCTATGTACGGGACTGAGGACTCCACCCCTTCTGGCACTATGTCGAATACCTCCTGCGGGTCTATCTCAATCTTGTCCATCTTCTTCCTGCTTATGTTGGCGCCGAATGATGCCATTCCACGGTATGCTTTGAACTTGGCCCCGTCCCTCCTTATGAAGTATCCAGGGCTTTCGTCTGTACCAGCGAAAAGGCTGCCTATCATAATGGCAGACGCGCCAGCGGCAAGCGACTTTGTTATGTCTCCTGAGTTCTTTATGCCTCCGTCAGCTATCAGGCTTATCTTTAGCTTCCTTGCAGCTTCGCTGCAGTCCAGTATGGCTGTGAGCTGAGGCATGCCTGCGCCTGTGACCCTCCTTGTGGTGCATGCTGCACCTGGGCCTATCCCGACTTTTACGCAGTCTGCGCCTGCTGCCGCAAGGTCCTCGAATCCCTCCGCGGTAGCCACGTTGCCTGCCATGAGCTTCATGCCTGGAAGGCTCTTCTTCACCTCCCTTATGGCCTTTATCACGCCGTCTGTATGGCCGTGCGCCACGTCAAGGACCAGAATGTCCGCCTCTGCGTCGGCGAGGGCCTCGGCCCTCTCTATGTAATCCCCCTTTATGCCTATTGACGCTCCTACAAGCAGCCTGCCCTTCTTATCCTTTGCATACTTGTCAGAGTGCATCCTCCTGTACAGGTCCTTTGACGTTATCAGGCCCTTAACCACATTGCCCTTGTCAACTATCGGGAGCTTCTCGAGCCTGTTGCTGTCCATTATCTTGAGCGCCCTGTCCATCGCTATCCCTGGAGATGCTGTTATGAGCCTGGTCCTTGGTGTCATGGCCTTCGATACGGGCTCTTCCTCATTTCCTATGAACCGTATGTCCCTGTCCGAGAGTATTCCAAGGAGCTTGTTGGTCCTGTCAGTCACGAGAAGCCCGCTTACACCGTGGCTCTGCATTATCTCCCTTGCCTCTGATATGGTCGCATCCTTCCCTATGCTATACGGCCTGTCTATTATGTACGCCTCGGCCCTCTTCACCTTACGGACCTCTGCGACCTCGCTTGCAACCCCCATGAAGCGGTGTATTATGCCCAGTCCGCCCTCCCTCGCGATTGCTATTGCCATGTTAGCTTCTGTGACAGTATCCATGTTTGCAGATATCAGAGGTATCTTGAGGTTTATCCCTTGAGCCAGCATGCTCTCGGTGTGGACTGCCTTCCTTGACTCCACCCTGGACCTCCTCGGCACCAGAAGTACGTCATTGTAGCTCAGGCCGACCTTGAGGTTTTTGATATCCAAAAAAACACCGAAATCAAATACAAATCTAATCGAACGTGCCTATGTCACCGAGGCCTATCTTCTGGAGGGCGTTCTTCTGGTTGTCGTAGTAGTCCCTGCAGAACTCGTTTATGCTGTGCATGTCCCTCACTCCCATGCTGTTGAGCCGCTCTAGCACCTTTGCCCTCCTTCTCTCTTCCGCTATTATGTCAGTAGGGGTGGTGCCTGTAGCCTTCGAGAGCACATCCCTGTAGGTTATGCTTGGGAGTATGTCTGAGCCTTTCTGCGCCTTGTAATCGAAGGTGTAGAGGTCTGAGAGCAGCACCTTAGTGTCTATCCCTGAAGTCTCTGACACCTGCGTGATCCTCCTCTGCTTCTTGTTCTCCCTGTTTATCTGCGATACTATTGTGAAGACGTCTATAAGCGGTATGGTGTCTATGCTGACCCTCATCGGATCGTGCTCTAGCCTTGTGACCATGTCCCTTGTGGTATGCGCGTGCATAGTGCTCATGACTGACTTGCCTATGCTCATCGCAGTCATCATGTCCTTTGCCTCTAGTCCTCTTACTTCTCCGATTATGATCAGGTCAGGCCTCATCCTGAGCGCATTCTTCAGGAGGTCCTCGAGGGTCATGTCTGGGCTCGTCTCCAGGTTTACGCAGTTCTCCTGAGTCTTCGTGTTGAGTTCGTACGTCTCCTCAAGCACCACCACCCTTGCCTCCGGCCTGAAGAAGCTGAACATCGCATTCAGGAGCGTAGACTTTCCGCTGCCTGGCATGCCGCCTATTAGCATGTTTGCAGGCCTGATTCCCAGGCCTTCAGAATACAGCCACATCCTTGCCGCAAGGTTGAAGCTCAGTTCGCCGTAGTTGACGAGGTCTATTATGCTGTATGCGACAGGCTTGAAGTTCCTTATCGTTATTGCAGGTCCGTGGGGCGAATCCACTATGTTGCACCTTGAGCCGTTGGGAAGATGAACATCGAATATGTGCCTGTTTGCCACTGCAGTGGTCGTGTACATCTTGAGCTTCTTTACGAACCAGCTCAGCTGGTCAGCAGAGCCTATGCGCTCATCTACCTTCATGCTCCCGTGAGTGTTGTCGTATATGAAGATGTTCTCGGTGTCGTTTATCATTATGTCTTCAACGCTCTCGGAATTAAGGTACTTGTCTATTGGCTCGAACTTCTTTGCCTCGTTGAAGATGTTGTCTATCTTGGCCTTGTCTGCGGAAGGATCTAGGGCCTTTACGACGCTCTCTATGTACCTGTAGAGGTCCTGGTCGTTGTGTATGTTGCCCAGTCTTGCTTCCAGCTTCTCGAACGCTCTTGACTCGAACGCAGTAAACTTGTCATCAGGCATTGAACGACCAGTTATTATGATTGCAGGCTATAGTTTAAATCCCTTTCTTCAGCTCTGTGATTGTTTTGGTGGAGAAGGGTTAAGGCAGATAACACGACGGCAAGGCTTTTATATGTTTACTAATAAATATAAATTATACAAAAAGTGTATAAAATGTATAATATTGTAAATATTGAAACGCTGCCTGATGTATTCAGGGTGGAATCGATAATTTCACTATCAAGGGGACGGGTCACAAGGCGTTCGCTGTCTTATGCAATAGCCAGACTGCTCAGGGAGAAGAAACTGGTGAAGGTAAAGAATGGCACATATTCTAAGGCATCCGACCCGTTTTACGTCTCCACAATGGTTTACGATGGATATATAGGGCTCTCGTCTGCCCTCTTCCTGCGCGGGCTGAAGACAGAGGTAGAGGCAGATATATATGTCTGCACTGGGAGGGGACAGCACAAAGCCACCAGATTCATGGATAAGACGATAACACCGGTGAATATGTCCAGGCAGTTCTACGGCGCATCCACAGTAAATCGAGATGGCAGAGATATACTCGTATCGACATATCCGAAGACGATATTTGACATGCTCTCGAAGCCGTCGTATGCGAACTATTTTGACATGTACAGGGCGATGAAGCTCACGCCGCTCTCAAAAAGCGAATGGAAATACTTAAGCTACTATCTCTGCAACTCGAGCACCTCTGACATAAGACGTGCTGGTCATGCCACTGACGGAATCGCGCCGCAGTGGTTCACCAAGAAGTTGAAGAGGCTCAGCGATGCCAAGACGGGCGTCTCTTTCTTCTTCAAGCACAGGGCCGTAAACTACAGTCCAAGGTGGAAGATATACGATGATATAGGGATTACCAGGTGGAACAATGCAATATGACATTGATACAGGAAGACTTTCCATGACAACGGGCATAAGCAAGGATAGGCTCGACAAGGACATAGAGACATATGTATCCATGGGCAAGATATTTCCGTTCCTTGAAGGGAAAGGCCTAAAAGCCGGATTGTTCGGCGGCACTGCCCTGAACAAGATATACTTCGGAAAAGCCCAGCGCCTTTCGTACGACCTGGATATATTCTGCTATTCGAACAAAAGAACTGTAGAAGCGCTGAAGGAGATAGGCGCAAGGGAGGAATATACCGGGATGATGCCTGCAAACAGAGCGGCAGTTTCAACAAGGATGGTATATGGAAGCATTGTGCTTGACTTGGTAGATGCTGCAGGAAAGTACCTTCCGGAGGATCCAAAAACGCTTCAGGCAGTATCCCTGCTTTACTATTACAAGGCCCTTGTCCTTCCATTGAACGTGCCGTCATACAGCCTGGAGTTACTGCTGGCGGAAAAGACCTTCGCAATGACTGAGAGAAACGAGCTTAGGGACATATATGATATGTGGACAGGCATGGGACTCATGGAGAACAAGGAGCTATACCTGAAGTACATAAAGGGATCTGCAAGGAGGAACGGGATCAAGGATGCGATAGGATACATAGACCTTGGCATGCAGCTTATGCTAGAAAATGTCGAGTATTATGGGAAGAGGCGAATAGAAACAACGAGTACGAGAAGCGCAGGAGCGATGCTGAAGGACATAAAAGCATTCATTGATACGCTGTAAGGGCTGAAGAATGATGGTCTTAAACGATAAATCTGGGAATACGAGCAAAAGGACCCTTTTACCCTTTGTAGTATATGTTTCCCGAGTAGGCTGTGCTGTATATAGTAGTATTGCTGAATTCCGGCATGTTCAATATGTCCGCATAAAGCGTAAAGTTGCACTGCGACGGATTGAAGGCCCATGTCTCGTTCACAGACCAGAGGTTGTAGCTGTTTATCGTCTCCAGCCCTGCCTGTGAAGGTATTATCAAGTATGTGTCGTTCGGTATGCTTGAGCATGTCGGCATGAAGAGTCCTCCATACGCACCGCTGTCATACTGGTTTATGTTGACATTTGCCGGATACCCAAGGTAATATGCAAGGTATCCTGGAACTTCTCCTGCGGCGAAAATATTGGAGCCGGAAAGGTTCGTGGCCTTGAGGTCCGAAGCCATCTGCTCTATGAAAAGCATGGAGTTGTGGTTGTATGCGTAGTAATAGTAGTCCATAGGAAGAGAAGTTGCCAGGAGGAAGATTATGATCGCCGCTGCTATGACTGCGCGGTATCTGAAGTCAGGGAAGCGCTTCCTCTTTGCATTGCCTATGAATTCGGATAGCGCAAAGCCCATTACTAGCATAAGCGGAACTGCAGCTACAACTGCAAAGCGCATAAGCTTGTATATCGGGAAATAGTGGGTTATGCTCATGCTGCCGAATTCCATATACGCCACTATAAACGAGGCAAATAGTATAGCGAAGTATGCCTTCTTTTTGCGCCTGGCAATCAAGTATATGCCTGATGCCGCAATGAAATAGCCGAAGAACCCTACATCGTTAAGCTGGACCTGCTGAAGGGAAAAGATATCTTGAACCATATTGCTTGAATTTGAGCTAATGCTTTGGTTTCCGGAGAGGAACGGGATTACTCCGTAGGGAAAATAGCCTTTGATGTAATAGGTCAGGCTCGGATTGGTGTAAAATATCTGGTCAGGCCCTCCTGCTGCGCTGTAATAGCTGTTGGTCATGTTGAGTTCGAAGAACGGGTTGCCATTTGCAAGGACCAGGTTCACGTAGCCCAGCAGCGCTATTGCTGTGAGTATGCCGAGGAATAGGTATAGCTGTTTCGAGTCAAAAGAGATGCTCGCTTTCTTCGCGGAGTCGAAGATCGAGGAGGCGACTATGTAAAACGCGTAGAACAGTATGTACAGGTAGGCTATCGGGTTCGCCAGCGTTGCGGTAAATGCAGCCGCGCCGGAGAGCCAGTAGTACTTTGCGCTGCGGCGCTTCCTCCCGCGCACAAAAAAGAGAAGGGATAGGCTTAGGAAGAGCGCCATAGGCAGCATCGGGTCCGGAGAGCTGTTGAACTTGAGGATAAGCGGGTAGAAAGAAAACAGAAGCGCGGCTATAAGGCCTGCCCTTGCGTCTTCCAGCTCCTTTCCTATCAGGTAAATCAGGGGAATTATGGCGAGATAGGATATTAGCGCCCATGCCCCTGCCCCAAGATCAGTATATCCCAGAAGCCCTACAAAAACAGACAGAGGCAGATTCATGAGCAACCTTATAGAAAATATGTTTATTGTTTCGGAGAAAGACCCTGATAGTATCTCTGGCACGTACTGCACGTATGATGCGTCGTCCCCGTAAAAGCTCATACCCTTGAAGAGGAGCATGGACAGTACAAAACCGAAAATTATTATCGCCGCGAGGGCCAACGCTGCTGCATTACCGGTTTTTGTGCTCCTGAGTTTCTTCTTTGACAAAATATCAACCATTGGTGTTTGGTATAATCAGCGCCTTGAGGGGCAGTGAGATTATCCTCCCGTTCATGCCTGCCAGTATAGCATAGTTCTGCGTTATGATCGGCTCTGCAGCAAGATGCGGCATGCCTATGTATGACTCGTTAACTATCTGCCCGTTGGTGGAGTTTATGATCATGAGAAAGCCTCCGTCGTTCACTGTTATCAGATAGTGGCCGAAGAATATGTTCGGGTTGCTCTCATCCTGTCCAGTCTGCGTTGCCCAGAGGACCTTTCCGCGGGATATGTTTACGGCAAAGAGCACGCCTATATAGTTAGAATCAAGATAAGCTGTCCCGTTCCATACTGTGATTGGGGAAATTGAATTCTGAGTGTAGTTGAGTCCGTAAGACTCAGCAGCGCTACTGTTTACAACCTTATTAGTGTCTATGTATCTGGTTTCGTTGATCTGCCAAAGCACGTTTCCGGTAGAGCTGTTAAGTCCAACAACTATCGGATCCGTATAGTCGCTCTGGTAAAGATAGGCAGTCACTATTGTGCCGTTTGCGAAGGCTGCGCAGGCATCGTTCAGCCCTGTGCCTGCATTCACGAACCGGCGCTGCCACACGATCTTCCCGGCAGTGACATTGACGGCAAAGAACCTCTCGTCGGATGTTATGTTCATCGGAACTCCAGAAAGGTTCTTTGAAAAGGAGTTGAACCCGTATGCAGTGGCATATCCGGCACCGAAATAAGCTATGCCCCCTTCCATAAGGGGAGAGGAGAGGATGTCGGGAATGCCTGTGACAATTGTGTTCACAACTGCTCCGGTAGATGCATTATATATAACGGCAGTGCCCATACCCGGTTCTATTATCAGCCCTTTGTAATACGCCGGAGTAGTTAGGTCCGGGCCTGTGGGCGAGTTCGATCCGTTGGATACATTCCACACCACCATGCCTGTCCTTGCGTCTATTCCAATCATGCCTTCTATATTGTTGTAGTATTTTGAAGGCACCTCGCCGTTGTTGCTCATCCCTACTATTATCAGATTTCCCGCAGTTATCGGCTGCGTCATTATCTGGTTCGGGAATGTGTCGCGCCACAGGGTCGCGCCTGTGTCAAGGCTTATCGCGGATACTGTTCCGCGGGTTAGGTCATACCTGCTATCCTGCAGCTCGGTGAGGTTGCCCATGGTGGTAACGTATATCACACCGTCATATATGGTAGGCGTCCCATATATTGCCCCGCCTACGCTGAGATTTATACTGGGAGTATGATTGTTTATCAGATAAGTATGAGTAGGTCCACCGTCATACTGCAGCACCCTGTATCCTACGCCGCTGGTAGCTGTTACGCGAGGGCTCGGACTGCTTATGGCTACTGCAAACGCTAGCAGCAGTGCAACTGCTATGACTACTGCAAATGACCATGTGATTCGCCTGCTTTTTGGTTTTTTTGTGTGCGGCATGCAGACACTTATTAGACCATTAAATAGTTATATAAAACGAGGTTTTCACTCACTACGCTGCCTGTTATCATGCCTTATGCCTCTTCTTTCCGTTCTTCCTTCTAATCTGCCCGAACGCGGTTATCGCGTAGATTGCAAAAAGCGCTGCAGTCAGCAGCATCAGCTCATCGAATGGCGTTAAGTTCAAATCAGATATGAAAGCGCCTATCCCGGATTGGCATGTGGAACTATAGCTGTATATGAATGCCAGATGCCTTATGGCAGTTACGTTCTCTCCGCCGCACATCCTCAAGTGGTAGATCTCTATGGCCTCTGAAAAAGGTGTTCCTGAAGATGAAAATACTGAAAAAGGCTTAGCGTATCCATTCCCTATGCTCAGGTTGTAGAAGTTAACTCCCTGTGCATCGCTTATGGATATCCCTGAAGAAGCCGCTTCTGAAGATGGAGTTATGCTAAGGTTGTAGAAAGATATGCCAGTAGAGTTGTTTATCTCTATTCCGTTCCCGCGAGCCCTGCAATTGTTTAGGTTTATGTTGCTTGAGTTTTCTATTATTATCCCCTGCCCTGTGTCGTTTATGGTCCAGTTGCCACAGTTTATCGCTATATCTTTGCCTGATATGACAATGCCTGTGCTGCATGGCGCATTTACAAGCTGCGGCAATGCAGGAGCCGCCAATGGAAGCAGGTTCCCTGCCATTGTGTACTCGCCTGGTTTACTCACAGTTATGTAGCCCATAGGATAGTCGGTGGTATTGTATGGCATGGCGCAGTAGCCGAGGCCGAAGCTGAACGACGGAGTTGTTGAATCCTGCACGAATTTGCCGACCCCAGGGATGGTTCCCTGGACAGTTACTATGGATGAGTTTAGGCCTATAGCTATGGGGGTCGTATAATTTATGTGGAAGATTAAGGTACCATTTGAGTTTTCCGAATAGTTGTTGTTGGGAAATTCAAATGCGCGGTAAAGTGCGGAGTGCGGCCCCACTCCCTGCGAAACAGGATTTACCACGAATTCGGTTGGATCGTATCTGTATAGATATGCAGTGAAGTTCCAATTCTCATCTTGAGGAGGCACGGCTACCAGGTACTTTATGGTTATGCTCCTGCTCCCATTGTCCGGCACGATATTCCAGTTGAACGTAGGATATATTGGCTGTATATACATTGGTGTGAGATTGAGGTTACTAGTTATGTTAAGCCTGAAGGTAACTAGTTGGTCGAAAGCCAGGAACGAATAATCAATCTCGTATGGGTTGTAGTCTACTGTTCCATTACTTGTTAGCATATACTGAGGCAGCGGAAATACCTTCCATCCCTCAATCCGCCCGTACTCTGCATTCGAGAAATTCTCGAATATCTGGCTGGCATTGATGCCGTATGCTCCGAAAGGCACCTCGGCCTTTAGCGCTGAAAACCTACCTGTGAAGTTGTTGCCAAAAAACTCCTGCATCTGCAGTTCCGTGTTGCTGTAATTAAATGTGTAGTTCATAAGAGGGAATATGTATGAGAACCCAGCCACCCTCTGCCCGAAATCTGAAGTGGAATTGTATCCGAATGGGGCGAATACGTTAACCCTCAGGTAGTGGCCGACTATTATATTGGAGCCTACGCCTGTGAATTTCGGAGTGAAATTCGACACTGACTGGCCCATTAGATACAGGCTCGACTTACTCCCGATTTCTACGTTTGGACCGCTTAAGGTGCAATTGTATATCCCATCTGATTTGGATCTGTTCCCCACTATTATTGACGCAAATCGGTTGATGGTCTGGTTCCCCTTGCAGGAGAGGCTTATATTATGAGTATTGCTTGAGAATACGAACTTCGCAGCGCCATGGCAGGATGAACTAGGATATACATAACTTGCATTTGACACATTCATTATGCCTCCACACTGGTTTATTGGCATGGCATGTAAGCAGGACGACAGGACAAGGGCAATAAATACTGAGACAAAAAGATGAAAGTGAAATCGCTGGTGCATCGTATCGTGCCTTTTTTGTTGCTGTGCCAATGGCCTTCTAAGCAATTACCACGGCAAATTATAAAAACCAGATGACACCCGCAAGCTCTTGGGATAAGACAGACGCAGACAATTGAATATGGAGTTATGACATACGAGAAACGGGCAGATAGGATTAGGGGAGAAATCCTGCCCTGATTAGAGACTTATCCACACAGAAAACTTTGAAGAAGAGCATCAGAGCAGAATTCTTCAATGCTTCAGTGCAAAGGTTATTAATTTAAACTCTAAAAGATCTTTTGGTATCTTAAATGCACAATATATCTCCAAGAAGATTCAGGGAAGGATTACTCATACTCGGGATTTTTGGTTTGATACTTGCAATGGCATATCTGCCTCCAGGATACTCGCTTGCGGGACTGCGTGCGCTTAACAGCTCTGCCGTAAGAATATTGAATTATATTTACTGTGTTGGGGATTCGGGGCATGGCAGCCAGAATCTCACATATTATGCGCCTATCCTTGCTTCGCATTCCATTGGGACATGGAAACAGACTACAAGCTATCCGGTTGGTGTAGATGATGTAGGATGCGATATATATGGAGATTATATTTACTGCGTTGGCACAAACGCTACTTTGAGGGAAAACCAGACATACTACGCAAGGATTTCTAGCAATGGAATAGGCAACTGGACAGAGACAACTCCTTACCCGGTTAGATTTACTTACGGCAGCTGTTCAGCATATAGGGCATACATATATTGCGTAGGGGACTGGACCATACCGTCAAATCAGAGTTATTACGCTACATTGTCAAGTTCTGGTATAGGGAAGTGGAAGAAGACAACGAGTTATCCAACGCCGTTTTATTGGGCCGGGTGCTCGATAGACATGGGATACATCTACTGCGTAGGCGGCCCTGGTATAGCGCATACACCCGGAGAGCCTGATATGGGAGTTCTAAGCACTCCGAATTTGAGCTTGAATGCAACGTACTTCGCACGGGTTTCCAGCGATGGGATAGGGAATTGGAGCGCCACAACGCGTTTTCCAGTGCGCTTCGTATTAAACGGCTGCTCGATATACAACAATTATATTTATTGTATAGGGGCAGGAAGTGGGAATCAAACATATTATGCCAAGGTATCAATTAACGGGATAGGGAATTGGATAGAGACTACCAATACGCCCATAGTCATAGAGCAAGGAGGATGCTCAGCATATGATGGCTACTTGTATTGCATTGGGAGCAGGGATAATAGCAGTACTGGCCACCAAACATGGTACGCACCCATTTCAAGCAACGGTATAGGAAACTGGACAGCAGGTACTCCGTACCCAATACCATTATATGGCGATTCGTACTGCGAGATCCCTGGATCAGGCGGCGGATTTACTGGAGGGGGAGGGCCGCAGAATTGACTCCACATTAGCTAGATAAAATCACTTTATGTATAAGAGATAAAAAGGACACGAGGAGAGTTTGCTTAGAAGATATCGAATTTTCAATGCCTTTGCAGCGACATAATGGAAACGGATATAAAACATGATATTGAATTACTTTTATAGTTGCTATAAAAATCAAATGATGAAAATAATGGTGGGAAGCTGAAAATCAAAAAGACTGCGCTAATTGTAGGCTTTTTGGTATTGGCGATGCTTTTTTTAAGCGTAACCAGTTTAAACTCAAAAGCTCAGCCGCCAGCTAGCACACAGACAGTTGGTCCTGAACCGATAACATCTACAATTAATATGACTAGTCCATGCAGGGTAGTTAGAACGCAGGGCACAGTAATTTCCAGCAATATATACCTAGCAGGCAGCTGCAAAAATACAGTGCCTTCTTATGTGGCGTTATTTAATGGGACTGCTAACAATCCGGATTACATATATATAAATAGATCAGGCACCATAAATAATAGTTTAACACTCTCTTGGTGGATGTACCCAACTAGAGTGGGCAACGGAGTACCAGGCGCATATCCGTGGTCTGAAGACATAGTCGACATATATAATGCAACTACTGATTTCCCACAAATATACATAGAATGGCGCGGTGATTCGAGCCTTAACCTTAATATGTGCAAACGTGGCAGGTCCAACAGCACACCGGATTGCAGCGAAGAGTGGATATACCTTAACAGTTCAAAGAGATGGATAAACGTCGCAATAACTTATGACAGAGGCAGTTATGCGTTCTACATTGATGGCAAGAAAATCCGGAAAGTTTATGGCGGCCCGGGGATTCCGAACATAACAATTTCTAATCCAAGAGTATATTTGTCATACCTTATACCGTATTCTACTACTGCAGTAGACACTGTTTTTGGAGGTTATCTTTCTGACGTGCAGATCTATAACGCCTCTCTGTCATCAGCGAAGATAGCCCTGCTTTACTCGGAAGGGCTTTTAGGTGCCCCAGTAGACTTGAAGAGCATCAGTAGCTGGTGGCAGCTCAATGGAAATGCGAATGATTACGGAGGGAATAATTACACGGGAGTATTGAAAGGTAATGTAACTTTTGTAGCACTTAAAAGCCTGCACTAACAGCAAACTTTCTATTTAACATATAAGAGGTAATGAATTACAGGTTTTCGGTTTCTGGCTTGTATTATGCGTTCTGTCATATGTAGATTTGCAGCTTTCGCGAAAAGTTGCAGATAATGCTTAAAATATCTGATTCTGGGATATTGTTGAGTCAATGGATTCTGCTGTAAGAGAGCCTAGTCGGAGGATGCTTGAGAAGAGGTATGGCAGCGTTAAGGCGCTCCTCAGGGACAGGGCCGAGGAGCTCGGCTCTGACATGCATATAAAGCCAAGGAGAGTGAAGAGGGTGGAGGACATTGGCAGGCTTGTCAGGCACATTGAGGCATATGACGGGACCATATCAGGCCTTATGGCTGCAAACATAAGGAATGTCGTGAATCTTTATGAAGTAGATTTGGGCGGAGAGAAACGCGATATGCATGTGCTGTGGGCATTTGATAGCCTGGGAGGGTTTACAAAGAACAGACACAGATACAATGAGTACTTGAGACGCCCTGTTTCTGCAGATATATTATACAGGGATCGCTACTCGAATGCAAAATACAATCCGTTGGCATTGGGTTACAGGAAGCTGGAAAAGATTTACAGCGATCCGTCACTGATGGCGAAGATTGATGGTGTTCTCCTCGATGCGTATGCTGAGGCGCTGAAATTCTATCATTGGAGAGTAATTCCTTCGGGGCTTGTTATAGGTAGTGATAACGGTATTGCTTGCGTACCTATGGCCCAGATGTCAGAGTATGGAAATGACGCATTGGGCATAATTATAGGCAAAGTATTGATTGACAAATTGATTGAGGAGTATAAAAAAGAAGATTATGATGGCATACGCATGGCAGTGACCGCAGTGCTGGTGCATGAGCTTGCACACCTGCATAGGAATGACAGCGGAGAGATTGCTACGTATGCGATGGGGCTGATGATAGAGCCGCACAGGAATCCGTACACAAGCTGGACTGCAAAAGACATTGATGATTTCATTTCTATCAAGGATGAGATTGGCGACAATGACATGTTCAAAAAATTGGACGATTCCCAATTTGAGAGGTATCTGGGGCTAATAATAGCAATGAATGAATTTGCAAAGTACAACCAAGGTATAAGGAAGCTTTTCGAATCTAGCGATACAAAATATAAGATGCGCGCATTGCGCGATGCGCTCCTGCTTATAAGGAAGTCAGATGTCGAAAGCGTTATCGGATCTGGATTCGTAGAAAAGACGCTTGACGGCGACTTGTCAAAGCTTGTAGAAGACATAGATATAGTCGACTTGAATGATTGGAGATAGGTATACGCGCTTGGGCATAATACATGAATTGAATTCATGCCTTTATTATCCCGATGTTCTTCAGCGAGTTCAGGCTGTTTAGGGCGTTGAATGTAGCGAGGGCAGCGTTGTACTTGTCCCTTGTCCTGCCCTTCGAGAACGTCCACATGTCCTTCACTCCTGCAAGCTCCAGCACCGACCTTACAGTGGCGCTTGCAGCTATCCCGACTCCTCTAGGGGCGGGCTTGAGTATTATCTCCGCGCTTCCGCATTTTGCCCTGGTGGCAAGCGGGAGGCTGTGATGCGTTCCGCAGTTGCATTCCCACGAGCCGCAGCCCAACCCTATGGATATCATGTGGTGCTTGGCATCCCTCATCGCGGTCTGTATTGCTGGCTTAGCCTCCACATCCTTGCCTACGCCTATGCCTACATGGCCGTTCCTGTCGCCCATTATGACTGTGGCCCTGAATTTCTGCTTCCTGTTGTTCTTTGTCATCCTCTGCACAGAGGCCATCTCTATAAGCTTGTCCTCCAGGTTCGGGAGCAGCGTGTCTATTATCTCGACTTCCTTTATCGGCCTTCCCATAGCGAATATCTGCTCTATTGTTGTGATCTCCCCGTTCTTTACCATCATCCCTATCTTTGTCTTGGGCTTCCAGTCTGCTAGGTTTGGCTTTGATTCGTCCTCTTCGTGGCGGCGCGGCCTGTATTGGTATGGCATGGTTATTCCTTGGTTCCCTTCAATATCCTGTCCTTAGTCTCGTTGAATGTCTTCCCGAGACCCTCAGGAGGCGTCCCGGACTTTATGTATGCGGAATACGCCTTCTGGTACTTTGCTTCGTCCTTAGACTTCAATTCGTCGATGTGCTTCGTGTTTGAACAGTTATACGCCTTCTCGTCTATCTCGAGCGTTCCCCTGAGCTTCATCCCCCCGTCTATGCAGCCCTTCGCGAATATGAATGGTATTGAATTCCTTACTGGAGACGCCAGGCCTATGTCAAGTATGTGCTCGTTCTGCGACTCCGCCTGCGCCTTCCTCGCCAGGAGAAGCCCTGTGAGGTATGCCGTCGGCCTGTTAGCCCTGCTCGACCAGCTGAGCTTCAGGAGCTCCCCAGAATCGGCGTGGACTATTACCCTGTCCCCTTCAGGCACATACCTTACTATCTGGCCTATTATCCTCCTGTTGCTCTTCCTCACCACTACCCTGTCCAGCCCGCTCTTCACTAGGGCGAGCCTCTTCCTGTAGTCAGTGGTCGCCTCTGACCTTCTCCTGAACTTTACCTCTTTGACCATCTTCTTCATAAGCTTCACCTATATTCCTGCGCTGCCTTCTCCTTTATCGACTTAAGCTCTTCGTCTGTTATGGTTATGCCCTGCTCCCTTAGGTGCAGTATCACTGTGGCCTTTGTCGCATACTCGTTTCCCTTTATGTGCTTGTAGAAATCATTGAAGGTCTTTGTATCGATCTTCTTCATGAGCTTGAGCTCCTTGATCAGTCTCCTCTGCGACCTTACCTTCTTCTCCCACACCCCAGTGCCGGCCCTTGCCTTGTCAGTGCCCCTCCTTCTTCCTATTCCCCTTCTCCTGCCCTCGCTCCTTGCCTTCCTGTTGAGCCTAGCCCTCCTGCTTACGTTGTGCTTCTCCCTTATGGTGTATATGCTGCCGTTGCCTATCAGCTTCCTTATGTCGTCCTTTGTCAGCGCCTTCATCGCCTCAGGGACTGCGTCGGCCTTTATCCTTATGGCAGACGTGCCTCTGTTGAGTATGCTCCCTGCAGCCCTCTTTGCGAATATTACTCCCATAATCCCACATTCTTAGTAGTTTAATACCTCTATCTTCCTCTCGTCTGCAAGTTTCTTCAGTTCGGACCTCTTCCTAGCTGAAAGATCGTGCGCAAACATTGCGGAGTATCCGGGCATGGTGAGTATCGAGAGCAGTTCGTCCCTGTTGTGCACCAGCAACTCGAACGATCCGTCCGGCCTTGCATATCTCACAGCATCGCTGTTCTTGAACCCTATCTTTGGCACTGCTCCGCGGTTGAGCTTCTTCACCCTCTTCTTGCTGTCTATGCCCCTCTGGTGCCTCCACCTTGCCTTTACGCCCTTCCTGTTCGGGGCGCCGAAGTTCGGCACTGTGAACTTCGTCTTCCTCCTCTTCATCGTCTTCATATGATCATTCCTCCGTGTTTACGTAAAGCCCGTCCTGGAACACCCGCGTGTCATAGCCCCTTGCATAGCATCCCTTGCGTATGTTCGCTATTGTCTGCCCCACTTCATACTTGTCCACCCCGCTTATAGTCACGTCTGGACCCTTGATCTCTATCTTGGTGCTCCCGACTATGGAGACCTCCCTTGGAACCTTCTCGCCGAACAGGTTCTTGAGCAGGAGCTTCCTTCCCTTTACCTCCAGAGATGCCGGAAAGTGTGCGAAGAGCAGCTTCATCTTGACGCTTACGCCGTTCTGCACTCCGGATATCGAATCTGACACCTGCGTATTCAGCGCAGTGGCAGCCAGCGCTGACTTCCTTGCGAGATTCTTCTGCTTCACCCCGTCTATCACGAGCTTGCTTCCGCTGACGCTCACATCGACGAACTTCGTGCTTATGTGCTTTGACGTGGACCCTAGCTTGCCGTTGATGACCACAGTGTCGCCTTTGACCTGGACAGTCACTCCGCTTGGTATCTCGATCTCGTACATCTTCATACACTAATATACATATGCTATAAGCCTTCCTCCGATCTTCCTCTCCTTTGCATCCTTGTTCGTCATTATCCCGCTGGATGTCGACACTATGAGTATGCCGAAGTCCTTGCTTGGTATGTACCTCATCTCATACCTCTGCAGGTCGTTCACCGAGACTGGGAACCTGGGCTTTATGACTCCTATGTCGTTTATCTTCTTCGACAGCTCAACCTTTATGGTCTTGAACTTCCCTTCCTTGACCTCTGTGAACTCCTTTATGTACCCGTTCGACTTCATCGTCTGCAGCACTGACCTCATGATCTTCGTCGAAGGCACGCTGCACTCGTACATGCCTGACGACTCGTACACCTTTATCTTGTTAATTGCATCTGCGAAAACATCTACCATGATTATCACGAATACTTCTCAAAGCCTATGTCGTTCCCGACTTCCCTGAAGCATCTCCTGCATACTGTCAGCTTGAAGGACCTTATCAGGGCTCTCGAGGAGCCGCATACCTTGCACTTCCTCTTCCCCCTTCCCTTGAACTTTGAATCATAATTCATCTTCATTGCATCTACCTCTCCTGCTCCCCTACCTTCGCTCCGAACTTGCTCTCGAGGTACTTGGCTATCTCTGCGTCTGCTATCCTCTTGTGCTTCGCGCCTGCCCTCGATTGCTTCCTCTTCCTTATCTCCACTCTCCTGCCCTTCCTTGTGAATGAAGCATTCACATTAAGGCCGAGCATGCCTATCCTTGGGTCGTACTTCACTCCGGAGAAGTATATGTACTCCTTAACCCCGAAGCTCAGGGAGTTGTTAGCTATGGATGAGCTCTTGAGAAGACCGTCGTTCGCCTCTATTGCCCTCTTCAGTATTTCCTGTGCCTCGTTGTTCCTGAGCGTTACCATTGCCCCTATAACCTGCCCCTTCCTCAGCTTGAGCTCCGGCACTCTCCTTTTCGATACGGTCTTTATTGGCTGCCTGTTGGTAAGCTTCTCCAGGAGCGCCTTCGCGTTGTTGAACATCTCCTCGTTGGAGCCTATGCCTATGTTCAGCACCACCTTGTCTATGAATATGCCCTTCATCACGTTGTCTTCGACCATATCACTTAGCACCTATTACCATCACGTTCTCCAGCGATGTCTCAGTCTTCCCTTTCTCTCCGTCTATCTCAACCGTCGCGCTCCTGAGCGCAGTCCCTGGCTTTATCCCGCTTATTGTGCCGCTCTCAGATGCATGCACGCCTTTTATCACGAAGCACCTTGCACCCTTCTCGAGCTTTATCACGGACTCCACCTTGCCTCCCTTCACTATTACTGAATCATTTACGCTGACTCCTTTTGCAGAAGGCATGACAGAGCCATTGTAGAGCCTTATCATCTCGGTCTTTCCCTTTGCGATGTACTTGCCTGTGACCTTGAAGACCTGCTCGCCCTTCTTGCCTTCATGCTTCTTTATGCTTACGGTCCCTTTCCTACCTGCGCTTACTTCGTAGCTCTCGTTGCCAGGCTTGAAGTGTATCACATCACCGAAGCCAAGCGGGAATCTCTCATCCTTCACTGCCTTTCCGTTGATCTCGACATTCCCTGACTTTACTATCCTCTTTGCCTCCTTTGTGTTCTTTGCCAGCCCGAGTTTCTCCTTCAGGACAGTCGCAAGGGCTATGCTCGATTCCAGGGTGTGCCTCCCTGCATTGGGCTTCGTGACATAGGCGCTCACCTTCTTCCCTACATGAAGATACCTTGGCGCTGCCAGCCTCTTTATGTGCCTGCTGTTTCCCTTGCTTCCCATAACATCACTTTTTCGCTTTTATCCCTTCTATCTCCGCCTTCCTCAGCTTGTCTGAAAGGTCTATGTCAGTAAGATAGGTGTTCGATGCATATATCGCTATCTGCAGCTCCTTGTTCTTAGAGTTCTTCCTCACTATCCCATCCACCATTATCTTTCCGGTCTTCAGGTTTACATCTGTTATCTTGCCGCTCTTTCCCTTGCTGTCCCCTGCCATTACCTTTACCGTGTCCCCCTTTCTTGCCTCTATGCTCCTCCTCTTTATCCCAAGCTTCTCGGAGAGCTCCTTCGAGATATGCACGTTCATGAAGTTCTGCCTGGCGTGGTTTGGCGCAGTGAACCTGAATTTCCTCTGCTTTCTCGGTTTTGCGCTTCTTATCATAAAACTCACACTATCCTTGACGCAACTCCTGCGACCTTGACGAACCTCTCAACGACCTCCCTGGCCATTGCGCCCTTCACCTCTGTTCCGACGGGAAGGTTGTCCTCCCCGACCATTATGCCCGCGTTGTCCTCGAACTTAAGCCTCATGCCGTTTGCCCTCCTTATCTGCGACCTCTGGCGTATTATTACAACCCTGACAGGCTTCTTCAGGTATGTCGCAGTCCCCTTCTTCACACTGGCGGAGACCAGGTCGCCGACTCCAGCAGCGCTCATCTTTCCGTGCCGTCCGTCTGTCTTGCCTATGACGTGTATCATCATGAACTGGTACGCGCCGCTGTTGTCCGCGCATGTTATCATCGCGCCTGGGACCAGAGTCTTCATTATGCGCGATGCTACCCCTTTCATCATATCACTTCTTAACAACGCCAGTAACAACAAAGGATTTGGTCTTGCTCAGCCTCCTTGTCTCGGCTATGTTGACTATATCGTTAAGCTTTACATTCATGCACTCTGGATTGTGCGCAGGTATCCTTGACCTTTTCCTCAGCGACCTCTCGTACTTATAGACATACCGTGTATAATCGACTTCTACTATGACGGTCCTCTTGGCCTTATCGCTGACTACAAGTCCCTCAAACTGCATTCCCCTGTACTTCAATCCTCCATGGGTTGGGCATCTTGTGTCTCTGCACTCCAATTTCACACCTTTCTTGCCTTGTAGAACTTCATTGATTTCTCAATCCGTTCATGCGGCCTGAAGCTTATCTCATCGCCGTCCACAATGAAAGACATCCTGCCTGCATAAAACCTGAATGAAGATGTCTTCTTCACTACCCTCTTCTCCCCGGCCTCTGTGTCGATGACGAGGGTATTCTTTGTCTCGTCTATGACTGTGCCGGAGATGCCTTTCTGGTTCCCGTCTGTGGACTTGATTACTTTCGCTTTAAGCCCTATTAACTCATTCAGGACTATATTCCTGTTGTTATAATCCATGAGTTAATTCCTAGGCAAAGACTCTTATATATAAGTATATATTTAAAGCTTCCGAGGCTTCAAGGCAGCTGAGCCAAAGCCGTTTTGCGGCAATGAGAACGCACTTACTGAAGGAGGTCGGTCTTGTCCACCGTCCATTTTATTACGTTGTATTCTTTCTCTGTGTCTACGCTCCTGAACGGCAGCCTTCCGAGGAGCACTCGGTCTAGCTTTCCGCGCTCTACCTTCGGCCTCTCGTTTGAGAATATCTTCTTGTACCTAGACACGACGTGATCGTATGCAGTATCCTCATCATCAAACAGGCCCATTATAAAGACGTCAGAGCTACCTACAAGCTGCAGAACTATGGGATACCTGTTCAGTATTGGATATTCGGTCCCGTTCTCCTTGTATTCGATCCTTGACTTCGCAGAATCTTCCTCGTAATGCTCTGACATATTATACTTAGAGAATATCGTCATTACTGCAGAATTCCTCGGTACGTCTGCAGATACTGTGAACCTCTTTATGTACCCTGACTTCACCAACCTGTTGAAGTTGTAGGCTACGGTGTTGAAATGCATATTCAGCCTTTTTGATATCTCACTGAACGACATCCTTGAGTTCGTGTTCAGGAGCTTGAGCATCTCTTTGTCCTTGTTGGGTATGTTGGCCCTGTCTATGAGTTCGTTCCTTATTGGAAAGAATCCGAGGTGCATGTGGGCCACTCCTGACGGATTCCACAGTACTCCGTATTTCGACAGCATTATCTGCGTCCTCTTATCCCAGTGCACGTATTCGCTGCTTGTTACCGCATTTGCATATATGAACATGTCATATGTGCCCTTGGTGAGTACTGCAAGCTGCGGTATGTATGAAGATGACAATATTCTCAGTATTTCGCTGTAGTTTGGTTTGTTTCTAAACTTCACGCGTATTAAATGCGGATTGGACAGTCCAAGCATGGATTCGCTGAACTCTGTAGTATATCTTATGCCAAGATCGGCTTCTGCCTTTAAGAGCTTGGATCTGATGGTCCTCCTTGATACCCCCAGTTTCTTCGACAGTTCAAGTATTGATGTTCTTGCATCCTCTGATAGGTAGCGCATTGCCTTCCTTATCATTATGCTGTATTCCTGATCGAAGCTGCTTTGATACGCATTGCCTTCTTCCATGCTTAAAATATAGATGCAAAAGTTTATATAGTAACAGAATAACAAGGTTATATGTTGAAATTGTGATTTTCTGTTGCTATTTTTAAATAGATAGGTGCAAAACCTAATTATGGAGTTGAAGCAGAAAGCATACCTTATGCTTACGTTGTCCATGTTCTGGTCAGCGTTGCTGCCTGTGATTATCACGCTTGGGAAGGGAGGTGGAATAAACGAGTTCTACATGATCGTGTATGCTTCGGCAGTTCCGGCAAGCTTCCTTGCCGTAGTCATGAGGGGCAAGGTTGGAGAGCTACGGTCTACGCTTAGGGAATGGAAGACAGTCGCAATGATGGGCATAATAGGCATAGTGACGTTCTTTCCCATAGAATACGGGATAACGATGGCGGAGCAGTACGTTACCGCATCCCTTGCAAGCGTAATAATACGTCTGTCCCCGCTCCTTATGCTGGTCCTCCTTCCTACGGTCCTGCGTGAGAGGCTTACAAAGCACCAGATAGTTGCCCTTGGACTGGGATTCGTAGGGCTTTACATAGGCGTAAGCGGAGGGAGCCTGTTCGGCGTCTTCCAGAATGCGAATGCAAATGTTGTTATGTTTCTTGTAGTGATGGCATTCGTATATGCATTCTCCATAGTGCTGATGAAGAAGTACATGTACGATATAAGCATAGTGCTTTTCATATCTGGGGTAGTTATGTTCCTTCTGGTGTCTGCAATAGGCTTATCTGAAGGTGCAGTGCATTACGGCCTTGATCCCATGCAGATAGCCATGGCAGTATTCGTGGGTGTCTTTTTCAATGTTGCCAATTTCTCGATTTACTTCTGGGCACTCAGGCCGCTAAAGGCCACGGTAACCACGAATATTATGGCATTCTCTCCGTTCATAACATTTGCATTCGCCGACCTGCTCCTCGGTGAGCCCATAAAAATATATTATATAGCGATAGCCGCTCTTGCCTTCATAGGCATAGCGATACAGAGCCTTGACAGAGCCGGAGGAAAGTATATACAGAGGAATGCAAGAAATGATGCCCACATCTCGATGTTCGATGTAACCGGAGTCTTCGCAAACACAGGGGAGACCGGTATAAATACGGCAATAAGGAACGGCGGAAGGATACTTGCAGTAAAGCTAAACAATGAGCATGCAACGCACCTAGACGCGATGATGCAGGAAAGAAGCGCAAATGCAGTATATACGGACTCGCACGAAGCAATAAGGGAAGAGTCTGAATTCGTCAGGGGCGTAGTCGGAGCCGGAGACGGCGAATTCGTTGTCATGAAGGCAGGAAAACCGGACGAGTGCGAAGAGTTCTTCGACGATCTCTCGGGCAGGATAAAGGGCCTGTAATTAGAGTCATGCGATTCGGGGAACAACACCGACAGCTATTCCGAAAACAACAATAACAGCGCGCCTACTGCAATGCCTTACACGAGCGCATGGACTTCGGGATATACGACGCCGTGAATATGCTATATCGCAAAAATTGATTATTGGTAGGATGTTCCGCGTGGTATGGCTTTATACAGGATCAAATAACACGCATAAACTCCGAAGGGCAACCACACAGTTCCTAACTTCGCATATTATTTTTAATGGTGTAATAAACAGGATCTTAGTGAAAAGCACATACGGATACAGGACATACCATTCAAGGAACTGCTTTATGACGGAAAACCTGCATAGGCGGAAATGATTTATTTCTGCGGCTTGGTGGCTACGGCGCCCTCAAGCGCCCTTGAGCATTCGCAAAGCCTTTCTGAAGGCATATCTTTTATCATTCCGGAGATCACCCTGACGGCCTTCTCAATGTTCTGGCTCGATATCCTAGTAACCTCGGTGTTGGTGACCGGCTTTATGTCCGGCCTGCCTGCAAGGCCTGCATCGTAATCGGTAACGAGCGCTATCCCCATATAGCATATCTGCTTTTCCCTCGCGAGCACGATTTCGGGATACTGCGTCATGCCTATCATGTGGTGGCCCTGGGCGCTGAATGCCATCGACTCCGCCTTTGAAGAGAACCTAGGGCCGTTTATTACTACTACTGTTCCTGAACCATGCATTGGGATCTTCTCCTTCTCCGCAATTCCTGCCGCCAGCTCCCTGAGCTGCGGGCAGTAAGGTTCAGCGGAGCTTACATGCACGACTACATCCTCATCGAAGAAGGTGTCGTGCCTTCCGTGAGTCGCATTTACAAACTGGTCAGGCAGGGCAAGCTCTCCTGGCTTATAGTCAGGCTTCAGCGACCCTACAGCGTTAGTTGCTATGACCCTTACTACACCCAGCTGCGACAGCGCATCGATATTTGCCCTGAACGGGATCCTGTGCGGCTGGATAGTATGCCTCCTCGAGTGCCTGGGAAGGAATGCCACCTTCTTCCCGAAAAGGGTGCCTATAGATATCGCATCGCTGGGCTTCCCGTACTTTGTCTCTACGTTTACCTCCTCCGCGTCATCAAGCAGGGAGTAGAGCCCTGACCCGCCTATTATCCCTATTGTAGCGTCCATTCAATCACATATCAATGGAAAAGAAAGCAATAATATATTGAGCACCTGCAGGCTCTCACTTGCATTCATTGCTTCCTCTCCTTCTTCTGCTCCGGCTTGCTTGCGCCTTTTACCTTGAGCTTGTAGTATGCTGCAGCCACGACAGCTATTACTGCGATTATCACTATAGTCTGCAGGTTCCCGTACCCGCTCTGGCCCCCTACCACAACATAGTAATCCTGAGAGCCTGAATACTGCTGGCTGTTCGAGCCTGTGGGCTGCGACCACTGCTCATACAGGGATATTGGATACTGCCCTGGATTGGCCTGCGAATCTACATTGACATAGAAAGTCATGTTGACGCTCTGGCCCGGAGCCAGAGAAGTCACATATGCGTTTGGATTAACCTGCGATATCGGATATATCGTCTGCAGACTGAATACTATTGATTGGGCTACCTCGTTGCCGGTGTTCTTTACCCTCAATGTCACCGGAACGTACGTGCCGCCTATTGTAAGGTTGGTGCTTTGGTGTGTAACGTTGAACTGCGCTATTGCGCTTAGAGTTATGGGCACCTGCACGGTCTTGTTGAAAGTGGTGTTGTAGTTCGCATTCTGATAGCTTATCAGGATCGGGAGGCTGTACTTGCTCCGGTTGTCGGACTTGCTCGCGGTTATGAACATGGACGCTGTTGCGGACGAGCCTGCGGCTATCGTTCCGACAAATATCTTAGATGCGGAATTGCCTGCAGTGATGTTCCGGTTGTCCAGCGCTGATATTGTTATGTTCTTGGCTGTGCCGCTTCCTACGTTCTGCAGCGACAGCACGATGGTCTGGTTCGAGCCGGGATACAGCGATGCTGGCGACGCGCTCTCTATCCCTATGCCTAGATCCGGATTCCCCAATGATACGCTTACCGGTACCATCTCCGTATAGATGACATTTGTGCCGTACTGGGTGTCATATCTCACTATCACCGGAAGCCTTGATGCGCCTGACGGAAGGGTTGAATTTGCCAGGAGTATCGTGCTTGCGCCTGAGGTTCTCTGCGGGCTTATTGTGCCTAGATTGAAAGTGGATTCCCCTATGACGCTGAAGTTCCTTGAATTAAGGAAAGTTATGCTGGTGTTCGTGGCATTGTCGGTGCCCGCGTTAAGCACATCCATTACTACGGTTGACTGCGACCCTGGCAATATGCCTGTTACAGGGTTTGCAGTGAGCTGAAGGTCAGGCGATCCCCTTATGTAAAATGATATCGGCATTGTAGAAGTTGCAGATTCCTGCACATTAGACCCAGAAACTGTCTGGTATGTAGCCGCTACGTCAAGCGAGTATGTTCCTGAATTCACATCCTTTGGTATGTGAAGCTTGTATACCAGCAGTGCGGTGCCTCCGTATAGCCCTTCTGGCACGTCCGTTATGATCTGCGTGCCTGAAGGCGAAGAATTGAGCAGTGGATACGTTCCCACAAGCTCAAGGTTTACGTTTGTCAGCTCGTTGGTGTATGAATTGAACAGCTGGAACGCTATCGTTATGTTGCTCCCTGCCACGACAGGCTGCGGATAGACTGCGAGGTTTGCTATCGAAAGCGCGTTCTGCTGCGCGCTTGCTGTTCCGAAGAGCTGCACGAATGCCACCAATAGTACTGCCGCGAATGCGTATTTGTATTCCATTTTTTCACCAAATAAATATTATTCTATAGTAGACTTGAAGGTCTTGAATCCGAGTAGGACCATTATCACTGTGAAGGCTATGAGTATGCTTAGGTCAGCGGTCAGTTGGCCAAAAGATATGAAGCCCTGCATTATCACCGCCCTTGTTATGTCTGTGGCGTATGTTAGCGGGTCTATTGCGGAAAGCGGGGCCAGCCACGATGGCAAACTTGCAGTAGGTACAATGCCTCCAGATATGAACCATAGCGGAAGCCCTATTGCCTGGGAGAATATCGCATATGCATCCACTCTCTTCACTTTCGACGCGATTGTCATCGCCACCCCGCTGAATCCCATTCCTATGATTATGGTGACTACAAGTATGTATACGATTGCCATGGGCCCCATTGCAAGCCTTACCCCGAACAACATGCCTATGGCAAGGGCGAGCATAGCGAAGACTATGCTCTGCGTTGCCCCTGAAAGTATCCTGCTGAGAACTATCGCATTCTTGTTTATCGGAGTGATAAGGAATGCCTTTATGTTACCAAGCTGCCTATCGGAGATGTATGATATGCCGCCTCCGAAAAGCGCCCCGAAAACCACGACCATTGCAATCACTCCGCCTGTCAGGAAGTCAAGGTAATTTGAGGTTGTGGAATAAAGCGAATTTGATGATATCTGGCTGCTGGTCCTCTGGACAGGCTGGGAAGGACTGCTTCCCTGCACCTGGCCTATCGCGCTTGTAGAGCTCAGCCCTGACCCTTCAAAATGCTGAGCGTAGCCTGTTATCATAGGCAGTACGGCGCTTATCACTGTCGGCTGCGTATTGGAGTAGTATACCTGTATGCCTGGCATGCTGCTCTGGCTGGGGAAGTTGGGCAGTATCACTATGACAAGCTGCACGGTGCCGAGTTGCAGCATGCTAAGAGCCACCTGTTCGTTGGTAACCGACAGTATGTTTATCGCCTGCCCCGCCTCGATGTCGTTCATGAACCGCAGCGACTGCGCATTGTTGGCGTAATTGACAACTGCCACAGGAGTGTTCCTTATGCTGCTTCCTATGTTGCCGAAAAAGACTATTATCACAAGCGGGAAGATTATTGACCTTATCAGATTCGTCCTGGCATTGGCTTTGAATATGAGCAGCTCTCTCTTGTAAAGCGTTATTGAATCTTCAATCAGTCCCATTCTATCTACCTCTTACCATTGCACTTGACCTGGCAGATACGTACTCGTTTGACGCAGAGTCCCTCATTCCCGACCCGGTGAGCTTTATGAAGACATCGTCGAGGGTCGGGAAATGCACATTTACAGACGACACTATTAGCTTCTTCTTCTCTAGCAGGGAAAGCATCTCAGGCAGCATCTTCGGGTCCCACTTCTCTATTATTGCATCGAGCCTGTCTCCCTTGACTATGGGATTTATCTTAAAGCGGCTTTTCAGCAAAGAAGCCGCAGACTGAGCCTGGACCTCGCTCTCGAGGACTATCTCAAGTACTCTGCCAGTGCCCACCATTCTCTTCAGTTCGGACGCGGTGCCTATCGCCTTTATCTTACCGTGGTCTATTATGGCTATCCTGTCGCACAGCGCGTCTGCCTCTTCGAGGTACTGGGTAGTCAGTATTATCGTCACTCCAATCTTTATCAGTCCTTTTATGTGGCCCCACATGCTCACCCTATTCTGTATGTCAAGACCTGTGGTGGGCTCGTCCAGTATCAGCAGCATCGGATCCTGTATCATCGACTTGACGAGCGCAAGTCTCCTCTGCATCCCCCCTGAGAAAGTGCCTGCCTTCTTGTCCGCGAATTCGGTAAGTTCGGATTCCGCAAGGGCCTCCTTTACCTTTCCCGGTATCTTGGAGTCAGGCACATGATAGAGCTTTGCGAATATCTCGAGGTTATCCCTTGCCGTGAGATCCCCGTCAACAACAGTCTCCTGTGTCATGAGGCCCATCATCTTCTTTACATCGTTGCCGTGCTTCGCTATGTCAATGCCGTTTATTGTTATGCTGCCAGATGTCGGCTTGAGAAGCCCAAGTATCATGTTTATAGTGGTGGTCTTGCCTGCTCCGTTTGGGCCGAGGATTCCGAATATCTCGCCCTTCTTTATGTCCAGGCTTATGCTGTCCACCGCAGTGAAGTCTCCGAATTTCTTTACTATGTCCTTTATCCTCAGTATATGCTCCATATGCAACCCTTACAGCATGCGCTGCATCTGCTTAGTGATCTTGAGCAGCTCCTGGTAGCTCTTCCTGTCCTTCCTTAGCGAGTCTATATTATCCAAAAGATAGTCTATGCTGTATTGTATCGAGGCTATGCTCTCCTCGATGCTGTCATTCCTTGACGACCTGTTTAGGAACGCCATCGGAGGCACCGACATCTCGCTGAAGCGATCCCTTGCTTTGGAGGTCAGCGTATAGAACTTCCTGCCTTTCTGCGTCCTTGACTTAAGATATCCTGAATTGGCAAGTATGCTTAGCATCGGGTATATGCTGCCTGGCGAAGGCTTCAGGTATCCTAGAGTTATCCTTGATATCTCATCTATTATCATAGCGCCTGTCATTTCCTTCTTGGCGAGCAGGCTCACTATGTAGTACCTGAGCCCGAAGCTCCTGCCGTGCTCCCCATGGATGTCTTCAAAAATGCTCAATGCATCACTTATCGATTACCGATATCGATTATTGATATCTACCTACGGCAATATAAATGTTGTTCGCAAAAATGCGCTTCGCGATATCACTGCGGATGTGAGCAAGAGACAAGCTCAGCGAAGATATATCGGGAATGTGGTCGAAATGCAGCAGGAGCCTATAGAGCCGGTTCTTGAGGGCTGGACTTTTCGCCATTTGTCGGTTTTCGTTGAATGCGGCTTTAGAGACCTGCTTTTTGGCATGGCATTTCCCATTTTATATGGTATAAGCATGGCGTATAAGGGATATAAGCATTTTGTATACGCGCATAACCATTTGAATTGCGTCCTCCATGGTGTAGAACGCACCATGCAAAAATTGGCATGATCATACTTCTTGATTTTGTTTATTTATGGATTCGGATTTGTTTGACTGACCCGTTGATTCGGTTGGATTGATGGGAAGGCAAAGGTAAAGGATTAAGATTGTATAATCTTGCGAAATAACGCCTTGGCCAGGTCTACAGAAGCATATGGGCGTATTGATATGTAACCGCCAGTTGTAACTATGCCTGCAATTCCATTGTAGGAGAATGCGGATACGTATCGGTATATGGGCATCTGATATGCGTAGGATATGCCTGACTCATTGAACACGGCTATTACAAATGAGCTATATATCCCTATTTTATGCCCTGCATAATAATAGTATTGCAGTGTTCGGTTTTGCGGCCTAGTTACGTTTGATGATGAATTTGAGCTGTTTATTATGACAAACTTCATTTGATCCCCAGCAGGTAAGAGTGCGCTGTCAATTGTTTGGTTTGCCATGGTGGAATTTTTTGTTGCGTATAGTATGGCGACTATCGTCTTCGGATATGTGGCATTAAGCGGCATGGTTTCGTTATAATTGAAGGCGGATACTGATATAGATTCGAACCCCTGGGCCTTGAGAGAAGGTGAAGGCGTGGTAGTGTCGTTGACTAGTATGGCAGTATAATTTATCCCAGTAACGTTATTCACGTCTGACTGGTTGATATTAGATATTGCAATCATTACTGGTTTTGTGGCATTTCCTACACAGTCTGCACCTACGCACACAGGAGGATTTGCACCGCGCTGCTGAAAAACGGCGTATATGATTATCAATAGCAACATGGATCCAAATATTGCAATAACAAGATCTGCAGTCTTTATCTTTATTGCTGGTCTTTTTCTTTTTTTATCCTGCTTCAAAGGATCACTATGTACTGTTTCGAATGATAGAGTACTGCCTTGCCGCTATATTTGAAGCGTATGATGAATTAGTGAATATCTTTGGGTTTCCCCAGGTAGTTGTGATTGAAATGTAATTCTTATATTGGAACATTATACCTATAAGGCTCAATCCATATTCCGTAGTTGAATAAACAATTGAATTGTTTATCATGCCAGGGTGTGATGTCGTGCCATTTTTGTTGATTCCAGAAAATATTCTATAATTAGATTCTGCCGAAGTAATATTAGGATAGCTCAATACGTGCACGAAAACCATTATTGGGGATGAAAGGTTTGAGTAAGCCTTTGGTACTGACGCAGTGAAGTTTGAAGAAGGAAAAGAGGTTGCTATTATTCGTCCGCTGGAAAATGGCAGGCTGTAGTAGTGCTGTATTGATGAACCATTAGACAGGTGGAAATAATATGAAGACATGTTAGTTGCGAGAGGGATCCCTGAAAGGACAACATTGCGCCCTGACATGGTATTTAACAGGGATACAGGGCTTGCAGTAGCATTGTATGCGCCTTTGTTATTGGATATGCCAACATATGCGAAGGCGATTACTATAACGATTACGACAATTGCAGCTATGTACAGCTTTGTGTTTCTTTTTTCTGCAGATTGCCGCCAGCGGTCAAAGGAAAGCTGGTTTTTGTATTGTTGTTTAGATGTAACAGTACTAAGGCCGGAATCGTTTACAGTGCTATCATCTTTCATCCTATCACCAATCAAGTAATTACTCCGTCTATCAAGAAGCCGTCAGCTATGTAATTGTTGAACGGCGTTGCAATAATGTCGTAGACATGATGCGCGCTGCCGTAATATTTTATCGTAATGCTGGTTATATTGAGGTATTGCCCAGTGATTGGATTGAATAGAGTATCGCCGACCTTTGCAGTGTAGGCGCGCTGCCAGCGGCCGTTTATGAGCATTACCTCATCCGCATCGACATTAAGTAATCCATTGAAAGTGTACTTGTCCGTGACATTTCTTACGTATACGGCAGTTACAACAGATGGGACAAGCGTGCGTGTGTTAAAGTTGTATGCCATTATCAAATCTCCAATCTTTATCTGCGACGCGTTTATCAAAGAGTCGTTTGATAATAGTATTTTAACGTATCCGTATACTGAACCTCCTCCGCCCCCGCTGACAGTAGTAGTATATCCTACAGTGGTGGTGTATCCTATTGTGGTTGTGGAGTATTTCGGACAAGGTGGCAAACCCGGAGCATCAACATCCTGATCAGAACTGCCTGAATAACACGTCTGCTCAGTATAATAACAGACCCCATTGACAATGGATGATGCATCATCAGTGTCTGGGCAAGAAGTAATGATAGTGGTAGT
>JAJZKW010000013.1:30200-31420 GCA_021803945.1 Microcaldota archaeon
TGTGGTTGTTGAATAGGTTGGTTGGACTGTGGTTGTTGAATAGGTTGGTTGGACTGTAGTTGTTGAATATGATACAACAGTGGTAGTCGAAGTGTAAGTGATCTGCGCGTAGTTTGCTACCGGGGAGATGCTTCCGGCAGGCATCGAGAAGGTGCATGAGGCATTTGTGCCGCATTCAGCAGACCAGCTGCTGAATGAGTATCCTGAAGCAGGGGTTGCTGTTATTGTCACTGGTGTGCCTGCAACGTAATTGTCAGTGGAACAGGAACCCGATGTACCTGTCTGCGATTCCGTTCCTCCTGCAGACGGACTTCCGCTGAGGGTAAGCGAATAGCATGCAGGCGCGAAGAATGCTGTTTTGCTGAGGCTTGCAGAAGGCATCGCGAATGTGCATGTCGGATTTGTGCCGCAACTTGGAGCCGCCCAGTTCCTGAATGAGTATCCTGTATTTGGAGTTGCCGTTATCGTGACTGACGCTCCTGCGGGATAGCTGCCTGCAGCGCATCCGGACGGAGACGGACTCTGGGACACCGTTCCGTAATTTGACGGGCTTGCACTGAGTGTCAATGAATAGCAGACCTGCTGATAATTCGCAGTCTCTATTATGTTTCCATTCATGACTATGGGTGCCGGATTCGATGATCCGCTGTACTGTCCAGATCCGGATCCGGACCAAGACGAGAATGCGTAAAGAGCTGAATTAAGCGGAGTCGCGGTTATTGAAACGTGCGTCCCTGGAAGATAGCTGTCGGTTGGGCAGTTGCCTGAGGAAGTGGGAGTTGCAGATTCAGTGCCTACCCCTAGTGGGCTTCCTTGGAGCGAGAGGCCGTAGCAGATATATATGGCCTCTATGGTGCCGTTTGACGTGGCTGAGGCGGTGGTCTGCCTCTGCAGCATGTCTGCAACAGACACACCTCCTGAAGTCTCCCATCCCATGAATTGCACGACTGGAGGGTTATCTGCAGATATGTAATAGTTTGTGCCGTTGACGAAGTTTATGAATGTGCCGCTCTGGTACTGCACTCCTTCGACCGTAAGGTTGTATGAGTATGGGAAGGAGAGGAGCTCTATTTTATGGAAAGGAGGGAGCTTTGCGGAAACGTATGTGGTGCCTGTGCCTGTTGTGTTGTATGTAGTGCATGAGGTTCCTGAGCATTCCTTGTATGATATCCTGAAGTTTGGCGAAAGCTGAGTGCCGATCTGAGGAGTGTACCCGTTTA
>JAJZKW010000023.1 GCA_021803945.1 Microcaldota archaeon
ATCCAGGGGAATCAAGTAAAAACAGCCAGAGAAACTATGCCAAGGCCTGGACTTGCAGTGCTTTATAAACATGCATATCAAAGCACAAATTAGACAAAGATCACTGTTATTCTGCTAATTTTCAGCGTCTTTATATATCAAAACAGCGTATTTATGTGCATGCACAAAGCATCCAGCATACGCTCCCAAAGACACGCCAAGGTGAATGATTATCTTTCAGAATTGCTAAAAAAGATGCAGCGCAGCTCTGAGAAGCCAGAAGGTTTTTCCAACACCTATTTCCAGACGGACCGTGTAACCTCTGTCATGGAATCCCTTCTAAAGGATGGGCTAGTGCCGCAGATGTGTCCGATCCCTTCCAGACTCACCTTTGCCGCCGCAGTCGCGCCTATTCCAGTCTATGAGCTGATGCCTAACGGAACACTCGGGCCGGCAGAAGCCATAGGGAGCCTATACATAAATCCAGAACTCATCCGCCTCCTTTCCGACATTGAGATAACCGCACTCCTGCTCCACGAGGGATTTCACGTGCGGCATTTCCACGAATTAAGGTACCTCGGGCGAGGCCTGAGTAATAATGTGTTCGGCAAAATGGTTGCCATGGCGATAATGAGGAAGCAAGAACTGGATGCCGATTCATATACATCTTCATTAGTCGGGGGCGAAGTCACCGCTTCATTACTCATAAAAATAGACATGTTTGGTATAGCCAACCATATAGTCCACACATACCCAGAAGGACTTAACCCCCAGATCGGGTATGCAGCCAACCTAGGCGAAATACTCAACTCCCAGGACGAGTGTATACTCAGGATGGAGGAAAAGAAACTCCTGCCAGAGAAGATGGGCACTGTGGAGAGAATCCACGCGTTCATAAAACCTTTCTTCTCCACACATCCCACTACCCTAAGGAGAATCGCGAACTCGTTAAACTACATAATCCAAATGCCGATGCAGGAAGGTAGCCAGGGTAGCCAAAAATAAGCGCGAAATATATCCCTTGCGCCCGGGCAATAAATTGGAGATACCTGCGCCCAGCAGTGCCTTTTCCGGTGCAGGAGGAAAAAGGCATCATGATTATTGTAATGAGCAATAAGCTGTAATTTTGCTTATTATAATAAGCAATATGCATAACTTAAAATCAAATAAAGAGATAGCATGGTTATGAAGCCAGCATGGCAATGGTTATTAGATACTGAGAATAAATGATGTATGGATGGTTTTATGATACCTGATTTCAAGAAGATTGAAGACAAGGTCTCAAGACTGGAGCACAGCAGGGATTTAGTGATGCAGCAGTCAAAGGAGCTGATAAGGACTGCAGGTAAGGCGATAGCCATGATGCACGCCTCGGGTCCCAAGCGCGTGAAGGGAATGCTCAAGGAGCTCAAGTCCCGCAAGTCAGGGCTTTCAAGCGTTGAGAAGGGCTTTGAGTACTACTCCCTCCAGGCTCACCAGGAGTATTCAGAGGCTCTTATACTTTACAACATACTCTCCAGCAAGAGGATACCGAGCATGGGGGCAATAGGGGAAACCGAAGTGGCTTACCTCCTCGGCCTCATGGATGTAGTAGGGGAGCTCAAGCGGGAGTCCATAGAATCCATCAGGAAGGGCAAGCTCGATGACGCAAAGGCGTACTACGCGATAATGTCAGATATATACGATTCAACCCTCCATATGCGCTTTGCTAACTCTATCCTTCCGGACTTCAGGAGGAAGCAGGATGTGGCGAGGATCCAGCTCGAGAGCGTGATGAACGAGATGCTGCACATAAGCCAGGGCCAGCACGGAAAGCTTTAGCCGCGCATGCAATCTGCCTGCTTTGGCAGCAAGATAAGGATGCACGCATTCCATAAGCCCGAAACCGAACGTTTATATTGGCATTTAAATACCTTTTGATTCCTAATAAAATAGTACAAGGTATTTGTTATGAATTTCAAACTGCAAAGCGCAATGGAGTACCTGATGACGTACGGATGGGCCATACTGATTATAGCAATAGTCATGGTCGCACTGTTCTCATTGGGAATATTGGGAGGCTCGCCTCTAGGGACGTCATGCCTGCCACAGTCAGGTTTCGAATGCACAGGAGTGGCATTAAGCCACACTACAGGGAATGTCATAGTCACAGTAGGGCAGAATACAGGCACCAACTGGGCAACTGCCAATGTCTACTTTGTTCCGCAGGGCACTGGGCTTACAAGCGGAGTCCCTACTTCAATAAGCAACGCTCCGGCATCAGGGAATTACCTGAGCTCTGGGCTTACAAGCGGTCAGACGGCGCAGGTCACAGTGCCTGTTGCAGCTCCGTCGATCTCCGTAGGCGCAACGTACGCAGGAGCGCTCTGGGCAGTATACACCACATCGACCGGCGGTTCAACGTTATATTACGCAGAGCTCGCCACGATAACGATGAAGGCATCCTGATCAAGGATGCTTTCCTTTCTTTTCCTTCTTTTTTTCTTTTAATTCAGGATTAGGCCTTAGCCTACGCTTTCAAGCTCAAATACCACTACTATGTTGGCTTATCGGAGCGAATCCAATATACCCAGCAATTCTTTTGTTGTGACGACTTCTACTGCGTCTTGATGCTTTAGGAGTCTGTCATTAGACCAAATTTTGCAATTCTTATACAATGCAACCGCAAAGTAAGGAGCGTCATTCTCCCTCGGAGATACTTTTTCTGCCTTGTTTTTGAATTTGCTTAACTCGCTTTCTTTTACTATCTCTATATTAGATGCGGATATCAATTCCAAAACAACCTCCATTATATCATTTTCGTCTAATAAGGCCTTTCTCGCTAAAAGCGTTCTGTACTTGTATGTTTCTTCTAATATGAAAGGCGTTGTACAAAGTTTTAAAGGCATTGGCGTTTTCGTGAGCAGAATTCCCCTTGTAGTACTGTTTTTTATGAACGCAGCAAATAGAATATTTGCATCTACTACAAAATCCATCAAATCACTCACTCAGGTTCATACGCTTTGCTATGCCCGCATTCACCTTTCTTCCGATTTCAATTGCATCCTTCTCTGTTAACCGGCTTTTCTCAAGCAGCTTATCCATCTTTGCCAACAGAGTTAGTTTTTGTATTATCGACTGTCTAGCCACTTCTGACCAGTTTATTTCCGGATGCTCATCCATCATTTTCTTTAGTTCCTTGGATACGGATAACGTCAGGCTTGTCATGTTAATCACAACTATTATGCGCAAACAGGTATTTATGCCTTACGTTTATTACGTTCAATACGTATATTATGTTTAAACTGGAAGTGGATTTTCCTCCTTTTTTTTCTTTTGATCCAGTGATCAGGCCTTAGCTCTTGCCATTTCAGCCTTTATCTTCAGTACCTCGTTTAGCTCATTCGCGCTGAGAAGCGGCTTCCTGAGCCTGTCCGTGTCGTCTATGGATATCCTCGGGCATGCGGTGTTCACGAAGGCATCGAACTCGAGCATGTTGTTTATAGAGTCGAAGTCAAAGGTGTTGGATACGAGTATCGCAGCATTAAGCCCTGCGCCCTCCACCTTTGCCTTGAGTATCTTGGCCATCGGCATGTTGTTCTGGCCGTTCTTCGTAGTTGCCAGTATGCCGAAATTCTTTGCGTCGACCGATGCGAGTATCTTGCCCCTGCTCCTCTTCCTGTATATCTCCCTGTATTTGTCTATGAACTCTACCGTTCCCTGGAACGGCTCTATGACCAGGAACGGCTTGCTTGTCATGAGAAGCGCTCCGAGAGGATGGAACAATCCCCCGCCGAAGTACACGAAAGCGTCCACCTGCCTGTCTGTGCTCGCCGCGCTTCCGGCATCGCATCCCAGTATCTGCCCTCCCTGCTTGGCGAATCCGTATGGCTTTCCTATGATCACCTCCTTCCCGTTCGCCCTGAAGAACCCGGCGACCTTATCTAGCTGGTGCATGTGCTGTATCGTGGTGACAAGGCCTATCTTCCCGTAAGGCCTGAGCGGCTCCACAGCCCTGTCAAGTATGCCGAGGTCTGCGTCTATGTCATAAGGTACATACTCAACATTGAAGTCTACATGGTGGAACTCAGCATGCCCGAAATGGACTATCTTCTCCGCTCCGATATTCTTCGCCTCGTCTATCGCAAGATCGCATGCGCCGAAGGTCGGGGTTGCGGATATGACTACCTCGTTTCCCTCAGCTTCAAGCTTCTTCGCATGCTTCAATGCCTCCTGCTTTAGCCCTTCGGGGAACTGTAGTAATATGCGCATTTCTTCCACCGTAAAAAGCAGATTATACGTCAAGGAGCTATACCCGTGCCAGATATATAATGCTTTCTGTGCAATATCTCTTCGGTGCGATGGAGCAGGTAATACTCGTAGACCATGACGACAACGAGATAGGGGTTGAGGAGAAGCTAAAGGCGCACCAGAACGGAGCCAAGCTGCACAGAGCGTTCTCAATATTCATATTCAACAGCAAGGGCGAGGTCATGCTGCAGCAGAGGGCCGAGTCTAAGTACCATGGCGGAGGGCTCTGGTCAAATACTGTATGCAGCCACCAGAGGAAGGGCGAAACCTCGCTGGAAGCTGCCCACAGGCGCCTCAGGGAGGAGATGGGCTTCGACTGCGACATGAGGGAGGAGTTCGCATTCGAGTACGAGGCGAAGATGGACAAAGATCTGACAGAGCATGAATACGACCATGTAATCTTCGGGAAATACGACGGGGAGCCCAAGCCGAACCCTGAGGAGGTCAAGGCCTGGAAGTGGATGGACCTTCAAAGGCTGCATGAGGATTTCTCGAGGAACCCGGATTCATACACTCCGTGGATAAAGATATGCATAGAGAAGGTAGTTGAGCACTACAAGGCGTGGAGAAGGGGCTAATGCCTGCACAGAATACTGCCATGCGACTTTTTGGCATAGATAATGGCATCAGGATGCCTTGGCAATCTGCGACATGCTTATGGTGTATGTCCCTGAAAGCTTGGACGACGCCCTCTTGAGCGCCTGCCTCGCTACTTCCTTTGCGCTTGACACCGTCCTTATCCTCAATATCGGCTGCCCAGCCTTCACCCTTGCGGCTATAGACGACGGGCTGCCGAACGACATTGACATTCCCTGCGAGAGACGGTCTGCGCCAGCCCCGGTGGCCCTCTTCTTCTCCCTTATCACGTTGTGCGGATAAGTCAGGACAGTGAAGTAGAAGTTGTTAACGAGCTCCCTCTCAAGGTGCTTGTTGGCCACCTGCCTTGCGGCTTCAAGCGCGTTGGACCTGAGCTGCACGTTCTGGTCGGAGTTGAGCGTGAGGAGAAGGTCGTAATTGGGTTTGTCCATGCCCATGTTGAATACCATCAGGTTAGTGTGAGGAAGGGACTTTATGTAGTTCTTCTTCGGCTTCCTGACCGAATACCTGGACCATGACTGGCTGAGTATGTTCCTTACCGAACGTGCCGGCCTGAGTTTGCTCATAATATCCCTTAAGGCTCCAAAATAGCAGGACTATTATCTCAGGTTAATTTTAAAAGCCTTCTTGTCCAGATAAACTCAGCCGATCCGCCGCTTGTAAAATTTGTTTTTGAATTGCAGGAATATCCGGCAACACGAGCAATACTGATAGGCAACGCGCCCAAAATAACACAGGTAATACTCAATGAACATATGCATGCTCAGCATGAAGGGCAATTTCAACAAGGACATAGGGCAAGGGGTCCAGACATACAATTACCAGATATACAGGAATGTAGCCCTATTTGCACCAAGGGCATACAGCATTGACAAAATAGAGCTGGGCTTCGGAAGCAATCCGATAACAAGGAAGATATCATTTACAATATCCACAGCATTTCACGACTTTTCAAAGTATGACATAGTCCATATGCCATGCCCAATAATGTATAATCCAAGGTGCAAGGCAACGGTAACGACCCTCCATGAACTATTCCTGCTAAGCGAAAATCATCCGCTGCGTGCCAGAAATACAAGACATACCATTGCCGATAATATTTCGGCATTTATAGGAAAAAAAATAATGGAGCAGATATCGGCTTCAGATTATCTTATGGCCAATTCCACACAAACTGCACTAGAAGCGCGCAGCACAGGCTATCCAAGAGACCGGATTTTCATCGTAAATCACGCCATAGATAATAAATTCACGGAAAAGCCCCTGTGTAACAAAACAAACAAAAACCGTACTTTTAGGATTGGATATCTGGGCGGGATGCATGCCAGGAAGAATGCAGCATTTGCCATTAAGGCGTTTTCCTGGTTGGAAGGTAACTATACCTTCGAATTATGGGGTAAAAACCCCTCCGCAGAGCTGCAGGCGCTGGCATCCGGGGATAAAAGGGTAAGATTCAGGGGATTCGCAAGCGAAAGCCATAAACTGGATATATACGACAGCTTCGATGCGTTTGTATTCCCAAGCTACTACGAAGGATTCGGGCTTGAGGTCCTTGAGGCGCAGTCAAGGGGACTGCCAGTCGTAATCTACAAGAAAGCCATTATCCCCAAGGAGGTGCGCAAGTACTGTTTCGAGGCGGAAGACGAATCGCACATGGCGCAGATCATATCAGACATCAAGCTTAATGGGTACAGCAACAAGCTGCGAAATAAGGCAACAGTATATGCAAGAAGTTTCACCTGGAAGAGATGCGCAGAAGAGACAATAGCTGCATACAAAGACATAATGAAAAGGAAATAATCATACTTTTAGGACCATTCTGCCTATCACATCGCCAACTGGCACCTCCCCGAACTTCCTGCTGTCTTCGCTGCAGTCCCTGTTGTCACCAAAGACGAATGTCATACTCTTGTCTATCTTTTCAATCCTTTTCACAATCTCAATGCCGTTTCCCGGGTGCTTCAGGACCACTATGTCACCTACCTCGAATCCCCCTCAAAAAGTGCACAGTAAGATGTAGTCCCCGTCCTTTACCGCAGGCTCCACGCTCCGCTCTGCAACTCTGAACTTATCGGGAATCCAATGCCTGAATATCAGAACCATGTCGATCTATGCAAATGCCGCTACAGCATACCAGCCGCGGCCAGGCTTTCAGACAATGTCCTTTTTGCTTCATCATATTCAATCCACGATTCTTGTGGAATCAGCCTTCTAAGCTCCTTCTCCCATATATTGCCTATTGCATCCATCCTTCTTGCGAACGTCTCCACC
>JAJZKW010000014.1 GCA_021803945.1 Microcaldota archaeon
GCCATGATGAGGTACAATGTCACAGGTATAGACTACATCGACTACGGGAGGCAGCATGCCAACCTGAAATTCATAAAGGGGGACTTCAGCTCCCACGACTTCGGGAAGGAGAAGTTCGACATAGTCATAGCCATCAACTCTCTGGAGTATTTCGGTCTTCAGCATTACAGCAAATCCGAATACCTGGATAAGCAGGGAGACGTCAAAGCTATGACCAAGGTAAAAGAGATAATGAACCCAGGAGGGCAGCTGATATTCTCCTGCAACTATGGGATATCCGACCTGATAGCAGCCGGCGGGAAGTCATTTGTAAGGGTCTACGATGACAAGGCCCTCGACGTGATGCTAAGCACATTCGACGTCAAGGCCATAGAATACTACATCGTGTCCGATTCGAAGAGCATGAGGCAGGTAGAGAAGCAGGAGGCGCAGTCATGCAGGCACTATCCGAAGAGCGGCTCATACGCGTTCGCCTGCATAAGCGCAACCAAGCAATAAGCTTCAGTAGCCCAAAAGAGGTTTTATAGGAAAAAAAGAATTGGAATCTGAAAAAGATTTCCACTACACATCATTATTTAAAATTACACTGCGTAAACATATTGGTAAAATGAAACTCGAAATCTACGGCTTTAAAGCCGATGTGGCCATCAGCGAAAAATGGTACATAGGCGAAATAAAAGAGCTGCACATAGTGGAACAGGCAAAAACATTATATACTCTCGAAGGAAGATTAAAGGAAGGCGTAGAAGACGTACTGGATGCAATAAAAGATAAGCCCAACACCTATAAAAAATACATCTCTGCATCTACTTTTGAGAAGCTAGACCTCAGAGTGAAAGCCTATGCCTAGGCTTGTAATAAAACCCCTTGCACTGGAAAAGATCCTTGTCAAACGCTATAACTTTTACCTTGACCACCAGAAAGGAAGCCACAGGATACTTCTGGATGGAAATGGTCATATGGTCGTAATTCCACTTCACGATAAAGAACTCAAGGAAGGTACGCTCCATTCAATACTCAACCAAGCCGGACTAACAAAAGAGGATATCAGGAAATACAAGTAACTATCCTAAACTAGCCTTCTTCTGCAACCTCACCCAAAAGAGGTTTCATCTAGAAAACGGGGTTAGGGCTTGGAAACAGCCAAAAAATCGATCAGGGCCTTTGCCACGGCCTCGGGGTTGGTATAATGCGGCGTGTGCCTCTCCCCGTCAAGCACTACCAGCCTGCTGCCTCTTATCGACCTGTTGAATTCTTTCGCATATTTGATGTCAACTGTTGAATCCTCTCCGCCCCATATTATAAGCGTCCGGGCCTCTATGCCTCCGAGGATCCCCGGAGTGAGAAGCACGTCTGTGTTGTCGGCATAAATCATCTTCTTCAGCACCCCTTCGCGCGGGTTGAGGCGCAGCGCCTTCTTCACCACCTCTTCCCTGTATCCCGGGTCCTGCGCATTCCTCTCATACGCGAATTCAGCGAGCCCGACAGAATCCTCTAGGATCAGGCCCCCTGCCTTCTCCTCCAATGCATAATGCATAGCGATCCACCCTCCGTACGAATGCCCGAAGAGGTACGGGCTTTCAAGTTTCCGGTCTTCAACGAGCTCCCTTATTGTCTCGTAGTGCATCTTCAGCGAATAGTCCGCGTCAGGCGCATCGGACTCCCCGTGCCCCAGAAGGTCCACAGCATAAACGTCCAAGTCGCTTGGCAGGTAATGCATCAGCCTGGTCCAGCTCTTCAGGCTTCCGGCGAAACCGTGAAGGAACACTATCGCAGGTCCGCTGCCGCCATGGTGCACGTAATGCAGCTTCCCGTATTCAGAGGCGAAATGCCCGTCTTCAAAGTCGGTCTTGATATCCACGCAGATAAATGTGGGCAAAATAATTAAATATCTTCAACTGCAGGATAAGAACTATGGTCTTATGATCTTCAAAGAGCTGGGCAGCACTGGGGAGAGGCTGTCTGCGGTAGGAATCGGCACATGGAAGCTGGGGCGCAATCAGGAAGAGGAGACCGAAGCTATACGCGAAGGGATCAGGCTCGGGATAAATTTCATAGATACAGCAGAGATGTACAATACCGAGGAGCTGGTAGCCAGGGCGATAATAGGCCGAGAAGGCCTGTTCATAGCGACAAAGGTATCGCCGCACCATTTCAGGTATGACGACGTGATAAAATCATGCAGCAGCAGCCTGGCAAGGCTCGGAGTGAAGAGCATAGACCTGTATCAGCTCCACTGGCCGAACAAGCAGGTGCCTATAGCAGAGACAATGAGGGCCATGGAGAGGCTTGTGAAGGACGGAAAGATCAGGCATATCGGAGTGAGCAATTTCTCAGTAGAGGAGCTGAAGGAGGCCATGGGGGTGCTGAAGGCAAATGACATAGTGTCGAACCAGGTAGAGTACAGCGTTTTCGTCAGGGATCCGCAGGACGGCCTAGAGGCTTTCTGCGCCAGAGAAAAGATATCGATAATAGCATACAGCCCGTTTTCAAGCGGAAAGATGTTCGGGCCTGCGAGGTCGGAATCCATCGAGGCGATGGCTGCAATCGGGAAGAAGTACGGGAAGGCAGCAGCGCAGGTCGCCCTCAACTGGCTCATATCTAAGAAGGGAGTGATCCCAATTCCGAAGGCCGCGAATGTGCCCCACATGAGGGAGAATGCGGAATCCACAGGCTTCAGACTGAGCAGAGAGGACATAGCCAAGATAGACGAGCTTGGCACAGGAGGGATAACTTCCCTGTCAAGCAGGGTGAAGAGGATGCCAAAGAGGGCGACACCGTTCCTTTCGAAGCTCGCTGAGAAAAGGGAAAAGCTGAGGTCAAGGCACGGGATATGAACCTTGACGGACGGCAAAACATATTTATAGTGACCTATACATATTGGTATAAAATCGGTTTTCCGAATGAAGCTAATGGAGGTCATGATCTACCTAATATCCCTGCTAGCTGTGCTCGCATTCGGCATACTTGGAACTTATGTCCTGGGACAGCACGGCGGATTCAATGTGAGGATAACTGGATGGGTCGATGCCGCGTACTTCACTGTAGTGACGATTTCCACATTGGGGTATGGAGACATATATCCAGTGAGTACGACTGCAAAGATATTTGTTATGGTGCTGATAATAGTGGGACTAGGCGTCTTCTTCAGCGCCATTGTTGCTATAGCAGGTGAATTCATGAACGAGAGAATAGAGACACTGACTGGGAGGATGAGCACATTCGAGAAGAGGTCGCTCAACAAGCATGTGATACTGATAGGATCGGGCACAACGAACCTTTTCCTTGCAGAAAGGATGTTCGAAAAGAATGAGAGGTTCATAGTGATAACGAACGACCCTGGCAATGCCGAGCATATGAAGAAGCTGGGCTACAGGGCATATATCGCAGACTCGACTTCAGACTCAGACCTGCGCGAGTTCGAGCCAGGCAAGGCCAAGGCGATAGTCATCGACCTGAAGGACAGCTCAAGGACCATCTATGCGCTGCTTGTCGCCAAGGAGCTTGCGGCTCATGCAAAGATAGTCGTGGTGGCTCCTACAAAGGCTGCAGAGCACCACCTTAGGAACATAGCCGCAGGCAAAGCTATGATAGTCAACCCTGCGGACATAGCGGCAGGGACCATAAGCGACTCCATATTCAAGTAACCTACATCAACTTCCTGCGATTCTGATCACGGGCTTCCTCCGAGGCGGATCCATGACAATAATACTCAAGATACAGGGCCTGCGGAAAGGCGCGAAGCAGATAAGGCAGGCAGCTGCCATACTGAGGGGAGGCGGCATAGTGGTATTCCCCACAGAGACTGTATACGGCATAGGTGCAGACGCCCTGAATCCTGATGCGTGCAGGAGGATATACAGTATAAAAGGAAGAGCTGGCGACAATCCCCTCATAGTGCACGTTTCAAGCATGGAGATGGCGGAAACAGTCGCGCGCATACCGGAAAGGTACTTTGGCACGATGCGCAGGATATGGCCAGCCCCGCTGACTATAATAGTGAAGGCGAAGCCTATAGTCCCAAAAGTGGTCACAGGAGGCCTCGATACAATAGCCATAAGGATGCCTGACAGCGAGGTGGCGCTCAGTCTGATCAGGGAAAGCGGCGTGCCCATAGCAGCGCCGAGCGCGAACATCTCTTCCAAGCCCTCCTCAACCAGAGCCTCGCATGCCATTAAGTATTTCTACGGAAAGGTCGATGCTATAATGGATTCAGGGAGATCGAAGTTCGGCCTCGAATCCACTGTAATAGACCTAAAAAAGTTCACGATCCTCCGTCCCGGCTCATATACAGTCGACCAGGTGCAGAAGGCGTTCGGGAAAAGGCCCAAAGTGACCAGCCAGTCAAGAGCCATATCCGATTCAAGGTCAAGGCCCTCAAGCCCAGGCATGAAGTACAGGCATTACTCGCCTGAAAAGCCCATCTTCCTCTTTACCGGTGACCCAAGAGCCTTGCCTGCGGCTTCCGAAAGCTTCAGGGGAGAGTTCACATTCATAGGCTCCAGAGAGTCGTGCAGGGCAATGCGCGGAACGGCGAAAAACTCGATTGCCCTGGGAAGCAGGAGGGATCCAGGGCGCATGGCATCGATGCTCTTCGACGCCCTGATTGCACTCGACGGCATGGAATCGAGGTTCGCCATAATAGAGCAGTTCAAAGAGGAAGGCATAGGGCTTGCAATGATGAACAGGATACGCAAGGCATGCGCACATAAATATTTTTCCGATGAAAGGGGATTGTCAAGGCGTGTCAGGGAGATATCATGATGTTCAGGGCCACACTGTGCCATGTAATAGACGGGAACAGGCTGCTGCTGAAGGAGGCCACAAGGGGAGTGAGCAAGGGAAAGTGGAACGGCCCCGGAGGCAAGTTCGAGAGAGGCGAGACGCCTGAGCAGTGCGCCATAAGGGAGACGTTCGAAGAGACAGGGATAAGGATGATAAACCCCTTCTTCCATGGAAAGCTCTATTTCTTCATGAACGGGGAGAGGAAGCTTTCGATAGAGGGATTCCTATTCTCCGCAAGAAAATTCACAGGAAGGGTCAGGTCGACAGATGAAGGGCCGGTGAGGTGGTTCAGCATAAACATGCTTCCGCTTGACAGGATGTGGGACGACGACAAATACTGGCTAGACCTGATGCTTGAATCCAGGAGATTCGACGCATACTTCTGGTACGACAGGAGCAACAAGAAGGTAATAGAATACAGGATAAAGATGAGGTAAACAGTCCTTCTAAGGTTTTCAATCCGAAACTTTTAGGAAAAGTTTCATCAGATGTTTTGCGAGCGTTTAACCGGAATGTTGTTTTCCGAAAGGAGAAAACATAAAAATCAACGACAAGTGCGGATTCAAGCTCATAGCAAAATAAAACTGGTTTCACATGCAACGGTTTGTTTTTTAGAAGAGGGACGAAGTTTACCTTTTGAGCGGAGCGACAAGCCATTTCCATAGGGGAATTATTCTGATTTTCCTATTATCCTCAGTTATAGTTTCTTCCCTATCCCATGTAATAATGACCAGCGATCTGCACTTCAATTCGATGCCAGCACGCAGCAAGGAATCAGTCTCTCTTTTTATGTTGTTGGTGTCTATTTCGTATGTTACCTGTATAAGCTCGGTGACTTTATCCGCTTCGCGCACGAGAAAGTCCACCTCGCCTCTTTGATCTTTCCAGTAATAAATATCCATCAGCTTTTTTATGTTCCGTTTTCTCATAAGTTCCAAAAAAACTATATTTTCCATCAGCCGTCCAATATCCTCTGAGAACTTGGCGATTTTGGTGAGCCCAGTATCTGCCAGGTACACCTTCTTTGGCCAGGAGGCTCGCATGTGTGCTTTCTTTGAGTATCTGTCTACAAAAAAGAAGAAGACAGTGTCTTGGAGTCCATTAATATACTCCTGTACTGTGCGCTTGGCAGCCTTTATACCCGAGGCGCTTGCCTTTCCAAACATGGAGTTGATCGACATCTCCATGGAGAAATTCTGGATTATTGATTCGTGCAGGTATCTTGCAAGGTTTGTGTTCTTTATACTATGCCTCTCTACGAAATCCTTCAGAAATATGAGGTCTGAATACTCCCGAAGCGTTCCTATCTTGTCTCTTTCTGACACTACTTTTGGAAATCCTCCAAATTCCAGATATTCCCTGAGACGGTGCTTAATCCCAGTTATCGCTACCTTACCTGGATTCTTGATAACATCGACTTTAAGCGCAGAGAGATACTCTCTGAAACTGAATGGAAGTAAGAGATAGGAGAGCGTCCTCCCTCTGAGCTGCGTTGCTATCTCCTTAGACAGCATCTTTGATGAGGAACCGGTTATGAATATTTTATAGCTTTTGAGATTGTGGAATGTCCTTACTGCCAATTCCCAGTCATCTATCTCCTGAATCTCATCAAGGAATAATACGCATGGTTTTGTTCCGTAAATTTCAGCGTAGACTTTTATCACGTCGTCCAATTCAGTATATTTTATTGTATTGAGTCTGAAGTCATCAAAGCTGAGATATATGGCGCCTGTGAACCTCTTCATAAGTTGGAACATGTAATAGGTCTTGCCTGCCCTTCGTGGTCCCATTATACTTATTATGGATTCTGAATCAAGAGGTACTTCAAGCTCCCTCTCTAAAATTAACGGTTTGAATTCCTCATATGTCCTGAAATAATCGATGACGCTGCCTTTATCCATGAATCAATAATGTGCACGAGGATATATAAATATATTGGTGCTCTTGTAGCACTAATTTATTTAATTATTAGTGCTCTTACATTCTCATAGCTAGGCCATGAGGCATCCGCTCCGCCCAAAATATCGACGTTTGCAGATTCGGGTTTCTGGCGAAACTGAACTGCGCTTGCTTATACGGCTTACTTTGGAAAAGCCACTGTTCAGAGATCCTGAGCAGGCTGTTTTGGTGTTTTCGAGGCGCCGGAACAGGGCTAGGAAGAGACAACACGCCTTCACAAGGGCTCGAACTTGAAATGGTAATGTATTAGGCCTTCATCATCCTCCACGTACATCTTCCTGAATGCCATCTTCACCTTTGCCCCTATCCTCAGTTTTGCACCTGTGTCTATGACATGCCCTTCGACCATCGGACCCTCATCAAGCTTTATCACGCCTATGGTGTATGGAGCTTCGTCCTTGAACGTGTCAGGAGGTGTCCTTATGACGGTGAACGAATACACTGTCCCATTCCCAGAGAACTGCTTCTCAGCCATCTTCGACTTCCTGCCGCAGTTCCTGCATACTACCCTCGGCGGGAAGTATCCTGTGTTGCAGTTCTTGCACTCGTTCCCTACAAGGTTATACCTCGGCCTTATCTTCCTCCACAGACTTGCAGATGATCGTTCCATTGTCAATCAGCCCTCTTGTATATGTGCACTACCGCTGTAGCGCCGCTTCCGCCCACATTGTGGGTCATTCCTATTTCCGCTCCTTTTACCTGCCTGTCCTTCGCCTCTCCCCTGAGCTGCCAGACAATCTCAGCAGCCTGCTTCACTCCGGTAGCTCCTACGGGATGTCCGCATCCCTTCAGCCCTCCGCTCGTGTTCACCGAGAGCTTGGAGTTCAGCGCAGTCTCCCCGTCCTCTATCGCCTTGCCTGCCTTGCCCTTCTTGTAGAATCCAAGATCCTCCATTGCCATGATCTCGGCTATGGTGAAGCAGTCATGGACCTCAACAACGTCTATGTCCTTTGCTGCGACCTTCGCCTGCTTGTAGGCGCTCTGCGCCGCTATGCTCGTAGCCTTTATTGCCGTAAGGCTGTCCCTCTCCGCAAGCCTGAGCGTGTCGCTCGCCTGTGCGCTTGCAACTATCTTTATCGGAGTGTCGTTGTACTTCCTGGCAGTTTCAAGAGGCGCAAGGACAACCACTGCAGCACCGTCAGATATAGGCGAGCAGTCAAGCAGTTTTATCGGATCCGAGATCATCTTTGACCCCATCACCTCGCTCACGCTTATCCTCTTCCTGAACTGCGCGAATTCGTTCTTGTAAGCGTTCTCATGGTTTTTGACAGCGACGCTCGCCATCTGCTCCTCAGTCGTGCCGTATTCGTGCATGTGCCTCTTGGCCATCAATGCATAAAGCCCAGGGAACGTGATGCCCTGGAAGAGCTCCCATTCCTGGTCTCCCGCCCCGCCTAGCGCAGTCGCGGCCTCGCCTGCAGTCACATCCGTCATCTTCTCGACTCCGCCCACGACAACTATGTCGTGTATTCCGCTGGAGACCGCGATGTACCCCTGCCTGAGCGCGCTTCCCCCGCTGGCGCACGCATTCTCTATGCGCACTGCAGGTATATTCTTGAAGCCTAGCTGGTCCGCCATCAGCGCAGCCGTATGCTCCTGCCCTACGAACCTGCCCGACGCCATCGTACCTCCGTAAAGCATCTCCACTTCATGGCTCGTGACGTTCGCATCCTCGAGCGCGGCAAGGCCGGCCTCTCCCATCAGCTCCTTTAGCCCGGAGCTCCATCTCTCCCCGAACTTTGTAAGCCCTACTCCTATTATCGCAACGTCTCTCATCCCAGCTACCTCTTCTTTATCGAACCCCTGTTCTTCAGGTATATCGAATAATCTATGTATGTCTTGTTCTTCTCTATGAGCTGCCTGACAAGCACTGAATTCCTGCGCTTCGATGCTATGTTGTCCGTGACCTCAATGGCAAACGAGTCGCTGCCAGCTCCTGACCCGAAGCTAGTCATCATTATCCTCTGCCCAGGCTTCGCCGCATCCAGAGTGGCAGCGAGTCCTATCATCGACGATCCTGAATAAGTGTTGCCTATCACAGGGGTGATGAGCCCCTTCTCTATCTGCTTTTCTGTGAATCCCAGCCTGGCTGCGACATTTACAGGGAACTTCCCGTTTGGCTGGTGGAATACTGCATAGTCGAAATCCGAAGCCTTGAATCCCGTCTCCTCGAAAAGCATCTTTGTCGCATTCATTATGTGCCTGAAGTATCCCGGCTCTCCGGTGAACCTGCCTGCATGAGATGGGAACACCGCCCCTTCCCGCCTCCAGAAGTCCGGTGTGTCCGACGTGAAGCTGACAGTCTTCAGTATGTCCGCTATCATGTCTTTCTTCTCCCTGCCGATTATGAATGCTGCACCGCCCGCGCTTGCCGTGTATTCCAGCGCATCTCCAGGCCTTCCCTGCGAAGTATCGCTGCCTATTGCCATTCCATATCTTATCATCCCGCTGTCCACAAGTCCCATGGCCATCTGCATGCCCGCAGTTCCGGCTTTGCAAGCGAACTCAAGGTCTGCAGCCATCACGTCATTTCCCGCTTCAATTGCCTGTACCACAACCGCGGCAGTAGGCTTCACTGCATACGGATGGGATTCAGATCCAACGTATACCGCTCCTATGCTGTGCGCGTCTATACCTGCATGCTTCACAGCCCTCCTCGCAGCCTCAACGGCTATGGTCGCGGCATCCTCGTCAGTGCTCGGCACGCTCTTCTCCCTTATGTTCAGGCCCTTCTTTATGCTCTCCGCATCCTCATTCCAGACCCTGGCTATGTCCTCAATCCGTATCCTGTAGATGGGAACATGAACCCCGTAGCCTACTATTCCAGCCATAATCACACATCATCATTTGTATTCTTCCAGTATGTCGCTTACCTGCTGCTTTGTCGGCGCAGGCTGCCTGACGAGCGGGCCCTTCTGCAGCGTCATGTCAAGGTCGCTGTACGTGGGCCTGTCCACCCTGTAGAAAAGCCCTATAGGCACCTTCTCCCAGTTTGTCTTCTCCGCCTCCACCGATTTCTCCATAGCGCTGCTCAGGTTCGTCGGGTCATGGCCAGCCTGCTCAAGCTTGTACACCCTCTGCCTGAACCAATCATAAGTGTTGACATTATTGAATGTGACGCATGGGCTGAAGACGTCTATAATGGAGAATCCCTTATGCGTTATCCCGTTCTTTATCAGCTCTGCCATGTGCATAGGATCTCCTGAAAATGCCCTTGCGACGTATGTTGCCCCTGCCGCTATCGCTATGCCTACGGGATTTTCAGGGTTCTCAATGGATCCGAATGGAGTAGATTTGGTCTTTGAGCCTATGAGGCTCGTTGGCGAAGCCTGCCCCGTCGTAAGACCGTAGATCTCGTTATTCATAACTATGTATGTTATGTCTATGTTCCTCCTGGCGCTGTGTATCAGGTGGCCTACTCCTATCCCATATCCGTCCCCGTCCCCCCCTGTCCCTATCACCGTAAGGTCGTCATTCGCAAGCTTCACTCCGTTTGCGACAGGCAGGAGCCTTCCGTGAAGGCTGTGTATTCCATACGTGCTGAAAGGATGCGGCATCGAAGAGCTGCAGCCTATCCCAGAGACGATCACAACCTTCTCCTTCTCTATTCCAAGGTCATTAACCGCCTTCATGAGCCCTGCCTCGACAGAAAAATCTCCGCAATTGCCAGAAGCAGTGACATTGGTTACAAATGTATGGTCATCACTTGCCATTGTCAGGTCATAGACTGGTCCATCGAAGTCGAAGGTCTCTATCCTGGATATGGGCAGGTAAACCTTCCCCTCCTTTATTATCGATGAGCTGTTCTTGCCTGAATTGGTTCTCTGGAAAGGCATCCCTACTATTCTTGCGAGACTGTTGTAGCTATCGCAGCGGGACACATAAATCCTGTAAGCTTTCTTGTGCATGCCGTGGGCAGGCTCAGTGTACACCGTAGGCACAATTCCCTGCCTGAGGAGCAGCATCTTCAGCTGTTCAGCAAGCACCACCGATATTGTTGCATATCCTGCCTTTGATTCGTCGAAGTAACCTTCCCCTCTCCACATCCCTCTCAAAAGTGCCTGCTGTTTATCAAGCGGAAGGAACATGAAGCTGTGCGGTATGTTCTTGTTCAATGCCGAATCTCCGAACAGCGATATGAAAATCTCGCCCAGATAAGACGAATTGAAAAGCACCTCTATTCCATCATTGTCTTTCCTTGAGCGCAGTTTGCCCTCAAGGCCAAAGATCTTTCCCATAAGCTTCCTTACGTCTTCTATATACTCGGTCTCATCCTTGTTGAAACTGAAGTCTATGGATCTGTTGTGCACGCATCCTTCTGCTATATAGTATCCTGCAAGCCTTAGGAAATCATCATCGACTTTGATTGAAGGCGGCAGCTCCTTGCTTCTTGTGTCTTTCTCCTTCTTTTCGTACATCAATGGCATCTGGCTTATGTCCTTTACCTCTTTCATTATCGGGAAGACAAGATAATCTCCCTTCCTGAGCTGTGCGGCTTCTATCTTGTCAATCTTAAGCAAGCTGCCATGCAGCTTCTCGGCCCGGACCCTTTTCACCCCTACGAAAGGATGTTCGGGAGTCGCGCTTATAGTCCCGAAGAATTTTACTTTTATCCTGTACATCTTGCCTTCATGATGGTGCTTGACTGTTGCCGCCACCAGCTTGTATTCTCCATTTGCAGTAAGCACCTTGTCTCCCGCCTTCACTTCCTGTATCTGTTTAACAGATGGATTGGAAACCACCAGCGTGTCCCCTAGCACGCATCCGGGACACCATATGGGCTTCACTCCTGAAACAAGGCTCTGTTTCGGTTTTGCTGCAGGTGGTGTTGTTGTTGCATCTGGCATAATATCATCATTGTTTTGCGAATTTAACAGCGTCATTTGCTATGCCTTCCCCTGTGAACGCCTCTCCGTCATACTTCAGTATAGATCCGTGCATATCAATGCCTGTCTCCATCTTTATCACTTTAGCGAGCTGACCTGTGTAATTCCCCTCTACGTTTATCAGCTTCTTGCCCTCGAGCATCTTCCTTGTCTTGTCCTTGTCAAGCGGCAGTATGTAGCTGAATGATACCAGCCCGAAGCTGTATCCCTTCGCCTTTAGAAGTTCTATCGCTTCAAGAGTAGGTTCTGTAGTCGATCCGAACGTCACGAAGAAGTAAGCTGCATCTTCATTCAGCACAGAAGGGACGAATATGCGCTCGTTCTTCAGCATGGTGTCTATCTTCTTCATCCTCTTGCTGTGCATCTTGCTCCTCATGTCTACCGCCTCATCTATTCCTGCGATCGCATCAGTTACAAGGTCCCCGTACTCGTTGTGCTCGTCGCTAGCAGCCACGAACTCAAACCCCCTCGACCCAGGGAAAGCCCTCGGAGACACACCGTCCTCAGTCAGCATGTATCTCTTGAACCTGCCTCCTTCAGCGTTCTCCGTTGCGACCTTTCCCCTGTCTACCACTACGCTGTCAATGTCAAGCCCATCAATAGTCTTTACATACTCAGAGAGGTAGAGGTCCATGAGTATTACTACAGGGCACTGGTACCTGTCCGCCAGGTTGAACGCCTCGGCCCCTATCCTGAAGCTTTCGTCTATGCTCCTAGGAGCGACGACTATCCTCGGGAATTCTCCCTGCGATGCGTGCATCACGAAGAGGAGATCGGCTTGTTCTGTCTTTGTCGGTACTCCAGTGCTAGGTCCGCTCCTCTGGGATTCGACTACCACTATGGGTGTCTCGAGCATCCCAGCGAGCCCAAGCCCCTCTACCATAAGCGAGAATCCCCCGCCGCTGGTCCCGCACATGGCCCTTACTCCTGCGCTAGCCGCGCCTATTGTCATGTTTATCGCCGCGATCTCGTCCTCGGTCTGCTTTGGCATAACTCCCTTGTCCTCATGCGTGGCGAACCAGTGTAATATGCTGCTTGCTGGAGTCATCGGATATGCGGCATAGAATTTGCACCCTGCGGCATACGCTCCTATCGAGAGCGCAGTGTTCCCATCCATAGAATACCTGCGTTTTCCGTCTCCGATTATCTTGAACGCAGTCTCTATACCCTCATAGTTGTATCCGCGCGACGCAGCCTTGACATTGCTCTCCACTACATTCCCTCCCTTCCTGCCGAACATCCCGGTTATGACTTCAGTGAACGCGCCTAGGTCCATGCCAAGGAGCTTGAGCACTGCCCCTAACGCAACAACATTCCTCATTATCGGGTCTCCGCTCACCTCTATGGCAATGTCGAGCATAGGGATCTTTACGAGCCTGTACTTAGAAGCATCAAGCGAGTCCACCTTTATCTTCGACGGGTCGTATATAACTATTGCATTGTCATTGAGGTGGCTCTTCTGGTGCTCTATGGCATCCTGGTTTATGGCTATAAGTATGTCAATGCCTTCGCCATGGCTGTGGAGGTCGGCATCCCCTATCCTCACCTGGAACCAGACATGCCCTCCCCTTATTATGGACTGGTAGCCGCGGTATCCGAAGACGTGCATCCCGCTCCTCGAAGCGACCTTTACAAGGAGGCTGCCGCTGGACTCCACCCCGTCCCCATTCGCACCAGCAATCCTCACAGAAACGCTATTCATCAAAACACAGTCCAAGCTCGCAAGTTAAATTCCTGAACAAGGTCTTTGGCCGATAAATCTTTATAATACTACTTGCCATGTATGTGATTTGTCGTTTCCTTTGAAAGGTGGCAATGTGTCAGTCTCAGCTTTCTAGCCCCTTTTCAACGAACTGTGGCTCAAGGCAAGTTTTTTCTCCGCCTGCACCGCTATGAGGTTCAGTTCTCCCGCAAGGCACGCAGCGGCGATTACCTCTGCCAGGGCCAGCCTTGTCCTTCCTTCATTGTCCCCTTCGCCATAGAGTCCCATGAGCTGCAGCACTTCACGCTGCGTCTCGTTCTTTGTCGCACCCCCATAAGTCGCTACCTCTATAGAAGGCATGCGCAATGTAACATACAGGTCGCCATTCCTGTCCACTTGCATGAATGTAATTCCCTGGGATCCGGACACTATGTGGGCAAGGTCCTGTCCTGTTGCCGTATAGATCCCTGCAAGTATATTTGCTATATGCGCATTGTAGCCCATAGATCCTGCCATTGCAGAACCGACAAAATTCTTCCTTGTGTTCAGGTCAACTATGTCTTCAGGAGTCAGGCCATTGAATTTCTGCGCCACTATCTGCCTTGGTATTGTCGCTTCCGCAAGCACAGAAACCCCCCGTCCGCGTATGTTGTTGATGTGTGCCGGCTTCTTGTCTGTGCATGTGTTTCCAGATTCGCTCACGAGGCATACCTTCATATCCAGCTCCTTCTCCAAATGCGCTATCATCGTGCTCACTGTTCTGCTTGAAGCTATCGTCACCTTGTTCATCCCGTTTGCAGCGCCAGTTGTACCTACAAACCTTATGTGAACATCTTTGCCTACAGCGTCCACGCTGATCTCTATAAACTCTCCGTGGTTGCCTACATTCCTGTTGAATTCAGCCTTCAAGAATTCATTCCCGCAGCCCTTTATCCAATCCATCAGTCTCTTCGACTCAGTTACGCCGCTCGTGCTTACCAAGATGTCCCTGGCCATCCCATCCTTTATTACCACTGTCGTTACTCCTCCTGCCGCGTTCAGCACTCCAGTCCCCCTGCAGAGGCCTTCCGTCAGCATGCCCTCCTCCTTCGCGATGAGTACAGGAAAGACCCTGTTTGCATATTCTCCGTTTACCATTATCTCCCCAGCCAAGTTCACTATCGTCTGCACCGCTCCGATCTCATGCACAGTCCTGGCTCCGTGCGCCGCATCGAGGTCAATGGTGTGCCTGCCTATATGCACCGTTTCCACTCCGGCTTTATCCTCAAGATACATCCTCCTCACAGCAGCGGCCGCATTGCTGCTTCCACCGACAAAGCTTTCGACTTCCCTAAGCTTTATCTCCCCACGTGATAGCTTGTCTGCCAGCGCCTCCAAAACCTCCTGCTGAGTCTTTCCAGTCGTATCCGCCTTCCTGGCATTCGCCCTTGCGTTGGTCATGCAAATCCAGGAATAGCTTACTATTGCTGTTTTAAATAATGCGTAATGCTCCTAGACAATCAGCGAATTAAGATACTATGTCTTTTTATAATCTAAAAAGACTATGCAAATCATGGCAGAAAGAAATATGCGTAGTGTTAATGCTGATGCTTCCAAGAAGCGCAGGATCATGGCGAAGGTATTGTCAGGTAAGATATCTCTCCGTCAAATAGACGAGCATGCAGATCCCAACGATGCAGTCGCAATAAGGAGAGACGCGACAGCGCAGCTTACAAAAACAGAGATCGACAATATCGGTTCAGCCAGAATCGACTATTCAATTATACAGGGTAAGAATGCAGAAAATGTCATAGGCATGATTACTGTTCCTGTTGGGGTTGCCGGCCCACTCAAGATCAATAGCGGACATTCAAACAAAGAAGTTTTTGTTCCAATGGCCACAACTGAGGGTGCACTCATAGCAAGCATAAGTAGGGGCATGAAAGCAGTAAACATGAGTGGAGGCGCTGTCGCAAGGGTGATAGAGGACGGGATGGCAAGAGGCCCTGTATTCTCGTTCAACTCCATTGTAGAAATAGAACGATTCATCGACTGGTTGCCAAGAAATGAAGGTAAGATAAGAGAGGTTGCTGAGGGCACTACCAATCATGGCAAGCTAAAAGGAATAAAATTGATAGTGAGCGGTAACAATGTCTTTCTCAGGTTTAAATACTCTACAGGAGATGCGATGGGCATGAACATGGTAACTATCGCTACTGAAGCTGCATGCAGATATATAGAAAGAAATTTCAAAGGTGCACGGCTTGTTGCCGTAAGCGGAAACATGTGCTCGGACAAGAAGCCTTCCATGATAAATGCAACTGAAGGGAGAGGGAAGACAGTGGTTGCAGAGGCACTGGTGCCAGAAGGAGTATTGAAAAGAGTATTCAATACCACTGCCGATACAGTACACGAACTTAACTACATAAAGAACTGGGTAGGGAGCGCCAGGGCAGGCAGCCCAACCCACTTCAATGCGCATTTTGCAAACAGCATAGCCGCAATATTCCTTGCTACAGGACAGGACGCTGCCCAAGTGGTGGAGAGTAGCAGCGGATATACGATAACCCAGGTAAGGGGAAGGGATTTGTATATTTCAGTGACACTGCCTTCGCTTGAAGTAGGAACAGTGGGCGGTGGAACTGGACTACCTACACAGAGAGAGGCGCTATCAATCATGGGCGTATCAGGTGCAGGAAAGCCTGAAGGAAGCAACTCCATGAAGCTTGCAGAGATAATAGCAGCAACAGTGATGTGCGGAGAGCTAAATCTCCTTGCTGCGCTGGCAACAAGGGAACTGGGCAAGGCGCACCAGAAGCTCGGAAGGAACATCCGAAGCAGGTAGCGACCCTAGATTTCCTTGACGCCTAACTGACAGTTCATATAAAATCCACACAGCGGCTTACTAATGTCCTTGCAAAAGCTATGCGCTCTTACCTCTTTTGCTATGCCAATCAGTGTTTCAGCACGCTCCGTCCGGCATTCACTTTAACAATAAACCCTTTAACAGGGTTCGAATCGAAAGCTTCAAGATACGCATTTGTATCAAGCCTCATATCTACCTCTCCAGGTTTTTCTCCGTTTCTCTTTAGAAACTCGAGGAATTCTTTCGGAGTAGGATTTACAACATCCTTATTGAATATCACAGTATCTGCTCCAAGCATCCTTGCCCGCTCTTCAAGATCATGCCTCACAACTCCGAAGAACGCATCGTTCCTTATCCTCTCCCTCCCCTCTACAGAGTCCACAAGGAGGATGTTTCCCTCAAGATAGCATATTGCCATTGCGCAAGCCTGGCTCCCGAACGAGTATGCGACAAGCACAACATTATTGTCACGGCAGTAATTCATCATTCCGCTCTCCCTGTATTCGCCGTTGATGCATGTGCATGCAAGGAGTATCCTGCTGTCGTAGTCCAGGGGATTCTTGCTCTCCCACGCAGTGACCGTGCGCGATCCTGCAGCTGCCGGGCCTGCAGACCTTTCATTCTCTGCTGCATCCATCAGTCTTGATATTGCCTTGCTTCCGGAACTGCGCAGGATAGCTATGGCGCCTTTGTAATCGCCGTTCCCGATTGCATCTATTATTCCCCGTTTCAATGGCTTATGTCTCTGACTGAATTCAGTGAATGCGGCATTTACTGCATGTTTTCCAACAATTCCCTCCATATATTCCTGCGCCGCTTTCTTTTTCTCTGCATCCCTAGATCCGATAACTGCAGTTACAGCAGCTATCGCCCTCTCCTCAGGCGTCTTCGCTCCTGCTACCTCAAAATACACGTTGCCCGCGCCGCCATCCTTGATTGTGTATGTAAATTCGCGCACTGGTAACGCTCCATCTATCAATTCCGTAACCTCTCTTGTCATACTTTCTCCAAGTGAAGCTAATAGAGAAATCTGTTCAAGGCTGAGATCTGTCTTTATACCGTATGTTGATTTTGCATAGTCATTTGCTATTCTTTTATAATCTCCGATATTCTCTGCTGTAGGTTTTGGGAGCTTGTTGCCGCTGCTTACGTATGTAAGGCACGTCCGCAGGCTGTTCCTGTCTGTTATAAGGGTGTCAAGGTCGTCATTTACAATATTCGCCCCAGAGAAACCGCCTATTATCACATCAACCATACCAAAGCCGTTGACAGTATTAAGCATATTCAGGTACCTTTCCATTTTTTTTGAGTCTTTGAACTGCTCTGCGGCTGCTGTCAAGTTTCTTACCACATCCAGCGCTGCGTACTCCCTATATCTACCAACAGTCTGCGCAACTCGGATTACAACATCCTTATCTCTGAGGTAATATGCAGCATCAGCCAAACCCTGCACAATCTCCTCTGCTATTTCTCCTTCGTATCTACCTATAGTCTCAACAATCTCATCTTCAGACAGAACCTGCGCAGTCAAGCGTACAGCATCCTTGTCTTTGAAGTAACCCGCAACAGTAGCAAACTCACTTGCAATCACTACTGCCATTTCCCCTTCATACCTACCAACAGCCTGCGCAACCTGTATCACTTCCTTGTCTTTGAAGTAATCCGCAACAATAGTCAAACTTTGCGCAATCACTACTGCCATTTCCCCTTCATACCTACCAACAGCCTGCGCAACCTGTATTACAGCATCCTTGTCTCTGAGATAATATGCAGTATTAGTCAATGTACGTGCAATCCTCTCCGCTATCTCTCCTTCGTATCTACTCACAGTCTGCGCAACCACGCTTACAGCATCCTTGTCTCTGAGGTAATCTGCAGCATAAGCCAACCTTCTTGCAATCTCCTCTGCTATTTCTCCTTCGTATCTACTCACAGTCTGCGCAACCACGCTTACAGCATCCTTGTCTCTGAGGTAATCTGCAGCATAAGCCAACCTTCTTGCAATCTCCTCTGCTATTTCTCCTTCGTATCTACCAACAGCCTGCGCAACCCGGATCACTGCTTCTTTGTCTCTGAGGTAACCTGCAACATTAGCCAATCTCATCGCAATCCACTCCGCTATCTCTCCCTCGTATCTACCCACAACATCAACAATCCCATCTTCAGACAGGATATGTGCAACTCGAATTACAGCATCCTTGTCTTTTAGGACACTTGTAGCATCAGCCAATCCCCGCGCAATCCCTACTGCTATTTCTCCCTCGTATTTACCAACAGTCTGCGCAACCCGGATCACTGCTTCCTCGTCTTTGAGGCAATATGCAACATTAGCCAATCCCCGCGCAATCCCTACTGCTATTTCTCCCTCGTATTTACCAACAGTCTGCGCAACCTGTATCACTGCTTCCCTGTCTCTAAGACTATATGCAGCATAATCCAATTCCTTCATAATTTTATCTGCTATTTCTCCTTCGTATCTACCCACAGTCTGCGCAACCCGGATCACTGCTTCTTTGTCTCTGAACTCAACTGCAGCATCAGCCAACCTACGCGCAATTCCTACTGCTATTTCTCCTTCGTATTTACCCACAGTCTGCGCAACCTGTATCACTGCTTCATTGTCTTTGAGGTAATCTGCAACAATAGCCAAACTTTGCGCAATCTCACTCTTCTCCCCCTTCGTGTCCATAGGCTGTACCCTCATCTTTACTCTGTATTTCAGTTTTTCTCATATTTAAACATACTTTGTCCTAGCAATTTAACAGTATTCCTTAGTTATTTTGGGTAGTGATCTAAGTTGCGTAGCTTAACATGAAATAAAGAAATTTGTGCCAATTTATCACTTTTTCAGTGAGATTTTCTATCATTGCGGGCGTTTACTTTCCATCGATATTGTTCATGAAATTCCAATAAAAATTCATGAAATTCCAATAAAAATGGAATAAATCAACTGAATTAAATCGTTTTTGAACAAACGTTGTCGGTTTCTTTGGCTGCAGGTATCCAACCTTTTCGAACAAGCTGGAGCTGTCAGATAATATTATATACGTTCATAATTATACTCTAATCCGCTGATTGCATGCCAGAGACTGAATCTCACGAAACCGAGCACGTTCACAGTATCCATGCACACGAGGCGCATTCCCAGCACAGCCACGAAGCGCATGCCGAAGCAACGCATGTGCAGAAGCCTGCCCCGAACAACACCAGCATAATCATCGGGGCCATGGCCATAGTCATAGTGATACTGGCCGCAGCCCTGATCCTTACATTAAGCACGCGCCCTGCCGCAGGCTCCGCATCACCATCCGGATCGTCAATCCCGTCAGCACAGGGCTCAAGCCTGAATGCCACCGCACCGACTGCGCCACAGGTGAACCCGTACGCTCCGGCTTCGCCGGCAGCGGCAAAGGCGCTGATGAACAGGTCAGAAGCGGTCTCCCTTCTAGGTCCCAACGGCACCTTCAATGCGTCTATGATCATACCGTCAGAACTGAACATCTCCCTTCAGTCGCAGGGGCTCCAGAACTACAGCATCTCAGGAGAGTACCTGATGACATACAACACCCTGGGAAGGAACAACACAAACGCAATACAGGAGGTCGCATTCCCAACTCCGCTCTCAAAGAGGGCGTATTCAGGCATACTGGGCCATTTTGCAGCATACTTCAATGCAACATTCATGGAGGCAAGAGGTTCGTTCAACCTGAGCAGCAAACGCAATGTCACGGCAGACGGGCTAAATTATTCCTATTCGAGCTTCTCGATAAAGATGGCCAATTCAACAAACACGGCGACAGGCACGATATTCATAGGCTTCAATAATCGCACTGTTGTCATAGTGCAGGTATCAAGGCTGAACTCCACCGAAGCGATAAATGCGACAAAACTGGCAGCAATTGTGGCAGGAAACATAAAGTGATCCGCAGCCGCAAAACGTAATGCGATAGTAATATAAATATACTCAAGAGAATACTAAATACTCTTTTCTTCAGGAGTTGCTAATCATGACAGGCATGAGAAAAGGTTCAATGGAATTTTGGCCTCATAGGAGAGCCAAAGCCCAGATGCCAAGGGTAAGGACCTGGCCAAAGTCAGCAGAGCCAGGGTTCCTAGGGTCTGTAGCTGTCAAGGCAGGCATGACCCACGTGATGATGATAGACGACAGCGACTCTCCGTCGAAGGGGACGGAGATCGCAAGGGCCGTAACGATTCTCGAGGTCCCAAAGGTGTACATGTACGGGGTCAGGTTCTACGGCACGAAGTACCTATACACGCAGCCAGCCGCAGAAGCGTACGATGCCGCCCTGGCTAAGAAGGTGGGCATAAACAAGCCAGGAAGAGACCTGAGCGAACTCAAGGCAGGCGCAGAGAGGTACACTGACATCTCAGTACTTGCCTTTGCAGACCAGGGCAACCTGGGCTTCGGCAACAAGAGCGTAATGAGATTCGAGCTTCAGCTAGGCGGAAAGGATATAAACGAAAAGATCGCCTTTGCAGAGAAGTGGCTGGGCAAGGAGATAAGGGCCTCTGACGTGGTAAGGACAGGGGATTATGTTGATGTTACAGCAATATCAAAAGGAAAGGGATGGGCAGGTGTAATAAAGAGGTTCGGCGTCGCAAGGAATGCCAGGAAGGCGACAGGGAAGATAAGGCACGTCGGCGTCCTAGGGCCTTGGCATCCTGCAAAGGTGATGTTCACAGTACCTCACTCCGGCCACATGGGATACAACTACAGGACAGAGCTGAACAAGAGGGTATTGAGGATCGGGACAGAAAAGGAGGCTCCAACTATAAATGTAAAGGGGGGATTCCTGAATTACGGCGTGGTGAAGAACGACTTCATCATACTTGACGGATCCATACCCGGGCCTTCAAAGAGGCTTCTCAGGTTCAGGAAGTCGATAAGGAGCGCAGCGCCTGTGAAGGAGCCGCAGATAAACTACATATCTATAGAATCAAAGCAGTGATCATGAATGAATGTTTATGGATTGGATGGCAAGGTTGCAAGGAGCATAACTCTGCCAGGGGTGTTCTCCGGGGAGTTCAGGGAGGACATGGTTAGGAGGGCCCTGCTTTCCGAGCAGAGCAGGGACTACCAGCCGCAGGGGCATTTCATAAGGGCAGGCTTCCAGACCACTGCAGTCTACATAGGCAAATACAGCGCGAATTACAGGAGGGGCAGGCACATGGGCATTGCAATAAGGCCCAGGCAGAAGCTCGGAGGCGGAGCGCAGGGAGACGTAAGGAGGATACCGTCTGCTGTGAAGGGACACAGGGCACACCCGCACAAGATAGAGAAGCGCATCGAGGAGCTGATAAACAACAAGGAATACGCGGCAGCGATAAGGTCTGCCATAGCCGGAAGCGCAGATGCGGCTCTTGTGAAGAGCAGGCACATTCATGATTCAAAGGAATTTCCAATAATAGTGGAGGACAACCTGGAGTCGATAGACAAGACAAAGGACCTTGTAAAGGTGCTGAAGGCGCTAGGTTTCTCTGCGGATATCGGGAAGTCACACAAGCCCGCCGTAAGAAGGGGGCTTAAGAGGCTCTCTGCGGTAAGGCACTTCAGGAACAGCGTGCTGATAGTATCGAAGTCGCCTGGAAAGATATCGCAGGCAGGGAGGAACATACCCGGAGTGGACGTCTGCTCGATAAACGACCTCTCCATAAGGAAGCTGGCCCCCGGCGCAAGGCCACGCCTCTCGATATGGACAGAGGGTGCAGTGTCAGGCATAGAGGCAGCAGTCACGGACGAGGCAATGAAGAAGAGGAGATGAGCATGGCATTATTGGTATATCCGCTGTCAACAGAAAAAGCCTTAAATATGATAGATAAGAATAATACGATCTCTTACATAGTGGACATACGGTCAAACAAGCAGGGCATAAAGAAGGAGTTCGAGGAGACGTTCGGAGTGAAGGTGGTAAGCATAAATACCGAAATAACACTAAAGAACACTAAGAGGGCGTACATAAGGCTCAAGCCTGAGTTCAAGGCTAGCGAGATAGCGAGGAAGCTGAAATTGGTATGAGGCCGGTGGTAGAATGGGAAAGAGATTGAAGCAGCAGAGGAGAGGAAAGGGCAGCCAGGCCTACACAAAGCCTCCAAACCGCTATAAGGCAGACGTCAATTTCAGGGACAAGCCTGTGATGGGCAGGGCGCTCGGAGAGGTGGTGGAGTTCATAGACGACCCAGGCCATTCAGCTCCGCTGATGAGGGTAAGGTACGAGGACTTCTCAGAGAACATACTCTTCGCTCCGGAAGGAATAAAGATAGGCGACAGGATACAGGAAGGCCCGCAGGCAGCGATCTCGCTAGGCAGCATACTGCCGATAGGGGCAATACCGGATGGGATGCTTATATACAACATAGAGATGAGGCCTGGGGACGGAGGGAAGGTTGCCAGGGCAGCAGGCGGCTATGCCACTGTAAAGTCTCACATAGAGAACAAGGTGAGCGTCATGTTCCCGTCAAACAAATCCGTTGACCTTGACCCATCGTGCAGGGCCGAGATAGGCGCAATAGCAGGAGGCGGAATAACTTCCCAGCCGATAATGAAGGCCGGCAAGGCCCATTACATATGGCATGCGACCAACCAGAAGTGGCCGGTAAACAGGGGAGTCAAATCAAACCCGGTCGACCACCCATTCGGAGGAAAGCAGCACCACAAGGGAAAGAGCAGCATGACCTCCAGGCACGCGCCTCCAGGAAGGAAGGTAGGGCACATAGCCGCAAGGAGGGTAGGCAGGAGGAAGAGGAATTGATCATGGCCAGGATATTTACATTCAAGGGAAGGACGGTGGAGGACCTGCAGAAGCTCAAGCTGACCGAGTTCTCGAAGCTTATAAAGTCCAGGAATAGGAGGGCCATAACAAGGATGAGCTCGAGCTACAAGAGCCTCATACTGAAGGCCGAAAAGGCAAGGAAGTCGGAAAGCCCGAAGACCGTAAGGACGCACACAAGGGAGGCCGTTATCCTGCCGTCGTGGGTCAACATGAAGTTCGCGGTTTACGACGGGAAATCATTCCAGGAGATGGTCATAGCGCCGGAGATGCTAGGGCACAGGCTAGGCGAGTTCGTCTACACCGTGAAGCGCGTGGTTCATTCCGCACCTGGCATAAGGGCGACAAGGGGAAGCAAGTTCCTGGCGGTGAAATGATGAATTACTCATTCAATGCAAAGGGGGAGGATTTCGTATTCGCGCAGAGCTACGACGTCAATGCAAGCTACAAGGACCTAGGCGCTGTATGCGATGCGATAAGGTACCTGAAGGCCGAGACCGCGCTTGGCATCCTGCATCGCGTTGTCGAAAAGGACATTCCTGTGCCATACAGGAGGCACAACAAGCACATGGGCTCAAGGCATGAGCTAGGCGGACAGAAGGGCGGATACCCTGAGAAGGCTGCATCTGAGATACTGAAGACGCTCTCGAATGCGATAGCTAATGCAGGCAACAGGGGCAAGGAGGGCGGCGAGATGGTCATAGTCTGCGCCTCGGCGAACAAGACCAGGATAGAGAGGAGATACCCTTCGAAGGGCAGCATAGCGTGGGGAAGGGGCATGTACGGCATGTCTGCGACAAACCACAGCGACATAGAGTACGCGAAGATAGAGATAGTCCTGGCGGACGAATCATCCGACAAGCTCACAAAGAACATGAAATATTTCATAAAGATGAAGAGGTCGAATAACAAGCAGCCTAAAGCAGAAGTCAAGCCAGCGCTGGATCCAAAGGCGAAGAAGCTCCAGGCGCAGAAGGAGGCAGAGCGGAAGAAAGGCGAAAGGAAGGAAGCTCCGCAGGAAAAGAAGGACCAGAAGAAAGCAGAAAAGAGGGAAGCCGTACAGGAGAAGGAAGACCAGAAGAAAGCAGAAAAGACTGAAGCTGAGCAGGCCAAGGAGGAGCAGGCGCAGAAGGGATGATATCTATGGTAGTGGAGAAAAAATTCATTGAGGACTTGATGGTGAAGCACAACATCTCTAAGTTCCTGGAGAAGAGGCTTTCAAGGGCAGGGTTCTCAAGGGTGGAGATCCAGAAAACCCCGATAATCACTAGGATAACCGTATACGTGACAAACCCTGGAAAGGTCATAGGCAGAGGAGGAGAGACGATAAACGCGCTGACTGAGGGGATGAGGAAGAAGTTCGGCATAGACAACCCGCAGATAAGCGTCGCAGAGGTCAAGAACGAGAAGCTGGAGCCCAGGCTTGTGGCAAAGTACATAGCCAACTCGCTGGAAAGGGGGATAAACGCAAGGAGGCTCCTACACTCTACAATAAGGGAGATAATGGCAAACGGGGCCATGGGCGCAGAGATAATAGCAACCGGAAAGCTGGCGGCCAAGGGGGCGAAGGCGAAGCAGATAAAGATAAGGCTGGGATACCTCCCGAAGGCAGGCCACGTCACCCAGCTTGTGGACTACGCGAAGGTTGCGTCGTATCCGAAGTACGGTGCCATAGGCATAAAGGTCAGGATAACCCAGCCGGGAACAAAGTTCCCGACAAAGAAGATATCAAAGCCGGAGATCCCGAAAGCCATAGCGGCTGCGCAGATCTGACAATGGAACCGGAATATCAGAAAGCCATTTATACCAAGCATGTCCAAAGTAAATAAATGATAGATATGAAGATAAAGGACCTGAGGGAACTCTCGACCGAAGCCCTGAACACAAAGCTCAAGGACCTGAGACTCGAGGTATCCATAGAGAAGAGGCATATAGCCTCAACAGGAGTGGCCAGCAAGAAGATAAAGATAACTGAGATGAAGAGGAGCGTAGCGCAGATACTAACGCTTCTTAACGAGAGAGGTGCAAAGATATAATGCCTGAGATATGCCCTAAATGCGGACTCCCGAAGGAAATATGCGTCTGCGACATATTGGACAGGGAGACAAACAGGAAGATCAAGGTGTATCTCGAAAGGAAGAAGTTCAGGAAATACATGACCGTAGTCTCCGGATTCTCAGGAGAGGAACTGGAGAAGACCGCAAAGGAGCTGAAGAGGCAGCTCGCGTGCGGCGGAACCTACAAGAACGGGATAATAGAGCTGCAGGGAGAGCACAAGGCGCAGGTCAAGAAAGCCCTGCTGAACCTGGGATATCCAGACGACAGCATTGATGTATCATGAACCGCATGCCCTTGAGCATACGTTATTAATCTTAACCCGCCAATAGATTACTGGTTTTGATGCAAGCAAAAATCCTCCATTTTGCCGTATTTGCAGCAATACTCATGGCGTTATCCAATGCCACATATCTCAATATCCTCGGTCCCACATCGCAGATACTGCACAACAACCAGAGCATATACCTGGGGAAGGTTGGGCCAGGGGAGAGCTTCTACGTGCTTGCGTCATCTAGCACTACAAACGCTACCGGCTTTCTGGTCAACATAGGGTGGGACAGGCTCCAGGTTGTAAACCTCCCGCAGGGATGGTATTCGCAGCCTTCGCCGCTGTACGAGAATCCAATGAAGACAAAGGTCACCGTCGCACCTGACACCCCGTACGGCATATACAACATAACGCTCGAGGCAGTAAACGTAGGCAACTACTCGAGGCTTGGTAACATAACTGCCAAGGCGTATGTGAACGTCACGCCAGACGTATTCAGCCTCTCTGTCACTCCGACCAACATACAGACAGGGATAGGCCAGCCTACGAACCTCTATATAACCATAAACAACACTGGCATATCAGACGACCCGTTCAACATAAACATATTCGGGCTTGCCGCGTGGAACCAGAGCGAAGAGGTAGTGGCCCTGCATTCGACCAAGAGCACATACGTATACCCAGTATATGTCAACGAGCCAGGGAACTACCAGTTCAACCTCACTGTCTCATCCACCACAAGCCCATCAATACAGAGGTCCTACAGGATAAGCCTTGTGTCAGAGGCAAGCCTCCTCAACGATTACAGCGCAGTGGGTCAGGGAGTCGTCCTCTCTCCGGTGATACTAGAGCCGTCATACGCTCTGATGCTGCTCCTGTCCTACCTGCATAATCTCATATCCCACTGACTTGTGGTACTTATGAAAGGCAAGCCGAAAAAGAGGAAAATGCTATACATAAAGCTGGGCTCTCTGGACGACCTCTGCAGGTACGCCTGCAATTTCGACTACACGAGCGCCACAATAATGTGCATGAAGGTACCATCGGGGTACAGGCTCTTCGCAGTCGGGGAGGAGCTCGGAGATACTTACCTCTCATACTACATCAACGCCGCAAGGAAGGAGAGCCTGATAAGCTACACCTATCCCTCATCACCCTTCCAGCGCGAGGACTCCCATTTCATCGAGAAGATGGGAGGCGCGCAGAACCACTGCATGAGCATAATAAGCATAGACAGCGCGAGATTCGGGAGGGCCGATGCAAATGACATAAAGGGAACGATGCTGATAGGCCTTTCCAGCCCGCACGACATCGTCTCTGCAATCGTAAAGTCAGCGGCAGGCGGATCCACAATACCATGCATGTATTCATTCGATTATGGCGGAAGGAGGGTCCTCTGCGCCTTCGATGCGATACCAGAATTATCAGGAGATGACAATATCCTTTTCTATTCATTCATGGAGAAAAGCGCGGACGGAAGCTTCGCAAGGTATAAATACGCAGAGAACAAGGTTGACTTTACAGACTACATGGGAGAGCATTCATATATGTATGTCAAGATAATAAATCTCGCCGAGCCTTTCCCGTTTTTCAAGGTGCCCGATTAGCTCAGTGGTAGAGCGCCTGGCTGTTAACCAGGATGTCGCAGGTTCGATCCCTGCATCGGGCG
>JAJZKW010000002.1 GCA_021803945.1 Microcaldota archaeon
TTAAGCATATTGGGATATCCGCGCAACCTATATTACGGTATTGCCTTCTACTCGGCAGAGATAATACTGCTTGCCTCAGGAGCGATCCTTTCATATGCCATCAATCCGGCCTTCCTCATACTTCTTGCCCATCTCATCAAGAGCGAGATAAAGACTTACATGAGGTCTGGCAGGGCAGATCCTAAAATAGCCATGATAGTGCTATTCATGCCGCTCCTGTACTTAATCAACCTGGTCCTGGCCAGCAGGGCGAGCCGTATAACATGGCGTGGAAGGAGTTACGAGCTAAATAGATGAACATGCCCATGGCACTGTAAAGCAAAAAGATTTTAAGCTAAGTACGACCTAGATGTATCCATGTATTCTAACGAAATCCAAGCCATCCTCGACAGTCTTGGGATAAAGCCGGGCGACACAATAGCGATCTCAAACGGAGGGGAGTCTGAAGAGGGCGTTCTCATGCCAAGGTCAGATGCCGGAGACAACAGCGTGATAGTGATAAAACGCAAGGACGGATACAACATAGGGCTAAGGTACAGCAAAGATATGAGGATAACGAAGCAGGCATCAGGAACAGGGCACTTCGAGTTCCCTAAAGCCATCACCACGACCAACGGATCGCTTAATAACGTAGCATTGCTTTATACCGGAGGCACAATAGGGAGCAAGGTCGACTATGCAACAGGAGGCGTATACATGCTGACAAAGCCCGAGGAGCTGCTTCACGAAGTCCCTGAACTGAAGGAGATCGTGAATATAGACGTGCAGAACCTCATGAGCATAGCGAGCGAAGACATGACATGCCTGGAATGGCGGAAGATCGCAGAAGGCGTGGTCAAGGCATTCGACAAAGGCGCCAGGGGAGTAATAATAACACACGGAACCGATACGATGCATTACACCTCCGCAGCCCTGTCATTCATGCTCCAGGACCTGAATGGCCCAGTCGTCATCACCGGCGCCCAGCGCAGCAGCGACAGGGGCTCAAGCGATGCCTTCCTGAACCTCATATGCTCTGCGCATCTCGCTGCCAATTCAAATATCGCAGAGGTGGGAATATGCATGCACAAGACCTCTTCAGACCAGAGCTGCATCATGATAAGGGGAACAAAGGCCAGGAAGATGCATACGTCAAGGAGAGACGCTTTCAGGCCGATAAACAGCAGTCCGATAGCTTCAGTTGACAGGAATGGAAGGATCGAATACAAGTCAGAGTACAGGAAGATGTCTGCGCATGGGACCAGGACAACTGCAATGACCGGCTTCGAAGAGAGGACGGCGCTTGTGAAGGTGCATCCGAATTCAACACCTGAGATATTGGATTTTTATGTCGAAAAAGGGTATAAGGGGATAATAATAGAAGGCACTGGGATGGGGCATGTTCCCTCATCAACATCCAAGGAGGAATACTCATGGCTGGGTCGTATAAAAAATACGGTTGACAAAGGTGTGGTTGTGGGCATGACCTCCCAATGCATCTATGGCAGGGTGAATCCCACAGTCTACAGGAACCTCAGGCTTGCGGCCTCAGCCGGAGCGATATACTGCGAAGACATGCTTTCGGAAGTCGCATACGTGAAGCTTGGCTTCCTTCTAGGGAACTACAAGGCCGAAGCAGCGAAGGAGATGCTGAACACAAACATTGCCGGAGAGATAACTGCGAGGACGGAATTCGAGCCTGAATTCACAGAATAGTGGTTCCCTTGCGCGATAACGAATACTACAAGAAGCTAGGTTTCAAGTGCGGCCTGGAGATACACCAGAGGCTTGCAACAAGGCAGAAGCTCTTCTGCTCGTGCAGTGCAGAGATCACCGGAGACGAAGTCATAGCACAGGTGTCGAGGAGGCAGCGCGCCGTAGCCGGAGAGCTCGGAGCCATGGACAGATCCACGAGCTTCGAAAGCAGCAGGAAGAGGAAATTCATATACAACATATTCAGGAACACTTCATGCCTCGTCGACATAGACGAGGAGCCTCCGCACAAAGTGAACAGGGATGCGATAGATACAGCGCTGCGTTTTGCATCTGCGTTCGGATCAAAGGTGCCTGACGAGATAGAGCCGATGAGGAAGGAGGTAGTGGATGGCAGTGACACCACTGCGTTCCAGAGAAGTATGATGGTCGCCTATGACGGAAAGATAGAGGTAAACGGAAGGCACATACCGATAACATCCATATTCCTCGAGGAGGAGTCAAGCGGGATAGATTCCAGCAGCAACGACTCTGTAGTGTACAATATAGACAGGCAAGGAATACCATTGATAGAAATAGATACAGACCCTTCAATATCAACTCCGCAGGAAGCCAAGGAAGTGGCCCTAAAGATAGGCTTGATACTAAGACTAACAGGAAGAAAAGACGGCAATACTATAGCATCAGGAGTCCAGAGAGGGATAGGGACAATAAGACAGGATGTAAACGTATCGATTGCCGGCGGGACAAGGGTCGAGGTAAAGGGCCTGCAGGAAATAGGTTCTGTAGACTTGCTGATAGAGAACGAGGTAGAGCGGCAGATCAGGCTGATAGAGATAAAGAAGGAGCTCGTGGCAAGGCAGGCAAAAGTTGACGGCTCATCCGTAGATCTTTCGAAGATCCTAGGGTCCGTAAGCGGAAATATAATAGGCGACACGTTGTCCAAAGGCGGGATAGTGCTAGGCTCAAGGCTCCAGGGATTTGCAGGCATGCTAGGCATGGAGATAAGTCAGGACAGGAGGCTCGGCAGTGAGATAAGCGATTATGCAAAGATGGCCGGAGTAAAGGGAATAATCCACAGCGACGAGGACCTGGGCAAGTACGGAATAGGGGACAGCGAAATAAGAATGATAAGGTCAGAGCTCGGAGTCAATGATCTTGACTCATTCATACTCATAGCCGCAGACAAGGATGCCTGCACGATGGCAATGTCTTTTGCGCTTGACAGGGCAAGGATGGCGCTGACAGAAGTACCTCCTGAGACAAGGGCCGTGTCGGATTCAAAGAAGGGCACCACAAGGTTCATGAGGCCCCTTCCAGGAGGCTCGAGGATGTATCCGGAGACTGACTCGGAGCCAATACTGATAAGCAGGCAATATTACGATGGCATACAGAAGCAGACAGTCTACATGGAAGACAGGCTTGCAGCGATAAGAAAAGAGATAAGCAACCAGCAGCTCGCAGAGCAGATGGCATACTCTGTAAGGCTTCCCCTCTACGAATACATAACCTCCAATGTCAGCGGAATAAACATCGTGGTGGCTGCAACGCTGCTTGAGAAGATCAAGGAGCTTGAAAGGTCTGGCATAAGTGTAGATATTGACAAGGATGTGATGGTTCATCTGTTCAAGGCGTATGCGGCCGGAGAGATAACAAAAGCTGCAATAGGGGAAGTGATGAAGAATTCGCCGAAATCTATAAATGACACCGATAGGATAATAAGTGAAAAGTCGCTTGCAAGGATATCTGGAGAAAGGCTAAAAGAACTCATACTCAAAGAGAAGAAGGCATCAAAGGGCGACCTGGCGAAGGAACTAATGTCAAAGTACAGGCTGAATGTGGATGGCGATGAGTTCAATGTGATACTTGGTGATATGAAATGAAATACGATATTCTAGGATCGAACATGCAGCATCTCAGGGTAACCCTCGAGGAAGGCGATAAGATATACGCGGACTCTGGCTCGTTCATAAGCAAGACGCAGAACGTGACCATGGTTCCGAAGCTCGCCGGCGGCGTGATAAGCGCATTGGAAAGGAAGGCTACAGGAATGACTGCCACTCTAACAGAATTTGCGGTAAAGGATGGGTCTGGCACAGGCGATGTTTCGGTGTCAGGGGTCTTTCCAGGAAAGATATACCAGGTCACCCTTGCAGAAGGCCAGAAATTCATTATAGAGCGTTATTCTCTGCTTGCGGCGGAATCTTCGGTAACTTACACCATAAAGACGATGAACCTCGGCGCGATGCTCTTCGCAAAGTCAGGTTACTATCTCCTCGAACTCGTGGGACCAGGGAATGCGTTTATCCACATAGTCGGCGACATAATAGAGCACAACATAACCAAGGATAATCTTGTTGAAGTGGATCCCCAGCATGTGGCAGGCTTCGACTCCACCCTTAGTTACAACGTCAAGTCCGTCGAGAACATCAGGACAGCGATGTTCGGAGGGATCGGCCTTTTCCTGGCCACTTTCAGCGGCACAGGCAGGCTTATAACGCACAGTGTTTCAAGGCACAAGCTATCCATTGAGATATATCTGGAGGCGCTAGGTCAGCAGAAGCCGAAGTGATGGCTTGGGCAGAGCGCTGTACAGGTCGAAGATGTTTGACGTCGAGAAATGCGTAACCCGAATTGCAGGGAGGAAATTCTCCTTCGACCTGATCAGAAGCGCGAATACCGTCGGCATCGTGCCGATTGCGGATGACGGAAGTATAATACTCGAGATGCAGTACAGGTATGTTGTAGGAAAGTACCTGTACGAGATACCTGCAGGACACATTGACAAGGGAGAAAGCCCTGAGCATGCAGCCAGGAGAGAACTCGAAGAGGAAACAGGCTACAGGGCAAAGCACATGAGAGTGCTGTTCAGGTGCTATCCTAGCCCTGGGATAAAAACTGAATACGCAACATACTATGTTGCGCACGGACTTGTGAAGACCGCCGCCCACCTCGACAGGGACGAAGTAATAGCTACCATAAAGGTAAGCCTTGCAACTGCTCTAAAGATGATAAGGAAGAACCAGATAAAGGACAACAAGACAATTGCGTCTATACTTTTCTATACCTCATTTTCGACGAAGCGAAGGCGCCCGCTTGCGCTGTCGTAGTTCTTCAGTTCTTTCCTGTGTTTTTTGTATTCCGGGCACAGCGTAGAGACTACGCTCCAGAACTTAGCAGAGTGGTTCATCTCCTTCAGGTGCGCAACTTCATGCGATATCACATAATCGAGAAGCCCTTCAGGCAGCATAGATACTGCATAATTAAGAGTGATCATCCTGTTGCTCTTGCACACTCCCCACTTCCTGCACTTCCTCACCTTTATTCCACTCAAACTCTCGTTTATCTGCCCAGCCTTCCTGGTTGCAATCTCCCCCGAAAGCCTTAAGGAATCTGCCTTAATCATCCTTTCAATAGCCATGCTTGCCGCAGCATGGCTAGGCGCATATACCAACAACCCGCTTTCGCTTATGTCTACTTTTGGCCTCGAACCGGATCTAATGTAATTCACATTATATCTCCTTGACCTGTAGAATATGGAATCGGAATCAAACAGTCTTATGCAGGACTTTATCTCATTGTAGTGCTTTGATATCCATGGCCTGTGCTTCGAGATCATCTTTTTCATCATCCCTTCATTCCTTGAGACCACCACAAGCCTGTCTTCGATGAACTTAAGGTATGTGTTCTTTATCCATGGCTTCATGATGAATTCAGCCCTTATCACATTGCCGTCTACTTCAACATGTCCGTCCATAGATTCACTTCTCCAGTTTTGCATTCCTGTTTATCTCGGCCAGGACCTCAATGAGGTCCTTGTCGTCGTCTGTCAGAAGCTGCTCGTGTTTGAACTTCAGCGCGCGTATCTCATCGCTCGGTATGAAAGTGTAAAGTATGTCGTTCTCCTTGATCTGCCTGCCGAAAGTGACGTCGGATATCGAGATCGCGACGCTGTCTCCCTTCTTCGCCTCCTGCTTTCCTATGCCGTTGTCCTGTATCTCCTTTATCCTCCCGATCATATCTCCGTTCTCCTTCATCAGGAGGTATGATGGCTTTATCCTGCCTGCAGCCACCTCGACACCAAACACTGCGGGGTGCGAGACCCTGAAGCACGAGTTTGGCAGTATCTTCAGTTTCCCAGGAAAGGTGAGCGCCTTCTCGAGAAGCTCCCTCTCCCGCTTCCTATGGGCATCTATCCAGACCTTGTAATTGTCTATCAGCTTGTAGATTATGTTGGCGTTAATCACGTCTATGCCAGTGGCCTGCCTCTCCGCCTCAGCGTCGTCCTCGATGCCGACTCCGAACGCAAGTATGACTGCATTGTGTGGGTCTGTAGCGCGCATGGAGAATGCGTCAAGCACGTCCCTCTTTGTCACTTTTCCAAGCGCCTTCTTGCTTATGTCGACGTTTATGCTCTTAAGAAGCCTCGATATTGCCTCGATGCTGCCTATGGTGTCAGCCTTAAGTATGACTCCAGACTTATCCGAAGCGAACACCTCCTTGAGCTCCGCAGATATCTCCTCCTCGTAGGTCTGGCTCTTTGTGGATATCACAAGCGATCCAGGAAGCGCGCCATCAAGTCCGCTTCCGCTTATCTTCACTCCTGAAGCAGCGCTGACAAAATCAACATAATAAAACTTTCCAGCAGATTCCCTCATCTCCTGCAGCGGCTTGGGCTTCAGCAACGCCCTTATCTTCGCGGTATTTATCCCCGATTCTGTCGCAAAGGCCACAGTGTCATTTACGGACAGGGTGCCGTTGTACAATATAACATCAAGTGTTATTCCCAGCCCCTTCTCCTCCTTCTTCTCTATTATGCTCCCGACTCCAGGTTCGCCGGTGTCGATGTCCAGCCGCTTCCCGAGGAACTTCTGGGAAAGCCCTGCGACATACATCAGAAGCTCAGCAATCCCTTCCCCAGTCTTCGCGCTTATCGGCATTATCGAGAGCTCCTTTGTCACGTCTGTGACCCTGTCGAACCTCTCGCTCGAGAACCCTGCCTCGCTGAGCTTTCCAACGAGCATGTACAGCTTAGCCTCAAGCTCCTCCTTCACTCCAGGACTCTGCTTCGAAAAGGATTCAAGGAAACTGGAAGTGCCAGCAGGCCTCCATCCTGTCATAAGGTCTATCTTGTTGGCTGCCACTATGAAAGGGGTCTTGTACTCCCTCAATATGTCAATGGCCTCATAGGTCTGCGGCTCAAGGTTCTTTGTTATGTCCACGACCAAGATCGCAAGGTCAGATACGGACCCTCCCCTCCTCCTGAGATTCGTGAATGCCTCATGCCCAGGCGTGTCTATGAACAGGAGCCCCGGTATAGTTATCTCAACGCCCATCTTCTTGATCAGCGGGCCGCATATCCGCTTCACCACTTCAATCGGGACCTCGCTAGCCCCTATATGCTGCGTTATCCCTCCTGCCTCCTTGCTGGCTATCGCAGTGTTCCTTATCTTGTCCAGGAGCGAGGTTTTTCCGTGGTCCACATGCCCCATCACAGTTATTATAGGTTGCCTTATCATCGCCGCGCACCCGAGTAAGCTTTAAGAATTCTATTAACTATATAATCTGCATATACTATTTAAAGATGGCGAAATTTATGGAGAGAGCACTTGTCCTGGTAAAGCCCGACGGCGTGGAAAGGGCGCTTATCGGAGCTGTAATAAAGAGGTTCGAGGATTCAGGCTTGAAGGTCGTGGGGCTTAAGATGGTGAAGCCCACAGAGACCGTAGTCGGAAAGCATTATACAGATGACAAGGAATGGCTGCTCAGCGTAGGTGCGAAGGCCAAGCAGTCGGCAAAGGAGAAAGGCAGCGAATCAAAGGAGACTGAGATGGAGATAGGCCGCAGGATAAGGTCGCTGCTCATCAGTGAGCTTACAAAAGGGGTCGTAGTCGCATTCGTGCTAGAGGGCAACTCTGCAGCCGAGGCTGCAAGGAAGATTGCAGGAGGGACGGAGCCAAGGAGGGCAGACCCGTCATCCATAAGGGGGACGTATTCCACCGACAGCTACTCCATGGCTGATCAGAAGAAGAGGCCGGTAAGGAACATAGTACATGTATCGGAAAATGGCGAGATAGCAGAGAAGGAGATAAAGGTGTGGTTCAGCGAATCGGAGCTCTTCAAGTATGAAAGGGCGGACGAGGAAGCGATGTACGGCTGAAAGCTTCTTTACAGATAGATGCACATTTTCATTGTTCCATATCCTATGTGTTTGAGGTGTTACGGCTTTTGGCAAGCATAATATTCACGAGCGCGTGGGCTTCGGGATACACTACTCCCTGAGAGAATCTCTTAGTCATTTCTTTTCTAGTATGTCTCCGAACGATCTGATAAAATAAGCTCTTGCCTCACTGAGGGCCCTATTGCCATCCTTTGTCAATGAGTATACTATCAGCTTGCCCGACCTCTTGCCTGTTATCAGTCCTTTTTCACTCAGATCCCTGAGTGCAGGATAAAGCGTGCCGGCCTTAGGCTTCTCCCCCCTTCTCTTCTTTATCTCTTCTGCTATGCCATCCCCGTGCATATCCTTCTTTGTAAGCAGCCATAATATCTGGAACGAGAGGAAGCCCCTCATGTCACAGTAGCACGATCCCATAGCACCAACACACATATATGACATCCTATATATTTAAATACTTATATATGATATCCTATATCAGGTGTATAAATGAACGATAAGCAATGTAATTGCGACAATGAAGGCGGCAAGCAGTGCTCCTGCGGAAGCATGAATGAGGGGCAGTGCGGCTGCGGAAGTGGCGGAGAGAAGCAGTGCAGCTGCGGAAACAGCGGAGGAGGGCAGTGCGGCTGCGGAGGCAGAGGCCACATGCAACACGGGAAAATGAGGGAATTCTTCACAACCGATGAGATAATAGATGGTCTCAAGGAGTACAAGAAGACGCTTGCAAAGGAGATTCTTGGAATAGACGAGAAAATAAAGAAGATAGAGAAGGAAAAAAAGTAATTTCCTTCCAGTTTTTTAATTTTTGATATCCTGAGGCACATCACAGGTTCATACTCATCCTTGCCTCATCGCTTATCATTTCAGGGCTCCATGCAGGATCCCAGACGAGGTCTATGTCAACGTTGCCTGCGTCGTGAAGATGCTCTATCCTGAGCTGTACGTCCGCAAGTATTACGCTTGTGACAGGGCACATCGGGCTCGTCATGGTGAGCGTTACCTTTACATTGTTGCTTTCGTCTATCCTTATGCCTTGGATCAGGCCAAGGTCTACTATATTCAGTCCTATCTCCGGGTCTACGCATCCCTTCAGCGCGGTTATTATCTCCGCAATAGTTATCCTTGTCATACAGCATCCATTCTCTTTTTTGGTATTTAATACCTACTCCTTCATGCTCCAGAGCGTCACGATTCACCTACATCCCGGCGAAGTGATCCATGCACACCCATTCACGCTCGGGCATATGTTGCCTCCGAGGTCCTTGCTCGTACTGCTCGTCGCAGATCCCGAGCAGTAGAATCCATTCAGCGAATTCGATATTATGTTGTCCTTTATTGAAGTGAACTGTGAATTGCCTATCCTTATCCCGAAGGACGAGTTGCTTATCGTGTTGTTTTCAAGGCTGGTCGAGAGGCTCTGGTTTAAGCTCACTCCTGTGTCCGTCCCTGATATATTGTTGTCCTGAACAGTGCTGCTGTTGTATGCGTAAAGATAGATGCCATCCGAAGAATTTATTATGTGGTTGCCCTGGATATTGGAGTACTCTGAATTGTTGACGTATATTGAGCTGTTTGACGATCCAACAAACGTGTTGTTCAGTATCGAGATGCCTGACACAGCAGCCTTCGAGTTGAATACCGCGGCATTGGTGAATCCTATCAATATGCAGTTCTTAAGCGTCACCCTACTGGTATTGTAAGACGATACAAAGCTTCCCCCATTTGTTGCTAATATCGTGTGCCCGTTGCAGTCTATGGTAGTGCCATCGGCAGTAAGGTTGCCCGCAGAGCGTATCGCGAAGCATGTGTCGTTATATGGGTACACCATGTCCTGCGTAAGTGATATTGTATCAGGGCTTGTTATGAGGGTGCACACCTGCGAGAGATAGACGGGAGATACTTCAACAAGCCAGTCACAGTTCACATTCGATACCCCATAGTTTATCCTGCCGTACTGCGCGTACACTCCTGAAGAGTCAGGAGAGCATGAATAGCTATAGCCGCTTCCAGAATAAACATGATTGTCGTATATCGTGTTGTGCATTGATCCTGAGATTAGAAATCCATAGTCTGTGAAGTTTGCAGTATTGTTCAATACCTTGTTGTTGTGAGCGCCTGACAGTACAAAACCGTATCCTGAAGGCGCAGAGTTCGCCCTGTTCCCGATCAGCGAACTACTGTTGGTATTTACCAATGAGTATGCCTGCGTGCCGAAATTAGCCACCAGGTTGTTCGAGATGTATGCATCTGTACCGTTGCTTATGTTGACTCCGCTGCCGACGAAACGTATCACAGAAGATGTAAGGCTTAGAGAACGCGTATTGCTTGCCATGAGCCCGCTCCCGAATCCAGATATCGAACACCCGTTTACCGTCACATTCGAGACGTTGTCCATGCCGAACGCCGCGCCTATGCCAGTCGTAGATATTATCGAACTGTTCGCCGTGCAGTTTATTCCGACCATGCTTGTGTCTATCTTGAAGCATGCTCCCTTAGCGAATATCTTCCCACCTATGGAATAATGCCCTGGCGCAGTTATCGTGGCGCATCCCCTAAGAGGGTATGCGCTCAGGTTAGGTAAGACCTTGACAGCGCATGATGTTGCCCAATTGCAGTCCGTGCTTGTGCATTTCACCCCAGTTGCAGAAAGCAAGCTCGAATTGTAGGTATTCGTGGAACAGAAGAGGTCCACCTTGGAGCTCAGGGAGCTTTCGCCGTTCCTAAGGTACACATCAGTGGAATTGTCAAGGGTTATGCCGTACGTGTTGTTTGTCATGTTAAATCCGCCCACTGTCGCATATGTTGTGCCGTTTATGTAGAATCCGTACACGTTCGAGTATGCACTAGAGTTCAGCAGGCTTCCATCAGTCGACGAACGTATGTAGATCCCGTACCTGCCGTTGTGCACAATCGTCGACCCGATCCCGAATTTCACAGCATTGACCAGATAGATTCCATAAGTGTTGTTCTGCAGGTTGCATCCCTGTATGGTTACGTTGTAAGCCCCGTTGTCCGACAGTATGCCATAAGGCGCGTTCTTTATTGTGTATCCATCGCACCTGAGGTTCACGTTTGATGCGTTGATGAGTATGCATGGTACTGTTCCTGCGCCTGGCTCCGATGCATTCATGTACGCTGCGAAGTTGAGATCGGATCCGATGGTGTATGTGCCTGACGTGTCTATGCTGCCGCACGAATCTATCGCAGGGCTGAGTGTTACGCCTGTTACTGATGCCTGGGTGTTGTTCGCCGAGCAGTATGCAAAATTGCAGAATCTGTTCACATAGCATGACGAATTGTAGAACCTGTTAGATGCGCTGAAGCTTGATGTTCCGGAGCATGCGATGTCCACAGGGTTGCCAAGCATAACCGACTTGATCACCCTGTTGCCTACAGAATTCATGAGCGAAATGCCGTAATAGGAGTTGTACTCCACAATGTCCCTGGACAATGTATTGTTCCCTCCTCCAGTCACGTTTATGGCGCCCGATACGCCCCCTGCGCTCCTAATATAATCATTGTATATGTGGTTGCGGCTGGATTCGTAGAGGTAGATCCCGGACCGTGTGGCGTTCTTTGAGGTGACGTTAAATACTGTGTCATTGTTGGATGCATTCAGGTATATGCCATAAGAGAATGCGGATACTACAAGGTTTGTTATGCTGACATTCGGCTCGGAGCTGACTTCGACCCCATACGATACGGGCCCATTTACTGTAAATGGGCCAGACCCGGCTATAGCATGTCCCTTTCCGTCAAGAACCACTCCGCTGGACCCTATCTTCATGCATGTTCCTCCTCCAACAGGCGCAGTTACATTGTTTGCCAGGTAATAGCTCCCCGGCTTTGATATTGTAGTGCATGAATTTATCGCAAAGGCCGGAAGCCCAGTGGTATTTATTCTTATTGGAGGAGCAGGCATGCTGCTGATGAACGAATAGGCCATCCAGGCTATTATCAGCACTACAATAACTCCTGCAATTATCTTAATCGACCCTCCATATCTTTCAATCAACTCTTGCCTATCGATCGCAATGCCCTTGCTTGGGCGAGCAGGCGGTTGCTTAGCTGCAGTCTCCGCTCCTCCCTGGTTGACTTGGATCTGATTAGCTGGTTCCTGCTTCGCTGTTTCCGCTGTCTCCTCTCCATCATCCTGGCCAAGGTCTCCGCCCATACCTGTAGCATCAGCTGCCTTGCCCGGATTGTCCTGACCAGCATTTACGTTGGGATCATGCTGGGTTTGGTTATCTGTCATAAGACCAATTTAAGCTTAACTTTATATCTTTGGCACATCTATTTATAGATTACTTAGGCCTCGTTAGCTCAGTGGTAGAGCGCTTGTTTCGTAAACAAGAGGTCGGGGGTTCGATCCCCTCTCGAGGCTATTAACTTTCTCCTAACTCTGATAAATTCCATAAATCTATAATAGTGCAAAGCACCAAAAGGACGTAATACCCTGAGGGCCAAAACTCTCTTTAAGAACATTTTACTAAGAGTGCAAACAGATTGTCGTCATTCACCTACAAGAATATTTAAGTCTAAAGGATAATAATATATCTGATTAAATGGAACTTGAATTTAGTGGAAAGGATATCATACTGAAGGACAAGGAGCTAAATTCGTTGGACAAGAAAGTAATTAAGCTTGTTAATCTTATCGATTTCGAATATGTGATAATAAGCGGGTATGTAGCCATACTGTTTGGTAGATCTAGGGCAACTGAAGATGTAGACATGTTTATCCGCGTAGGCAAAGAAGAGTTCTACGCTTTCTATGACCGCATTTCTAAAAATAATTTTTATATAATAAATGCCGAGAACAAGGAAGAAGGATACGAATTCCTTAAGGAAGGGATAGCCCTGCGCATTGCTGAGAATGGAGAGTTTATACCCAATTTTGAATTGAAGTTGCCTAAAAGAGAGATAGATAGACTGACCATGAAGAACAAAATTAAGGTTAAATTCAGCAATTTTGAGATAAACACATCTGAAATTGAGCTGCAGATAGCGTTCAAGCTCTTTCTAGGCAGCGAGAAGGATTATCTTGACTCAAAGCATCTGTACAATACCTTTGAAAACTACCTTGACAAGAAGAAATTATATCAATATATAAAGCTGCTTGGAGTAAACATGAATGTAGCAGAAAGAATACTGAGACTAAAGCCAGGCGAGTTTAATGGATAGACGTAGATTCCTTAAGGAACTTAGGGATATTAAAAAGGAGAATTTCGAACAGAACCTAAAATTTATGGATTTATATGCAAAATTCCTAAAGAGTAAGACTAACAAGGAATGGAGCCGTCAGCAAAAGGAGTTTATAAATAGCATATACGCTTCCCTACCAAAAAAGGGTAATTTACTTTGATTTGTGGCAATCCATGGAATTCAATGAACTTACTGACGAAGAAGAAGATGTCATAATCCGCAAGGGCACAGAACGCCCTTTCAGCGGAGAGTACGACACATTTTTCAAGGAAGGGGCATACGTATGCAGGAGGTGCGGGTCCCATCTGTACAATTCTGGAGACAAGTTTGACGCAAGGTGTGGATGGCCGAGCTTTGATCAGGAGGTGAGGGGCGCAGTCAAAAGGGTTCCTGATAAAGACGGTTTAAGGACAGAGATACAGTGCGCAAGGTGCGGAGCCCATCTGGGCCACGTCTTCCTCGGTGAAGGTATGACTGCAAAAAACACGCGGCATTGCGTGAACTCAGTATCTCTCAAGTTCATACCCAAAGGGAAATAGCATGCCCAAGCCAAAAACCGAGACCATTGTCTTTGGAGGCGGATGCTTCTGGTGCACAGAGGCAGTCTTCTCGATGTTTGATGGGGTAGTACGCACAACCCCAGGATACTCTGGAGGAACGAAGAAAAACCCTACTTACGAAGAGGTGTGCTCTGGAACCACAGGACATGCAGAGGTCCTTGAAATAGAATACAATCCTGCCATAGCGCCTCTTGAGAAGCTTCTCGACGTCTTCTTCAGCATGCACGACCCTACCTCCCTGAACAGGCAGGAAGCTGATGTCGGGTCGCAGTACAGGTCTATAATACTCTGCACTTCGGACAGCCAGAGGGATGAAGCTGAGAAGTTTATAGTCCGGATACAGGAGCGCTATGAGAAGCCGATAGTCACTGAAGTAAAGATGCTGGGCGCCTTCTATCCGTCCGAGGACTACCACAAAGACTACTACAAGAGCAATCCGTTGCAGCCTTACTGCATGCTGGTCATAGGGCCAAAAGTGCAGAAGATAAGGAAAAAGTACGGCATATAGGAAAAACGACAAGACCGCAGGCACAAGTCAGCCAGCTTCTCTAATACTGCGAATGATTTATGGAAATACAATTCCATTTCAGATAGCTATAAATACATATTATGTTTTATAACTCTGTTATAATCTTAGCTGATATTCATGGCAAACGGGTACCAAAGGGCTTCGAAGGAGATAGTGCCTGCTGCAAGGCTGCTGATAGCGAAGCAGCTAAAGGAGAAATACAACATGTCGGAGACGAATATAGCCGCTGTAATGGGCGTCGCCCAGGCTGCGGTTAGCAAATACCTCAACGGAAAGTATTCAAAGACGGTTGAGAGGGTCTCTCGTGAGCTCGATGCAGGCTGCATGGACAGGTATCTGTCTTACATTGCCAAGGGAGACCAGAAGGTGCTAAAGAGCTGCATATGCTCCCTGTGCCATTCAGTAAACAGCTTCGGCTGCAAGTTCTCGCCGTTCAGCGATGAAACGGCCAAGGCATAAGTGAGTTGATGGTAAACGAAGGACTTGAAGAGGTAGTTGAAAGGAAGGAATACGCCGAGAAATACGGGTTCTACCAGGATATCTCATACGACGAGTTCCCCAAAGGGCTTTCAGAGGAAGTCGTAAGGAGTATTTCGAGGATAAAGGGCGAACCGGAATGGATGCTTGAAAAGAGGCTTACAGGGCTGAAGGTATTCTTAAGCAAGCCGATGCCGTCGTGGGGAGCCGACCTGAGCGATATAAAGTTCGATGATTTCTACTACTACATGAGCCCGAAGGCGAATGAGGAGTCGAGCAAGTGGGAGAACGTGCCAGATGACATAAAGCAGACTTTCGACAAGCTCGGTGTCCCAGAAGCTGAGAGGAAATTCTTTGCAGGAGCCGAAGCGCAGTTCGACAGTTCAGTGGTGTACTCGCACATAAACGCAGAGCTGGAGAAACTTGGAGTGGTATTCACAGATACTGACACTGCGGTGAAGAAGTATCCCGAGCTGATGAAGAAGTACTGGGGCACCATAATACCTCCTACTGACAACAAGTTCGCTGCACTCAACACTGCGACATGGTCTGGAGGGTCTTTCATATACGTGCCTAAGGGCGTGAAGGTGCCGATGCCGCTTAATGCTTATTTCAGAATCAATGCCAAGAACTCCGGGCAGTTCGAGAGGACGCTTATAATCGCAGATGAAGGCGCCGAGGTGGTTTATCTCGAGGGATGCACTGCCTTAGTGTACGCTTCCAACTCCCTCCATTCTGCAGTGGTGGAGCTCGTTGCGCTTGAAGGCGCCCACATAAGGTACGTGACGATACAGAACTGGTCCAAAAACGTATACAACCTCGTCACGCAGCGCGCACACGTATCAAAGAACGCACGGGTGGAGTGGATCGACGCAAATATAGGCAGCAAGATAAACATGAAGTACCCCAGCATATTCCTCAACGGCGAAGGCGCCAGGGGAGAGGTGCTTTCAATAGCGATCGCCGGAGACGGTCAGATACAGGATTCAGGAGGCAAGATATACCATCTCGCCCCGAACACCACCTCAAAGATAATATCTAAGAGTGTGTCGAAGGGAAGCGGAGTAACGACATTCAGGGGGCTGCTTCATGTGGCAAAGAATGCCGAAAACGTGAAGTCGCACGTGTCATGCGATGCGCTCCTGCTAGATGAGGACGCGAAGACCAATACCTTCCCATACAACCAGATAAACAGGAGCGACGCAGTCATAAGCCACGAGGCAAAGGTAGGAAAGATAAGCGACGACGAGATATTCTACCTTATGTCAAGAGGCCTGAACGAGGACGACGCCACCGCAATGATAGTGCTAGGATTCATAGACGACCTTACGAAGGTCCTCCCTGTCGAATATTCGCTTGAGCTCAAGAGGCTTATCAAGATAGACACGAGCAAAGGAGTAGGCTAACCTCTCCAGGTATTTCGATGATTTCATACAAAGAGTTTGTAGACGATGCTATCCGCAATTATGAGTTGCTTCCCGCGGAATCGAACGAGATATACAAGAAGTATGCAGTAAGCATGCCACTCACAGAGATGGGCCAGGAGGCGCAGCCTAGCAGCATGCTCGAGTCGGATATCGAAGGGCTCTCAAGGGACATTGCGGAAAAGACAAGGATAAAGTTCGATGCAGTGATATCGGGCAACTGGGCGAAGAGCTTCAATCCACACATCAGGATCAGCGCAGGAGACAAGGCCGACGTGAGCATGCTTGAGAACAAGCTCTTCAAGAGCAGCGAGGACAAGTTTGCGGCATTCGCAAACGCAAATTCAAGGTATTTCATATCTATAGATGCAGGAGACGGAGCGCGCATGAAACTGAACCTCCTATTCGTAAACAGCGGAAACCTCCCTGCGCAGGTGCTGGTAAAAGCCAGCAACAGCTCAAAAATCGAGGTGTTCGAGCTTTTCATCTCCGCCAACGGCTCGGGTTCGCTGGTAAGCGTCCTGCACGAGATATCAGCAGACAAGAACTCAGAGGTCGAGCTGAACGTGTTGCATAACGAGAACCGTAGTACGCGCATACTTAACCTGTGCAAGGCTGTGGCAGGAGATGATGCAATACTACGCGCAAATTTCATGTACAGCGGCGGGGCTCTGGTAAAGACAAAAGGACATGCGGATTCTAACGGGATCAACAGCCAGGTTGACATAAGCGAATTCGCCTTGGGGGCAATGGACCAGAAATTCGATCTCGGCACGTTCATAGTAAATACAAAGCCGTACAGCATCGCGAGGCTTGAATCGGGGGCTGTGCTGTCGGATTCATCCCAATGCATGCTGAAGGGATTCGCGAAGGTGGAGAAAGGGGCGAAGGGATGCCTCTCAAAGATCACCGAACGCGGGATACTGCTAAGCAAGGAGGCGCACATAGACGCGCTACCTGACATGTCGATAGACTACAGCAATGAGGTAAAGGCAACGCATTCGGCAGCCACCGCGCCAATGGACAAGGAGGCTCTCTTCTACCTGATGTCAAGGGGGTTAGAAGAGAACGCGGCGAGGAAAATGTTTATATCAGCATTCATTGCTAAATACATATACAACATGAAGGAAGGGGTTGCCAGCGCAGTCACGATGTCGGTCATGCTCAACAAGCTGGATGGCGGCATTCCTGGAGCAATGCCGGACGTCACGACAAGCGGAGTGTGGGGAAACAGGTGAGTGCATGATACTTGAGATAAAAGACCTGAGCGCAGAAGTAGAGCAGAGGAGCGTGCTGAAGGGCCTCAGCCTGAAGGTGGGGGCCGGAGAGATGCATGTCATAATGGGCCCAAACGGTTCAGGGAAGACCACGCTGGCAAAGGCGATAATGGGCCATCCTAACACAAAGATAACAAACGGAGAGATACTTGTCGATGGAAACAGGATAAACGACATGCCTGTGAACGAGAGGGCGAAGCTGGGCATATTCCTGGAGTTCCAGACTCCAGTGGAGATAGAGGGCCTAGGGATAGTAGGATTCCTGAATTCGGCAAGGGGCGCGCTCGGGAAGGAAAAGATCACCTACAAGGAATTCATGACTGAGATAAAGCAGAATTCAGAGAGCCTTAGGCTCAGGGAGGACCTCGTTGGCAGATCTCTTAACTATGGGTTCTCAGGAGGGGAGAAGAAGAAGATGGAGATACTTCAGATGTCAGTGCTCAAGCCAAAGCTCGCGATACTCGATGAGCCTGATTCAGGCCTTGACATAGATGCAGTAAGGGTTGTAGCGGAGAACATAAACGAATTCAGGAAGAAGACCGGCGCCTCCATACTCCTGATAACACACTATAGCAGGATATTGAACTACATGGACCCACAGTTCATACACGTGATGACAGACGGCAGAATAGCAAGGTCGGGAGGGAAGGAGATAATAGCGGACATAGAGAAGGAAGGGTACACAAAAGATGAATGAATGGACGCCCTTGATGTAGACTCCATAAGAAAGGACTTTCCGATACTCGGCACCAAGGTAAACGGCAAACCTCTCATCTACCTCGACAGCGCAGCAACCTCTCAGAAGCCCAGCTCCGTAATAGAGGCAGTGGACTACTACTACAAGAATTACAATGCAAACATACACAGGGGGCTATACGAACTCTCGATAAAATCGACAGAGGAGTACGAGAGGTCGAAGGAGCTGGCGGCAAAGTTCATAAACGCCGAATCGTACAGGGAGATAATATACTGCAGGAACGCTACAGACGCAATAAACATAGTATCGCTATCCTGGGGCGAATCCGGCATATCTGCAGGAGACCGCATACTCATAACTGACATGGAGCATCACAGCAACATAGTGCCCTGGCTGGAGCTTGCAAAGAGGAAGAAGGCCGTCCTGGACCACGTCGGCCTCGAAGCCGGCTCGTATATAGACATGGAAGACTTCAAGAGGAAACTCGAATCAAGGCCCAAGATGGTCGCGTTCACAAACGCATCGAATGTCCTGGGTACAATAAACGATGCAAAGAAGATGGCAAGGCTAGCGCACGAAGCCGGAGCAACGGTCCTTGTGGACTGCGCGCAGACCTCGCCCCACATGGCCCTGGACGTAAGGGACATGGACTGCGACTTCGCCGCGTTCTCAAGCCATAAGATGCTTGGGCCATCGGGAATCGGGATACTTTACGGGAAGGCTGCGCTCCTGGAGCAGATAACTCCTGCGATAGTAGGCAGCGACATGATAAGGTCAGTCACGTTCGATTCCGCAGTCTGGAACGAGCTTCCATGGAAGTTCGAGTCAGGCACACCGAACATCGAAGGCGCAATAGGCTTCGGAGCCGCAATAGAATACCTCAACAAGACAGGTATGCAAAGGATCAGGCAGCACGAGATCGATATAACGAAGTACGCCATGAAGAGGTTAAGCGAGGTACCAGGAGTGAGCGTCTTCGGCCCGGGGATGGGCGAACCGGAAAGGCGAGTCGGAGTCATATCCTTCAAGATCGCAGGGGCGCATCCCCATGATGTCGCTCAGATATTCAACAGCGAGGGAATAGCCATACGCGCAGGGCACCACTGCGCCATGCCACTTGTCACGCAGGTCGTGGGAGAACCGGCAGTATCTAGGATGAGCTTCTATCTATATAACAATAAAGAGGAGGTTGACAAGGCGATTGATGCTATAACGAAGGTGAAGAAAGTCCTCAGGCTCGACGGGAAAGAGTAGCATAAAGGATCAAAGCGCAAAGCTTACGAGCCGTAATATTCATGCTTGCCTAGCACAAGGGCTATTATGTCTTCGAAGTCGACATGCACCTTCTGCTCCCTTTCCACTGACAGTCCGCGCAGGTTTATTGTGCCCCTGAGCTTTTCAAGGTCTCCAAGGGAGCTTACTACAAGTATTATCTTTCCATATGCCTTCAGGAAATCCGTTGCGCTATCTATGAACTTCTCAGATACCTCGATTCCCTTTTCCCCTCCGTACCAGGCCTCGGATAGCTTCATATCGTCCCCGTCCGGTAGATAAGGCGCATTGAATATTATCATATCGAACATGCCTTCCACGTTCGAGAACAGGTCGCTCTTCACGACTTCACATTCAGCAGATATCCTATCTGAATTCCTCCGTATATTTTCCTTGCACAGTTCAAGCGCATCGTCATTTATGTCAGCGAAGACAACACGTTTCACGTTTGCGTTAGATGCAGCAACGAGTCCGAGGATGCCGCTCCCGCACCCGATTTCGAGAACTTCCACTCCGCCTTCCATACTGTCAAGCTCCTCTCTGATCATATCGGCCGCAAGGAAGGAGTCCTCAGCCGGAATGTAGACATTGTCATTGGTCAGGATGTCCAGTCCGGCGTATTCCATGAAATTATTGCGATATAAAACTATAAAAGACTAAAAGTAAGGCCGTTCTGCGGACCAAGAGGCTAAAATACGAATATATACCTTTCATGCGTCATTAAAATGTAACGGGCGCTGCCTATGCTGTTCGATGAAGTTTCAAGGTATTATGAAAGGCTTGAGAATACTTCCTCAAGGCTGGCTATGGTTGACATACTCTCCGAGCTCTTCTCAAAGGCAAGGCCCGATGAGATTAAGAACCTTATATACATGACGCAGGGAGTGTTGGCACCGTCATTCGAGGGCGTGCAGATTGGCATGGCCGAGAAGTTCACTGAGGCCGCTATAGCAATGGCTAGTGGATACTCAAAGGAGGACTCCATTGCAAGCTTCAGGAAGACCGGGGATATGGGTCTTACTGCAGAGGAATTCATAAAGAAGGGAAAGCTCAGGACTCTGTCCAGGAAGGAACTTGAGGTCAACTACGTCTTCGAATCCATGCTTAAGATTGCAGGCACATCTGGCCATGGCAGCCAGGAGTCAAAGATAAAGATGCTAGTCGAGCTCCTGGCATCAGCATCTCCGCTGGAGGCCAGGTACATGACAAGATTCGCCCTAGGCACGCTCAGGCTGGGTGCTGGTGATGCAACCATACTAGAGTCTCTATCAAAGGCATATACCGGCGACAGGAACGCAAAACCGAAGCTGGAGAACGCCTACAACATCTGCAATGACTTGGGGAGGGTCGGGCAGACGCTCAGCGAAAAGGGAATTCCAGGGATAGAGCGTCTCAAAGTTTCGCTTTTCAGTCCGATAAGACCAGCACTGGCAGAGAGGTTGCCTACAGCTGATGCGATACTGGAGAGGATGGGCGGGAAATGCGCGATAGAGTCAAAGTATGACGGATTCAGGGTACAGGTTCACATCGACAGGAAGAAAAAGAAGGTGGAGATGTTCTCAAGGAACCTTGAAAAGACAACAGAGATGTTCCCCGACCTTGCAAAAGCCGCACTGCTGGAGGTAAGGGCAGCAGAGGCGATACTGGAGGGCGAGGCGCTTGCATATGACGACACAACAGGAGAGTTCAGGCCATTCCAGGAAACCATACAGCGAAAGAGGAAGCACGATATAGCCGAAAAGAGCGCAGCCTTCCCGCTCCATCTCTTTGCGTTCGACCTGATGTACCTCGATGGGGAGGACTATCTCGGGAAGCCATACGAAGAGAGAAGGGAGAAGCTAGAGTCGATAATAAAGGGGGACGGCACAATAAGATTCTCGGACAGGATAATCGCGACTACCCCAAGGCAGATAGACAAATACTTCGAGGAGGCCGTAGAGAGCGGCCTTGAAGGGATAGTTGCCAAGGACCTTCATGCACCATACATCGCAGGCGCGAGGAAATTCAGCTGGATAAAGCTAAAGAGAAGCTACAAGGGCGAGCTCTCAGATACCGTTGACCTCGTAATACTCGGATATTACCTAGGGAAGGGGCAGCGCACCGAATTCGGGTTCGGCGGCCTGCTGGCAGGCACATACAACGAGAATAGGGACGTCTTCGAAACGATAACCAGGATAGGCACGGGATTCTCAGAGAAGCAGATGGAGACCCTCGGCAGCATTCTCAGGAAGATAAAGGTTGCCAGGAGGCCGGCAAGGGTCGACGCGCTTATAGAGCCACACTTCTGGGTCGAGCCGAAATATGTTGTGACAGTGCGCGCAGACGAGATAACGAGATCGCCCACGCACACCTGCGGAAAACCCGAAGGAAAGCCAGACGAGCCTGGATTCGCGCTGAGATTCCCCAGGCTCGTAAGCGACGGAGTCAGGGAGGATAAGGGAGCAGAGGACGCTACAACTACAAAGGAGATAGCCGAAATGTATAATATGCAGAAGAAGGTAAAGGTAACTGATTGATCTTATGCACAAAGTCCAGGATAGGACAAAGGCCGCGTACGACAGGATTGCAGCAGAATATGCCAGAACGTTCTTCGATTTCTCACTGATGAGCAAACAGTATGACAAATTCAAATCCCTCTGCAGCAAGGGATCGCTCATACTTGATATCGGATGCGGACCGGGGAGGGATGTGAAATATTTTTCCGACAACGGCTACAAGGTTGTCGGTATAGAATACTCTGCAGGCATGCTGGCCCAGGCAAGAAGGATGGTGCCAGAAGCCGATTTCAGGGAGATGGATATGCGCAGGCTAGGGTTTAAGAATGGTTCGTTCGATGCGGTCTGGGCCAATGCCTCCCTCCATCATCTTCCAAAGGATCAGGCAGAGACTGCAGTCAAGGAGATGGCAAGGGTACTAAAACGGGGCGGAATAGTATACCTCAGCGTGATAAATGGGCCTGGAAAAGATGCGCATGAGATCAATGAGGACGGCAGGCAGTTCTTTTCATACAGGCTCGAAGAGCTCGAAAAGCTCCTCGATAAAAACGGACTAAAGATGGTGGACGGCTATGTCACTGAAGGCTTCGGAGGGGATTGGGTAGAGGTCTTTGCAAGAAAAGTCTAGATCGCGCCCTCCTTCCTGAGCATCTGCATCTTTTTCTTCGTCCCTCCGGGTGCAGAATATCTGCCCAGTTCCCCGTTGCTCCTTATCACCCTATGGCATGGTATTGCCGGAGCAAGAGGATTTGCCTTAAGCGCGCTTCCCACCGCCCTGTATGCTTTTGGGTGCCCTATAGCAGCCGCAATCTGCTTGTAGGTCATCGTTTTCCCCCTGGGTATGTCAAGCGTTTCGCGAAGAACTGCCGTCTGAAAATCGGTCATATTGTACTTTGCAAGCCTCCTGACAAGCTCCTGCTTTCTTTGACTGCGCATAATCATATATGCATGCATAGATTTCTATAATTTGGCTTTATCTTCCACTACCTTTTGATGTAGTTCCACAATTCATCCTTTACTTAAGTATCTATTCTTATATCTGCAGCTAAGCTGTTCCTCTACTAAAAACACAACATAAGATATTTAAATATATACCTGAGTATTATCTAATCGGCGATCACATGGTAGAATTCGGCACAGACTTTTCGAGTACAAGCGAGGAGAGCGCGAGCGGCGCTCCACAAATAAAGATAGTCACAATCGGGGTTGGAGGAGGAGGGAACAACACAATCAACAGGCTTCTCAAGGTAGGAGTCAAGGGAACCGAGCTTGTTGCTGTGAACACTGATGTTACACACTTCAAAATAGTCGACGACAGGATCAAAAAAGTGCTTATTGGAAAGGCGCTTACAAGAGGACTGGGTGCAGGCGGAGCTCCTGAAGTAGGCGCAAAGGCCGCAGAGGCCGACAGGCAGGTGCTTGAGGAGATTCTGGGAGGCGCACAGCTTGTATTTCTTTGCGCAGGCATGGGCGGAGGCACAGGAACAGGCGCAATACCTGTAATCGCGCAGATCGCGAAGGAACAGGGCGCAATAGTGGTCGCAATGGTAACCTATCCATTCGATCTTGAGAGAGTGAGGAAGGTAAAGGCAGAGGAAGGCATACAGAAGCTCAGGAAGTTCAGCGACAGCGTGATACTCCTTGACAACAACAGGCTGGTGAAGCTTGTGCCAAACCTGCCAATGAACGAGGCTTTCGCAGTTGCGGATGACATACTCGCAAAGGCGATAGGCGGACTTGTCTGGACCATAACTCAGCCGAGCCTGATCAACATAGACTTCGCAGATGTAAGGTCAATAATGGGAAACGGGGATGTAGGCTTCATATCAGTGGGAACAGGCAAGGGAAACGACAAAGTGACCTCTGCTGCCGATTCCGTACTGAAGAACAAGCTTCTTGATGTTGACTTCGAGAATGCGAAGGGTGCCCTCATACACATATCAGGCGCATCAGACCTTAGCCTGGGCGACGCCATAAAGGCCGGAGAGATCATAACCGAGAGGATGGATCCAAAGGCCAACGTGAAATGGGGCGCCAGGATCATACCAGGGTATGAAGGCCAGCTGGAGATAGTGGCCATAGTCACCGGAGTCAAGGGCGCGAGCATAGTCGGAAAATTCTCCGATGAGCCGCAGCAGGTCAAATACGGCGGGCTCGACATGATATGAGGGCCTGTTGTTTGATATTTGGTGAATATGATGGCAGACCAGTTTGATTACGATGCATTCACCCCGAAAGTAGCGGTGGTGGGTGTCGGAGGGCAAGGGAGCAACCTAGTTAACAGGCTGTTCAACTATGGCATAAAGAGCGCGGATACGATAGCTATCAATACTGACATAGGGCATCTCAACATGATAAAGGCCCACAAGAAGCTATTGATAGGCAAGAACATAACCAACGGGCTTGGCGCAGGAGGATTTCCCGAAGTGGCTGCAAAATGCGCAGACATCAGCAGGGGCGAGATAGAGGAGCTTCTCGGCGGATACAATCTGATCTTCCTGGCGGCAGGCATGGGTGGAGGCACAGGTACAGGCGCGGCTCCGACAGTTGCAAGGATTGCAATGGAAACAGGGGCTACAGTGATCGCCACAGTGACATACCCATTCTCGCTTGAAAGGAGCAGGAGGTTCAAGGCAGACTGGGGCCTTGAGCAGCTGAACAAGGAAGCAGACTGCACGATAGTGATAGAGAACGACAAGCTGCTGTCATACGTGCCTAACCTTCCGATAGAAAAGGCGTTTGAGGTTGTTGACAATGTTACAGGCAATGCCGTTAAGGGCATAGCGGACACGATAACCCTACCTAGCCTGATCAACCTGGACTTCGCAGACCTTAAGAACGTCGTGAGGAATACTGGAACGGCGGTGATAAGCCTCGGATACGGGAGGGGCACTGACAGGGTGGCACAGGCAATCAAGTCCACAAGGTCGCATCCGCTGCTCAGCGTTGACTATGACGGGGCCAAGGGCGGATTGATACACGTGGTCGGAGGATCAAATCTGACCATAAGCGAGGCTACAGAGATAGGCGAAGGCGTAACGGACGGCCTTGCCGGAAATGCCAATGTGATCTTCGGGGCCAGGATGGCTCCAGAGCTGAGGGACGAGATCCATGTCATGTCAGTAGTGACTGGAGTCAAGGCCAAGTTCGGCGAAAAGAGGAACACCGAGGAGGCAGTCTCCGCGCTGAGCGTAGAGACCATAGGCAGGATATATTGAATCTAGGGGCCGGACAGGCTCCCTATCCATTCTTCCCTATGCACTAGCTTCTTTTTTGCGGATAGCAAAAGCTTTTTAACTTTCAATATTTATGAACTAAGAGTGATTAGGTGCCAGACGATATAACTTACGGATCAATGAAGGACCTGAAGCCCGGGAGGTTCCTGCTGATAGACGGAGTGCCTTGCAGGGTGGTTGAGATAGATACGTCATCGCCTGGCAAGCACGGCGCCGCGAAGATGAGGATAACGGCTGTTGGGATCTTCGACGGTTCGAAGAAGACGCTCCTTAAGCCGAGCTCTGCAGACATAGAGGTGCCTGTGATAAGCAAGAAGAAGGCCCAGGTTGTGTCGATCACAGAAAACCTTGTGCAGGTGATGGACCTCGATACGTACGATACGTACGAAGTCCCGATGCCCGAGGAGCTTAAAGGCTCGCTGAAGCAGGGATCCGAGGTAGAGATCATGGAGAGCATGAACAGGAGGATAATATCAAGAGTGATGAGCGGAGGTAATTAGATGGAACTGAAGATAACCAACGATTATGAGAACAAGCTCCTAGGGAGGAGGGAGATAAGGGCGTATGCAGTATACTCTGACAAGACGCCCACCAAGGCCGAGGTGAAGGAAGAGGTGTGCAAGAAGCTCAGCATGGACCCGGACCTTGTGGAGATAAGGGAGATAAAGCAGCAATACGGGCTGATGGCAAGCGACATAACTGCCTATTCCTATTCAAGCAGGGAGATAATGGACAAGCTCTTCAAGAAGAGGGGCAAGAAGGGCGCTACCAAGGAGGCGAAGAGCGGAGCAACGGCTACATAAGGTGCAATAGATGGCAGAAGACAAAAAAGAGGAGAAGAAAAAGAAGCAGCCAGGTTTCAGGTACGTTCCAGGGACCAAGTTCTGCTCAAAATGCGGAGCCAAGATGGCAACGCACAAAGACAGATACTCGTGCGGAAGGTGTGCCTACACCGAGTGGAAGAGCAAAGGTCAGTGAATGCCCAAGCCAGCCGGGAAGAAGAGCCTAGCTGACAGCCTGATATCAGCCGCAATCCTGGTATTCATATACCTGGTGGTGGGATTCGCCCTTAACCTGCTCGTCGCCCTGATCTACCAGTCAGGCTATCTTGGATACAACAATTCCAGGTTCCTGTCAGACGTGGCAAGCCTGCTCTCATTGTCCATAGCAGTGATATTATACCTGTTGCTGTTCAAGAGGCTGAGCTTCAGAAAGGCTGTGCAGGGCCTCGGGTTCTCCCAGAAGAAGGGCGCCAAGAGAACCGGCAAGGTGAGGCTGGTGTGGCTCGGCCTCGCAATCTTCATTGCAATATTCATATTCGAGATGGCTGTGGGGCTGATAGGGCAGGCGACCAACACGCAGATAAACACCAACGTGAGCGCAGTGCTTGCAGGCGCGCCGCTGTGGTTCTACATCTACTCGGCAATAATAGAGCCCATAAACGAGGAGATCTTCTTCAGGGGCTTCCTTGTTCCGAGGATAGGCATCCTGGCAAGCTCGCTGATCTTCGGGTTCGCGCATTATACGTACTATTCCACATTCGGTATAGAGGTAATAGCCGCATTCACGTTCGGCACCCTGGCAGGATATGTCTTCAAGAAGACCAGGTCGATATACCCTGGCATAATCGCGCACATACTGGTGAACAGCCTGGCAGTCATAGTAATGCTGGCGATAGCCTGAGGAAGCACCATGAGGTTCAAGATAATAATAGTAGAGCCGAGGTACCAGATAAACCTAGGCTATATAGCAAGGGTATCAAAGAACTTCGGTGTCAGGAGGCTCTTCCTGGTAAATCCGAGGACCAAGATCGGAGGAAGGGCCATAATGTTCTCAAAGCACGCGAAGGATCTTCTCCTGAACGCAAAGGTATACAAGAGCCTTGAGCAGGCGGTAGCCGGATGCGACGTGGTGATAGGTACAACGGGGATATGGAGGAAGGCCAGGGTGAGCTTCAAGGATGTCTATATGGTTGACAAGGCCATAGAGAGGCTTCAGAAGATGAAAGGAGACAAGATTGCTGCAATACTAATAGGCAGGGATGACACAGGCCTGAAGAAGGACGAGATAGAGAGGTGCGACATGGTGGCTTACATAGGCACAAACCCTGAATATCCAGTGCTCAACATCTCTCACGCCCTTGGAATAATGCTCTACCTGCTTAACTCCAAGAACTTCAAGCCTGTATACGACGATGCTTCAGCGAGGAGGGCCGACAGGGACGAGCTCGAGCATCTCTTCAGGATATTCAATGACACTGTTGAAAAGAAAAGGATAAGGAACAAGAAGGCCGTAAGGAACATCTTCAGGCGCCTGGTGTACACCTCCCAGCCGAACAGGCAGGAGATACACGCCCTGATATCCGCCCTCAAGTAAACTAAGCTACCAGGCCATGGGATGCGGGCTTCCTATTCCAGATTAGGAGGCTACTGCTTCTTCCTCTTTATTATCTTCACTTTTGCAGGCGTTATGAGTATCCTTGTGGCGTCTATCTGGCCGATGTCCCCGTTCAGCTTCTCGACGTAAGCCTTCAGCGCAGTCACGACATTCTTGAGCGTAGTGGGCCTCTTGTTCAGTTCGCTCACATCAAGGAGGATTATGTTCTTCTTGGATATCTCGTCCTGTATCGCCCTTACTTCATCCTCGCTGGATATGGAAACCGGCTTTACGTACATGTCCGCAGGCTCGTGCAGCAAGTCGACATTCTCCATCTCCACGGAATTCATGTATTCCTCTATATTTATCTCTTTGTTCGAGCCAAACGCCTGGCCAAGCTTGTCAAAAACTCCCATGTTAATTCACTAGTCGCCTTTAACGACTGCATATTCATGCGCGAATCATTTTTATAATACTTTCCCTTGGTCCTTTTTATCTGCCGTCCGGTTTTGCGTATACAAAAACCGTCTTCAGGCACGTCCAGCCGGCCCTTTGCCCTCTTCATCCGCCCCAACCACCTGCGAGATTATCTTTTTTGCCACGTCGCTGCCGAACATCGCCCTGATGCGCTCCTGAGACTCCGGCTTCCTTATGTCGTATGCCTTCTTTATCCCGTTGTTGTACATCATCCTCGCCCTCACCCTTCCCACCTGCTCCAGCCTTATAAGGTCCATAAGCTCTTTCCTTATCCCATACTTTATCCTTATCCTCATCTCAAGAAGCTTCACAGGGTTGAACCTCGAGAGCTTTGCGAGCTCCATGCTGGCATAGAGCAGCCAGTCCGCATTCGTGACCTTGGTGAAGAGCGCACCAGGCGTCGTCCTGTAGTCCTTCATGACCTCCCTCTCCACCTTCTCGCTTATCCAGTCGTTGAGCATGAGTGCAGTGCTGAACGGTTTCACCGGGTCGTAGAACATGAAATCGTTGTCATCGTACCTGGCAATGCTGTTGTCAGCAAGAGACTGGTACTCGAAATACCTCTCCTCAGCCTCCGGAGTGGCCCTGACATACGGTCTCATCTCCATTGTGTTGCACACCATGAAGAGTATGGACAGATCGTCCGTAAGCCTCGGTATCGAATCTATGATCCATTTTGCCGAAAGCGGGTCTATATAGAGCTCGCTTACCCTGTGCCCTATCCTGGTGGCGTTGTATATGCTTCCCTTCGATTCGATAAAACCCCAGTCACCGAGCTCCTTCAGCACCTCCCGTACTATCTGCTTCAGCCGCGTCTGGTCTGAATACTGGTATCCGTAGAACGTGCTGGCCATGAAGTCTGCTATCGACTCTTCGCTAGTCAGGAACCTCGTCGCCACGAATGCGAGTATATGCGTCCTGAGTATTGGCAGGACTCCCAGCTTCGACGTTATGGGGTCAAGGTCCGAGAGTATGTACCTGTTGTACAGGTCCTGCGCATCAGACTTGGATTTCGCTATCAGCAGCGCCCTGCCCTCAGTGTCGTACTTGGGCCTGCCGGCTCGGCCGAAGAGCTGGGTCACCTCATTTATCCCTATGTATTCGCTGCCTGAGCTCCCGCTGTACCTTGTTATGTCCCTCACAAGCACCGTATGTGCCGGAAGGTTTATCCCCAGGCTCAATGTCGTTGTCGAGCATATGGCCTTGAGCATGTTCTCCCTGAACGCCTCCTCGACCATCACCCTCTGCTCGTTGACAAGCCCGCTGTGGTGGAATGCAACACCGCTCAGTATGCATTTGGCGAGCTTTTCGCACTGCATTGTAGGCCTGCCGAGGACTCCGAGTATGCGGTCGCTCAATTCCTTCAAGCGCTCCTTCTCCCCTTCGGTGATGTACTTGGACACCATTCCAGAGAGCTTCTCGGATCCTGCCTCCGCATTCCTCTTCGTACTGTAAAATATCATTATCTGCTTCTTCCTCTTCAGCGTGTCTTCTGCGACCCTTATCTCCGGTATCCTGTTCGTGCTCTGCATGGCCTCCTCGCGCCCTCCCTCGTACATCGCATTGCCGTTTACCTCTATCCCCCTCTCCAGGACGACAGGCCTGTAATCGCTCTCTATAAGCTCCGCCCCCATCCACCCGGATAGCTCCTTCGTGTTCCCCACAGTCGCGCTCAGCGCGATCAGCTGCGCGCCTGCGCACATCCTCTCGAGCTTCGATATGAGTATCTCAAGCGTAGGGCCCCTCCCCTGCTCATCAAGCATGTGCACCTCGTCTATAACTATGCATCCTATGCTCTCCATCCAGGAAATCCCGTGCCTTATCAGGCTGTCGAACTTCTCCGTCGATGCGAATACTATGTCATAGTCCTCAAGCCACCTGTCCAGGGAATCGAGGTCGCCTATGGACATCGCCACCTTCAGGTAAGGGTAGTCCTTCCTGAAGTCGTTGTATTTCTCCCTGACAAGCGCCCTCATTGGAGCTATGTAGACGGCCTTCTTCCTGTCCCATATAACAGATTTGAGCATAGCGATCTCTGCTATGAGCGTCTTTCCGCTTGCTGTTGGCGCTGCGACAACAAAGTTGTTCCCTCCCGCCAACCCTGATTCCACAGCGAGCTCCTGCGGCGGAGTGAGCTTTGATATCCCTCTTCTGTCGAGGGATTCGACTACCTCCTTGGGCACCTTCCCTACCAAATCTTTTATATACATAAAAATCTGCGTATCTGCGTAGTGGGATTTGGGGAATATATTTAAAAGAGTATTCCCGCTATTATTACGAGTAATATAAATTGAAAGTTATAAACGCTATGGGTTTTGGTTAAACAACCAGGTTCTCGATAGAATGACTACACTCTTGACACAAAACGCGAAAATGAGACCAAGGAAGATGGAAGTGCAGGTTTCTTATCCTAAGGATAAGGAAATGGACAGGATTGTAGGGTTGCATGTATTCGGTAACCTGTATGACCTGGACCCCAAGCTTGCCACGGACATTGAGTACCTCAAGGCCGTGGTACTCAAGGCAGTCGAGATTGCAAAGATGACGCTAGTTGAGCAGAAGGCATGGCAGTTCGGAGGCAAGAAAGGAGGCGTATCAGTAATCGCCCTTGTCACAGAGAGCCACTTCGCGCTGCACACCTGGAACGAGTACAAGTACGCTTCAATCGACATATACACCTGCGGGGAGCACTCAGATCCGCATGCGGCATTCAATTACGTTATACAGGCCCTGAAGCCGAAGAGGCACCAGGTATTCTACGCCAACAGGAGCAGCGAATAAACACCAGGAACATTCTCTCTCTTTATGAAGCACCAGAGCCAGCTTCGGAGCCTATGTGATTCGATTTTCCATATCAATACCGCGAATCGAACAGAAGAACCCTTTTGAAGACTTTATGGGTTTAGAACAAGCGCAGTTGCATAGAAGGACTCCTCCCGGCACGCTTTTAAGCGGACAAAATAACAAGCGCCCATGTGATTATTGGGCAAAATAATAGGTTTTATATATCAGGAAAAGCAATAAAAATGCTGTGAATTCTATGTCAAAAACCAAAGGCCAAGAAGGACAGGGAGTTACTGCAAAGGAATCACGTACATTAGCCGATTTAATTAGGAGTGCTAGTAATACTTTAAACGAAAGGACAGCTACACTTAAAGCTACTACTGGGCTTCTCCATGATGCTTTAAAAGAAGAGACAGCTACACTTAAAGCTACTACTGAGCTTCTCCAAGCTACCACAGCTAGACTTAGAGATACGTATAGACGCAGCATAGAATCAAGGTACCCAGGGCTTGTCAAGGACTGGCAAGAAGAGTTAGATCGTACTTATAGAGCATATGGGATACCACTATTAGAATCAGATCATCCAATTAGACAGGCAATTATCGAGCTAATTCCCGATCACATAAACTTACCCAATGTAGTTAGACTTAGCAATGCTTACCAGTGCTCGCCATCCGGATCAACGCCGCTCGAATCTTTGGAAAAGGAATTAGCCTCCATAATGAGCGGAGACTGAAAAGAAAAGTTAAGAAATATCACGACGATACAAAGCAAAGGCAAACCCTCTCCTTCGCGGTAATCGGCAAAAATAGGTAGTTTTATATACCAGAAAAAGCGTTGAGAATGCAGTGAATTGTATGTCAAAAGAAAAGACTTTAAACGAAGGGATAGCCAGCCCCAAGGCGAATACAGATGCTTGGGACAAGCTCAAGGAGGTAGTGAGATACGGCATAGAACTCACGTTTCCAAAGCGTGTAAGCCACTGGCAAAAGGAGCTTGACAACTTTCTCAGCGCATGCGGTATGCCGCTATTAGAACAGGGTCATCCGGTCAGGAAGGCAGTCACCATGCTGGTCCCAGGGCACGAAAGCGTTGCAAACGTGATCAGGCTTGCCAATGCTTTCTTTAGCCCTCCGCGGGGTTCAACGCCGCTCAAATCTTTGGAAAAGGAATCAGCTTCAATAAGGGAAGAGTCTGACAGGATTCGTCATACGGATCCAGATTGGGTGCTCTTTTCCGGATTAAGCAGGAGCCCCGATAGCATCCTGAGCCCAGATGAAATAGATCTTATACGAAGATCCTCATCCCAAGTGGACGAATAGTCTTACACCTGCGACATTATCCAATCCAGAGACCCAGGGAAGGCACATCGTCATTCGAACAGCCGCACTCTTGGAACGCTCTTGTACTTTAATTCTACAATCGTGCTATATACCAAGAGCAGCGCAAGTATCAGTATGACGCCTAGAGCGAGCACAGCCCTTGGCAGTCCGAAGAGGAAGACCAGGCATCCGGCAATGGCTATGACTGAGAGATACGGATAATATGGCAGCATGAAGCTGCCATGCTTCTGTCTCCTCCTCATGTTTATCAGCGCGAAGCATGCCATTATCCAAGAGAAGATTATGCCGAAGTTGCTGATGGACAGTATCGTATATATGTTGCCTGAAAAGAGCATCACTATTTCCACTACTGCTGATATCCATATGCCATTTACTGCAACTCCAGTGTCTTTGTTGAAGGCTCGCGTTATCTGCGGAAGCAGACCGTCACTCCCTATCTGGTAAATGAGCCTTGAAGCCGTGAATATCAATGTAAGGGTAGCAGTCGCTATCGCCACCAATATCCCAATATCTATAAGAATGGATATGCCTTGGGGAGCGTGAACATAGTTCAGCGCAGTGCTCAGCGGCTGCGAATTAAGGTCCAGGCTGTAATTTGGTACGAGCAGCATTACACCAATGGTAATCAATACGAATGCAACCATGCTTATGAAGATCGAGTAGATCATGGCCTTGCCAGTTCCGACTCCCTTTCCGCGCACGTTATCCGTCAACCCCGTAAGCACTTGGAATCCTGCATATGCAAACACTATGGTGGTAATCGCCTCTGTGAAATCAGAGACTGGGGCGCTCGAGGCGATTGCATGGAATGCGGCAGGGCCTCCCTGCGCTACGTGCAGCAATGCAAACGCCACAAAGAGCGATACCGTAAACAGTATGATGAGGATAAGGCTTTGGTTCAGCTTAGCAGTTTCCGTTATCCCGCGCATGTTCAACAGCGACAGAGATATTATCAGCAACGCGGCTATGGCTATCTGGTATGCCGGGCTAACAGCAATCCCGAGCACCGAAAGGAAGTATCCTGCGAAGCCGAACGAAACAGCAGATATTGTAGTGCAGTACCCGAAATACAGCAGTATCCCGGTAACGAATCCAAGCTCAGTCCCAAATGCCCTGCTGGCATACGAGTATGCTACTCCCTTAGCCTTAGGCATCATGGAGCTGAGCTCGCCGAGGTTACCCGCGACAAGCATGGCAACAATACCGACCACTACGTATCCGAGCAGCGAGAAGACGCCGTCCTGCGCTATCGGTATGCCTGTTACTACGAACAGCGTGTCCCCTATTATTGCGCCCAGGCATATGGCAACAGCTGTCTTCATATCTATTTTGTAGGACAATCGCCATCCCGATTAAATATGCTACTTACTAATTTAAATCTATACGCGCATAAAAGTTAGACTGTGCCCTAGTAGCTCAGTGGTAGAGCGCTTGTTTTGTAAACAAGAAGTCGGGGGTTCGATCCCCTCCTAGGGCTTCGCCATTTTTGGGAAAGCCCTTATACGATACCATAAATATTTATCTAACTTTAATTATTAATGAGGGTTTTATATGAATTGCTTACGTTCAGCGCGTTCTAAAGCTAGGACAATGTTAGAAAACGGCTTATGGATTTTAAAACGCTTGCATAGCGAAAAGATTTTAATACCATAATTAGATATAGCTTCATGGTTGATGCACAACAAATGGAAACCACGACTTCGCAACCTCAAACTAAAGGCATGGAGAAAAGAGAGCGTGGTACATTACTGACCATCTGGTTAGGGATTATGTTCCTTGCGACGTTGGTTGTTTCTATAACATATCTATTCTTTAATTCATTTATCACAAAAGCACTTCCAAATATTTCAACTTCGATAATCTATGTGCTTGGTGCTTTGTCAGTTATCCAGCTAATTTCTATATACTTCATCTTCAAGTGGAAAAAAATAGGGTTTTATGGTGTTTTAGGACCTGCAGCCATAAGTTTTGTCATAAATGTACTTTATTTAGGGTTTTCATCTGCGATACGTGGGCTTCTCGGCCTGATGATATTATACTTACTGGTTAGGAATAAATGGAATTTGTTCGAATAAATCAGGTAGCTTTAGGTGGGCTCGAGGAGAATAGAACTCTAACCTCTGTCATGGAATTTACGTAGGGATATATAAGAGTTCCAAAGGTCCTCTTTTCTAACACTATCTTAGGCCTCGCCGCCTCTGCATTGAGATATTTGTATACTTCTTCTGCTTCTGAAGAAAAGATAACTCGGACGGGTTTCATATTTCCATCCCCTTTGCTATTGCTTGCCTAAGGTTTGCGCTGGTATTGTGTATCCAAGTTATCCCCTTAAGGGTCACTACTATTTTATTGCTCTTTTCAAGGTATTCGAGAATAGTCATCAATGTATAATGATTAACCTGTTTTGGCAGATTTCTCTTAATTTCTGGTATAGTTATTATAGAGTTCTTCGAATTTTTTATAACCTCTTCAACCATAATAACTGTATTTAATGTTGGGGATGACCTCTGCATAGTTATCGTTTTTGGCATATCAATCAACTTTATTTATCAGCCAATAATAATTATATACTAATAGATATATAAATCCTGTGGTCTACGTAGTAAATAAGCGGAAGAAAACACCCACATTGCTTAAATAGCCAAGTCTGGCGAAACGTATACAACGACATATCGAAGAGAAAATCCCGCTATTTCGATAGCCGGACGTATATCCTCCGATACTGCAGTAACACTGCCGCAACCAGAATCACAGCAGTTGCAATGTATAAGTATAGAAAAGGGGAAACCGTGCTGCTATACATGCTATAACCTATTGAAACTGTCAGAAGAAGCCCCATTAAGCCCATCACGGCAAGGACCAACGAGTGCACAGTAAATATCATGCTGAACGCCATACTCTGTTTATTGCCTGCGTTCTTCTGCTGACCTATGCGGTAGAATATCGAGGGAAGGTTAATTAGATAAGGGTACTTTTCAAATAGTGTATACCTATAGTGGATCACCAAGAGGAATATCGCCGAAACGCAGGTGAATACAAAAGGGACTATTAAGAGCCTGACCTTGTTACCTAAAAGCCCGAAATAATAAATCGCTATAATCCAGGCAAACAGGTTAAAAAGCAATCCAATAACGATAAGCGCCCTAGCTCCTCTTTCCAGCCCATACCTCTTAAGTTTTCTTCCTGCCATAGAAAATACACTCGATCAAGATACTTATGCCTTGTGCCGGAGCAAACTGATCACAGCTCCGCCCAAGCATATCTGCATGTTAATGCGGACATAAAGGAAAATCAGGCATTCTTCCAAGGATTCCAATAAAGGCGATGGCCCTTATGGCCCCCACGCGTAGCTGTCCAACGCAGCACGAGAAGGTATATATACCAGGCAAGCTCTAAAAATTCCGGTGATAAAGTGGCATCGGCAAGACATGCAGAACCAAAAGTCGCGTATAAAGTCCAGACATACGTGGAATACCTCTATCCTGGGGTACTCGCAAGCGAGATTTCGGCAAGTCCTGTTGCAACCCGCAACATAGCCAAGACCGCGCTGGCTCTGCCAGAAGACGCATATGGGTTCAGGTTTTTTGATAGGACAGAGGCGACTGTCAATGGAGAAGAGCTCTTAGGAAAGCCAAAGAATTTCTCCCCCACATATTATCCAGGAGGCAAAATATACACCCTTGAGCAGGTAGAAAAGGGAGACCTAAAGACCCCACGATGCGATATTCTTCTAGGAAACATGATAAGAAACAACTTTCCTAGGGTTGTTGAGACAAGAACTGGCAATGTCTATCCTGTTTCCGAAGGCGACCAAATAATAGACCTAGACGCTTCCGCAAGAAGTGCAGCAAGGGATTAACTGGATTCGGCGCTGTTTACGGATTACAAAAGATCTGCTGCTAACTGGCAGTGGCTGAAGCCGTTGCGTATGCTCCCTCCTTGCCCACGACATTTATCCTGTACGTAGCTCCTGCCTTCGGAGTTGTCCTGAACGCTCCGTCGTTGTATGTCGCAGTTCCGCTGTATGTAATAGTCACTGTGGCACCAGGCCCTACTGTCATGCCGCCCTGTACCGACGAGCTTCCTGATACGAGCACCAACGCACCTCCAGATCCCACAGAGAAGGTCTGCATTCCGTAAGACTGCAGCCTGAGCCCTATGCCTGCAAGTACCTTGGCGGCAACGCTCAGGTTGCCATACGCCCTGCCTGACAATCCGCCTGTCAGGGCTGCGTTTACACTGCCGCTCAACGAAGCATTTGCCCTGGCAGATGACTGCGCAGCGACCGTCTGCTGGCCATACACATTAACTGTGTTCAGGACAACGCTCTGGTTTCCGCTGTTCTGCACGACTATCGATACTGTTGTCGTGTTGCCGCTCGCGGCTATCGATGATGATACTATCCTGACATCCGGAGTTATATCAGCCAGGGCTGCCTTTGCGCCCGCGCTTAATGCAGTTGTCGCGCCTATGCTTGCGGCAGATTGGATGTTCACCCCGCTTACTACTGCTGCCTTTATTGCAGGTACCCTAATGAAAACCGTAGAATTTTGGCTGAATGCTGCCGACACCGTAGGTGTGTAGTCTATCAGCACTCCAGATGCAGCGTTTATGCTCTCGTTTCCCGATATGGACACAAGCACCTGCGGCTTAGAAACAGGCACAGAATATGTGGTCCCGTTTATTGTAATATTTACTGATGTTACATTGAACATTACCTGTCTTATGGCTGAACCTGCTTCCAGGTTGGCATAGCCCATCACCTGTGCACTATCCTGTATTGCCATGAGGTTTACACTGCCGCTTCCGACAGCATTAACCCATCCTGAGCCTGAAGGATCGGTACTGTTGACTTTCATCGAGGTATAGGTGAATACCAGCGCAGACGTGCCGGAAGGGACCTGCGCAGGGTCGGTCATCATGACCGGTACCCTGACAACTGACCCTTTGCCCATGCTTGTGGTGTTTGAAGTGCCTGTTGAAGGGGCGGAAATGCCGCTCAGCGCCGCAAGCCCTATAACCAACAATGCGATTACCGCTATGCCTGCCATGATTCCTGCGTTTTTCATGTATTCACTGTTTTATTAGGACCTTGTAAGCCTTAAATATCTTCATATCCGTGCGCAGATCCAATCCGATAGCGGCGCAACCTTTTTAAATTTTTTCTTAGCATCTATTACTTGGACATGGTGCAGTCGCTTGAATAAGAGACAACGGCTAACAATCGCTGGAATTCTTATACTGATACCTTTTGCCGTGTACTTCGACGTGCCATTCTACAATGTGGTGAACCCAGAGCTTGGGGGCCTTCCATTCTTCTACTGGTTCCAGATGGCGATGCTTCCTGTATCCGCAGTCCTGTTCGTCATAGCAGCATTCCTGATTGATGGTTGAATAATATGTTGGTCAGTGCACTTGGCATAGCAATTTTCCTGATACTCTTCTTAGCATTCGTATTTTTGGGATTCTACGGTTCAAGATGGCGGAAGGGAAACCTGAATACGCTCTCGGAATGGGGTCTTGCTGGCAGGAGGCTTGGACCGTACCTAAGCTGGTTCCTCATAGGGGCCGACGTCTTCACCGCATATACCTTCATAGCCGTGCCGTCCCTAGCCTATGCCGGAGGCTCTATGGCCTTCTTCGCAGTTCCATACGTGGCGATAGTCTTCGGGATAGCAATGCTCACAATGCCAAGGCTGTGGCAGGTGTCGAGGAATAAGGGATATGTTACGGCATCAGACTTCGTGAAGGCCAGGTTCAACAGCCGTTCATTGTCCATACTGATTGCTATAACAGCAGTGGTTGCCACTCTCCCGTACATAGCGCTCCAGATAGCCGGGATGCAGGCTGTGCTTACAATAATACTATACGGTGTCGCCAGCGCAGGAACAGTATCAGAGATAGCCCTTATAATATCATTCATAATACTTGCAGCATTCACATTCACAAGCGGCCTCAGGGGCGTAACCCTCGGATCGATATTCAAGGACATACTGATATTCCTTACAGTGATCGTAGTCATAGTGGCGGTCCTGCTTTCATACGGAGGGTTTACGCACTCGTTCGCATCAATCGCAAGCATAAAAGGTGCAACTGCATCCTCTCCATATTCCACACTCCCGGCGGCCAGCGTACCGGCATTCTTCACCCTCTTTCTCGGAAGCGCATTCGCCCTTTACTTATATCCACACATAATAAACGGGAGCCTGGCAGCTAACTCGAAGAAGTCGCTCAGGAGGAGCCTTGCGATGCTGCCTATATATTCGATAGGCCTGGCCCTTCTCGCTCTATTCGGAATAGTCATATATGCGGTACCTAGCGCGCTTGCAATAGTGAAGGCCGCAGGCAACGGCCTGCTCACAGTCCCATCATTGATAGTGACTATCCTTCCAGGATGGCTCGCAGGGATCTGCCTGCTCGGCATATTCGTAGGAGGCATGGTGCCTGCAGCGCTTATGGCTATAGCCGCAGCCAACCTGCTCTCAAGGAACGTAATAAAGGAGTTCAAGCCGGACATCACCCCGGCAGGGGAGACCAGAATAGCCAAGTGGCTCTCAGCTGCATTGAAGTTCATAGCGCTTGGATTCGTATTCGTGGCTCCGCTCACATACGCGATACAGCTACAGCTGCTAGGAGGCGTCATAATACTCCAGCTCCTGCCTGCAGTGTTCCTCGGCCTATTCATGAAGAAGCTCGACTGGAAGCCCCTGACTCTAGGATGGGCTGTAGGGCTTATAGTCGGAATATGGCTTGTCCTGCTTGCAAACCACTTCGGTGCGCTTGCAACGTCTGATTTCAAGACAAGCATAGGCCTCCTGTACATAGGCCTGATAGCGCTAGCTGCCAATCTTGCAGTATCCCTTGTAGGTTCTGCCCTGGTCGAGAGCATAGGCGCGAGGAGGAAGGGCCTCATAAAGGAAGCCGAGCTCCTGGGCGATGTAAAGGTCTCAAGGGCGTAAGCAGGCAACCGATCCCTAATGCTTCATTGCCGTTCCTGCGATTAGACTGCCGATAGCCTCCTATACATCATACTGCATGCAAGCGTGAGCGCTCCTCCTACCACAAACGTAGGACCGAAGCCGTATGCCACTGCCAGCCATCCAGAGACAAGGGATCCAGTGAATGACCCTATGCCAATAAGGCTGCTGTATATCCCGATCGCGCTGCCCCTTCCCTTAGACCCGAGTGTCTTGAAGAGTATGGCATATGAGGTGGGGTAGTATATTGCGTATGCCACCCCTGAAGCCATGATGTAAAACAGGAAGTTGCCTGTAAAGAAGTCAAATCCCTTAAGGCTCACGAACGCAATGCCTATGACTACATAGCTGAATCCCCTAAGCAGGAGCGCCAACCATGATGCAGCCTTTAGATTCAGGTTCTTTGTAAATTTGTCATAGTAATAAAAGGTCAGCGTCTGTATGACCATTGCAGATAGTACAACGAAGAAGATGGCGGATTCTGTCAGGCCGCCTATCTTCAACCCTACCGGATATTCAGTGTTGAATACCGAGCTCCCGAAGAAGAATATGAAAGATATTGCATAGAATGCTATGACCAGGTTCCTTTTGCCGCCCGCTATATCCCTGAATTCGAACCATTTCCTGATGTTCATCGGGTTAGGTATCCTGACCACCATATGCGGTATGCCTACAAGCCTGTACAGGAAATAATTCATGCTCTTATTTATCGAAACCCTTTTCCTAAGCGAGGCCGGTTCGCTTATGGTCCTGGCCGCGATCAATGCAGATGCCACAGACGCTACGGCAAGGACAACGATGAGCATTCCAAGACTCGCCACTCCAGTTATTGCCCATGCCACCACATATCCAACTGTAGCGCCAAGCGAGGCAAGGGTCTGCAGCAGGGAGAAACTGTGGGTCCATCCGTTCCTTTTCCCATTCTCCATTATGAGGAGATTTATAGGAGCTCCTGTAGCTGCGTTAACAAACGATATCACTGCATAAAGGGCTATGACTCCGTATATGCTCTTTACGAAAAGCAGGCCAGCTATGAGGATGCCTGTAAAGAAGTAGGGAAAGACTATCAGCGCCTTCCTCTTGTTGACTATGTCGGTTATGAATCCCCACAGGAATACTGCAGGTATGGATATCATGCCTGAAAGCGTTATCGCATACGACACATCAAGTATCCCGCCTCCTAGCTTAAGTATGTACAATGTGACCAGGATGGAGAGCGGCCCGTATGCGATGTTGGCGGGTATTACGGAAAGCATCCATAAGCTGCCCAATTTGTTATGATCTCCACGTCCCATAAAACCACACGACGAGTCCAATTGTTCCAATCTCCCTGTCAACAAGGCTTATTCATAGTCATTATAACCATTTGTAAATCAGGGCAAAACAAATCAGGGACGAAATTGTTAATATTGGGCAAATCCAGGTCTTACTTGTACACGAACTCAACTGTTACCTGCTCCAAGACTCCCTCCCTCCCGCTGAAGAAGAGGGGATTCTGCTCCGGTCCGGAATTTACTCCTGCAGAATAAGCCGCAGGGTATGCTGGATACACGTATCCTTTCGACACAGTCATGTTCCTTATTGAGACAGCGTTGCTGCCGGCAGCCACCTGTGCCTGCAGCGTCGCATTCTGTATCGCGAGGCTGAGCGCAGACTGCATGAGCTGCTCTGACTGCTTGCTTGACAGCGAAGACGAAGTCTGCGTCACATAAACATTCTGTATAAGCGAGAGCGCCCCGAGTATCGAGCTCACATTGGATATCTGCGGCACAGATATTGACACTGCCTCTGATGCCTCGTACTTGCTGCTGTTATACACGCGCTGCAGGGAATAGGACTGTGTTGATATGCTGCTTGAGTTATTGCCAATGTATTTCGCAACGGTAAAATTGAATCTGCTGATGGTAAGGCTAAGGTTTGCCGTGGCTATAGCCGCATTGCTTCCAGTGCCGTTCATCCTTACATATATTGTGGCCACCTGCGGGTATCCGTACGAGATTCCGGATGCGCTTACAGTAAGATGTGTCAATCCCTGGCCTCCTGGAAGGCCATTTGGATAAAGTATGCCTGCCATAAGGACAGACGCCATAGCGAGTATTGCGACCAACGTAAGCATTATCAATATGGTCTCTGTTTTTATGCAAACACCAATATAGTATATTTAGAAAAGAATATAAATCAAATTCAGGCCTCCCCCTGTCTGCGTGTCATGCGGTATCATATCGGCGTGGCTCCGATGAAATGGCCTATGAGGTATCCTGCAAACCCTGCCACGAGCCCTATCACAACCATCTGGATGCCATTGTGCCATATCGACCCTATGGTGGTCTTCGCTTCGTAGCATCCTATCAGGAACAGGGTAATGCCGCTGAGCACCACCGCTCCAGCAGCCCCCGCAAGCATATTGTTCGTCAGGAATATGAATGGAATCAATGGTATTGCAGAGCCTATTACAGTAGCCAGGATGACCGTTGTGAAGCTCCTTAAAGGCGCAGATTTGTCAACAGGGGAGAGCTTCAGCTCGAAGGCCATCATGAATTCCAGCCAGGCCTTCGGGTTCGAGCATATCATATCTGTCAGCTTCTTGAGCCGCTTGCCCTTATATCCCCATTCCTCCAATACCTCATTGACCTCTTTCCTTTCGACATTAGGTATCTCCTTCATCTCCCTCTTCTCCTGCTCCACCTCCTTGAGGTACAACCTGCGCCTTGACATTGTGGACGTATACGCCACTGCCCCCATTGATATGGATTCCGCGCTCAGGGCAGCAAGGGCGGCTACGAAAAGTATGCGTATGTCCGCTGTGGCAGCCGACACCCCGAGTATGATCCCGAGAACGTTGACGATCCCGTCCTGGCTGCCCAGTATGAAGTCGGAAAGGAATGTGGGGTGTGCATGCGGTTCAGAATGCTCCTGCTTGATCTTGTAGTCAGCCAAATCAACACCCCATGCCAGTAGCCAAAGCAGGCATTATACAACGCTTGCCATTCTGCATAATTATTTATGCAGGTGCAATGTATTTTAATATATGTTGGGATGGAAGAGGCAGCACAATACCTACTATTACGGCAGTGGCGCATACAAGTATGTTGACGACCTCATCTCCAGAAAAGGGGACATCCTGATAGTCTCGCCTTACATAGACAGGTACTATGCAGAGCTGATACTCAAGAAATCGCATGTCAGCAGGTTCTACGTGATATCGTCGTCAATTGATGAGCGCGCTTTGGACATTCTGAAGGGCAGATCCAGCCCATTGCGATTTATAGGATACCTTGCGCTATCTGCAATAATGCTCTGGCTCGCCATTTTCATAGGGCTAAAATGGCCGTATCTTCTGATATCAATAGCGCCGATGGCGATCTGGGCCTTCAAGCATCTTGGCAGGCGCCCTAAGATAGCCCTGAAGGTCCCCAGGCAGTTCGTGCACGCAAAGATGTATATCTCAGCAGGCATGGCCATAACCGGATCTGCCAACCTGACTTATAGCGGGACCCACAGGAATGCAGAGCATATAAATGTAATATACGATGCAGACGACATCTCCAGGCTCAAGGACCAGTTCTGGGAGATATGGGGAGGGATCTAGCTAACGCTGTTTACCCTGCCGGACGCAAATATCCTCGGGCTCTTCTCCTTCACCAGCATGAAGCCGTCGCCTTCAAGAACAGACAGCGGCTTCTCGAACGATATCGTTGCAGCATCCTTCTCAATCTGCTCAACTTTGCAGACTGCATAGGAGAAGTTCGACACGAACACATACCTGCCCCCGGTCTCGACCTTCTCGTTTGCAAACGAGCTTACCTTCAATGCAGTTGCCACTGTCTTGGCCTTCTGGAACTTGGACTGCAGGAAAAGGTCACCCTTGTCTATCTGGTCGTACTCAAGCCCCTTTATGGCGAGCCCTACCCGTGTTCCGTATCCTGCTTCAGGGACATCCACATCCTGGCTCTGTATCGACTTGATTGTCAGCTGCTTCCCCGAGCTGTGATACATGATGTCATGCACCTTCACGGTGCCGCGCGTGACTACCCCAAGCACAACAGTCCCTATCCCCTTCACAGGAAAGGCCCTGTCTATGTCTATCCTCGTATCTCCGCCATGCTGCTCCTTCCTCGACACTATCCTGTCAAGCAGGTCGGCCTTGCTGCAGACCTCTGCATCGCGGAACATGTTATTAGTTATTTTTGATATGTCATTGTCGTCCAGTATTATCACATGCTTTCCAAGCAGGGATGCGGCCACGATGACCTCGCCAAGCAGCTTATCCACAGATGCTGTGCTTATTGCTATCTGTCCTGCTATCAGCATCGTTTCCGCCATACTGTAATACATCTTATCCTCCCTATTCACAGGCATGACTGCGACTATGGTGTCAGCGCCCAGTTTCCTGTTGAAGAACGCGATCCCCTCGTCCGATCCCTTCTTCCCTATGAATGACGCAAGATTCTCGTCTACAGGTACCGATACTATGTAATTCATGAAATCAAGTCTACGAAAACGTTATGTCAAGATCTCCTGCATAGCTGAAATCCGGGCATTTCATATACAGGCTCACAATATAACTGTCTTTCCTGTCCGCCTTGATCGGCAGCTTCGGGTCTGTACTAACGATCTCGAAAGGCCTGCTTACCTCTATCCTGCTCACTACGTCCCCCAGGGATACGACCTTGTACAACTGTATCTTCTCGCAGAAGAGCTGCGACTTCTGCATTGCCGATGTCACTGCCGAGTCCTCAAGCTCAACATCCCGGTCTTTATGGTGCAGGGTAACCTTCTTCAGGCTTATTGTTACATTGTTCGACGCCTCGTTGCCGAAGTTTATGGATAGAGGGCCTTCATAGGTCATATCAGGCGCCCTCACCTTTATCCTGAAAATCACCTTGGACATGAATCCAACCTCCACCGGCAGCTTCGGAGAGACGTCTACCAGCCTGAAAGGCTCAGCAACCGCTATTGCACTGACAACCATCTTGGGACCTTTCATGCCTTCAGGAAGCAGTCCGCTGCCCATCTTATTCTGGAATGGTATATCTATGTCAAATTCCGGCTTGCTGACATGCATTCCGTCAATCGCATGCGAATTCCCCATGAATTTCAGGTTTATACTCGTGACGGTTATGTTGGTTCCCGCCTTCTTCCTCCCAAATAACCTGCCTAGAATCGATACCAATGGAACACCGTGAGACTTAGCAATACTATATGCATGTATAAGCTATATATTTTTTGGCTACCAAACAGTATTGGTGTTATATTGCTTGACCTCAATTCAAAAGCTCCGGATTTTAGCCTTGACGGCTCAGATGGCAAAAAACATACCCTCAGGGAATTTTCTGGCAAGTACCTCATCCTTTACTTCTACCCAAAGGACGACACGCCAGGCTGCACGACAGAGGCAAGGGGATTCAATGCAAAGCTTAACGATATAAACAAGCTCGGGGCAGTGGTTGTCGGGGTTAGCAGCGACAACATAGCTTCCCACTGTAGGTTCCAGTCCAAGTACAACCTTGAATTCCTTCTCCTGTCAGACCCTTCGCACGATGTGATAAAGGATTATGGCGCCTATGGCAACAGGGGGATATTCGGAATGGGCACGATGAGGACGACTGTCATAATCGACAAGACAGGCCATGTAGCAAAGATATTTGAGAAGGTGAATCCGTCCGGCCATGAGGAAGAGATAATAAAGTTCATAAAAAGCCATCCGGAATAAGGTCTTCAAATGCCATTGCATGATAAAGGAACAAAAGGACTGGAAAGACACGACACTCTGGGTAGCAATGTAATACCAAGGAAGTACACGCTGAGGTTCAAACCGTATTTTGCAACATTCAAGTACGAGGGAAGCGAAACCATAGAAGTCGAGATAAAGAAGGCAACCACATCAATATCCCTCAACGCCTCTGAGCTTGACATAAAGGAGGCCTACGTAGCGCAAGACGGGAAAGAACAAGTGGCCGCAACGAAGCTGAATTCTTCAAAACAGACACTGACGCTCGTCATCGGGAAAGGGGTGAAAGGCAGAGCTTTGATAAAGATCGGCTTCGCAGGTATCCACAACGACAGCATGTATGGATTTTACAGAAGCAGGTACAACAACGGCGGCAAGGCGAAATACCTGCTGACTACGCAATTCGAGGCGGCAAATGCGAGGAATGCGTTCCCATGTTTCGATGAGCCTGAGTTCAAGGCGGCCTTCGACGTTTCAATAATTGCAGAGAAGGGGTTTGACTGCATATCCAACATGCCTGTATCGAGAGTGGACGACCTGGGGGGCGGCCTAAAGGAGGTAAAGTTCGAGGAGACGCCGCGTATGTCCACATACCTCCTATACTTGGGCGTCGGGAATTACGATTATGCAGTAGGAAGGGCCGGGAATACCAGGGTAAGGGTCGTAACAGTGCCTGGAAGCGGGGGCATGGCAAAGCTTCCCCTCGAGTACGCCATAAAATTCATAAAGTTCTATGAAAAATATTTTGGCATAAAATACCCGCTCCCCAAAGTCGACCTGATAGCAATACCGGATTTTGCAGCAGGGGCCATGGAGAATTGGGGTGCGATGGCCTTCAGGGAGACCGCGCTGCTCGCAGATGAGAAGAGCCCCATCGCTGTCAAGCAGAGGGTAGCAGAGGTTATAGCGCACGAGCTTGCGCATCAGTGGTTCGGGGACCTTGTGACGATGAAGTGGTGGAATGACCTATGGCTCAACGAAAGCTTTGCGACATTCATGAGCTACAAGGCCATGGACGCTGTTTTCCCAGAATGGGAGGTCAGGATCGAATATCTTCAGAACGTCATAAACACGGCTTTCATCGCAGACCAGCTCAGATCCACGCATCCAATAAGCGTGCCTGTGAACTATCCAGGAGAGATAGACCAGCTATTCGACGAGATCAGCTACGAGAAGGGAGGAACGGTGCTGAACATAATAGAGAGCTATGTGGGGAACGGGATACTAAGGGCAGGACTGAGCAGGTATCTCAGGGAGCACTCGTATGCAAACGCTACGAAGTCCGACTTATGGCATGCGATAGACGAGGCCGCAGTGAAAAGGCATGCCCGCACTGACGTGTATTCTATTGCAAACTACTGGGTCAACACGCCAGGCTATCCGGTAATAGACGCAAAAAGGGACGCAGACGGCATAAGTCTCAGGCAGACGAGATACTTCCTGCTCAGCAATATGTCAAGCGACTGTACATGGCCTATACCTGTAGACTATCTGGTGGGAGGCACGGAACGAAAAATGCTGTTTGACAGGAAAACCGCACACATAAGGGCAGGCAAGGGCCAATGGGTAAAGCTAAACTTCAGGCAGAACGGGATGTACCGTGTAAATTACGACGCAGAGGACATTTCAAGGCTCGGTGAGCTCGTACAAGGCAAGAAGATAACAGGAATGGACTCTTGGGGCATAGAATCCGACATGTTTGCAAGAAGCAGGTCAGGCAGGATGCCTGCCGACAGCTATCTTGAATTCGCTGGGAGGTACTGCCTTGACGGCGATCATCCTCTGGATGCCAGCGTGCTGTCCCACCTGGTATGGATCTACTACAGGCTCGGCCCTGGGAACAACGCCAGGGCAAGGGAGCTGCTACTTCTCTATACCAATCGCCTTATCGACAGGCTGGGGTGGGAGAGGGACGAAGGCGAGACCCCATACGACACGCAGATGAGGTCTGCAGCAATCATGGCCTCAGGTATGATAGGATATGCGCCCACTGTGGACAAGGCAGTCAAAATGTTCTACGACTTCATGAACCGCGGAAAAGCCATAGATCCGAACATACGCGGCGCCGTTTATTCTCTCGCTGCGTGGTCCGGCGGAGACGAGGTCTTCAGAATCCTCAAGGAGAGATTCTCAAGGGAGACTGTCCCGGACGAGAAGACGAGATTGCTCCGAGCCACTGCAATGTTCAATGACAAAGGAATGGTCCTTAAGGCTTTCAGCTTCGCAATGTCAAAGGCCGTAAGGCTGCAGGACTCGTTCATGGTCCCTGCGATTGCAGCTTCCAATCCTGCTGCGAGGGGAATACTGCTTCCATGGACCGTTAGGAACTGGAAGGAGTTGAGGAAGAGATACGCAAGTGGGACACACATGCTCATAAGGTTCATAGACAACCTCGCAGTCCTGGACACAGAAAAAGAGAAGGAAGAGATAGAAGGCTTCTTCAGGAAGAAGCAGAACTTCAGGGACGATATAGGCCATGCGCTTGACAAGGCGCTCGAGCAGATAGAAGCAAACATAAGGTTTCTCAAGGCCAACGGGCTGTAGGCCTGCGCTCTCTTCCAGGACAGCACAACGCTTAAAATACCTATTACCCTATACTTACTGCTTATATTAGAGTGATTTACGTGATGTGCGAAAGATGCAGCAATGACATACACAAGTATAGCACATGCAACTACTGCAAGAGAAAGGTGTGCATAAATTGCGTCAAGAGTTCAAGAAGGGTATCAAAGGTAATCAGGCTGGTCATATGCAAGGACGACTGGTCAAAGATGGCTTCCAGGAAGACGTTCAAGAGCGCAACAAAGGAGCAATGAGCAGATAATCAGACCTTCTCTATCCCTATCACAACCTTCTCTTCATCCATGCTGAACTCCTTCACAAACGAAGAGCCCACCTTCTCCGAACTGTAGATCTTTACTGCGCTGAGGTCCTTTCCAAGCTGTTCCTTGTGCTTGTCCAATATCTCTCCGATCTCCCTTGATACAACATAGGAAAGGGCTATCTTCTCCCCCTTCTTCAATCCCATCTCCTTCCTAGCCATCTGCACGCCTCTCTCGAATTCCCTGAGCATGGCCTCTTCAAGCAGCTCTCCGCTCACTTCCCTGTCTGCATATGCTATTCCATATCTGAACTTTACTGCATTATCTCTCTCCAGCCTCTCTATTATGTCAAAATGGTCCTTTGTCACGTTGAAAATCCCCTTTTCAGTCCTGAGCCTGTAGCTTCCCAGCGCATCTATCCCTGCAAGCATCTCCTTCACTTCAGCCTTCTTCAGCGCGTCAGCCACAGCAGAAGCATTTTCCCTGAATTCCGGCCCGAGCCTCTGGAAGAGAGGCCTTACCTCGAATGCTGATGCCTCTGTCTTCCTGATCTCCAGGCGCTTTACGTTTGTGTAGCCCTCTATCAGGTACGATAGCTTCTTTATTGCGCCGTATGCATCATCTCCGCTCACCTCGACTGTCGCAGCGGCTATCGGCCACCTAAGCTTAGTCCCTGACTTCTCGCGGCTGTTTAGTATTGCGGTCATGGCCTCCCTGGCGATGCCGAACTCCAACTCCAGCTGCCTGTCCATCGCCTTCGTATCGGCCTTGGGCCACTTCTCCATGAATATGCTCGTGCCGCCTCCATACAGCTCAATGTGCATCTTCTCCGAAGAGAACGGCATTATTATTGAGGAGATGACAAGGGCGTTGTGGAATATGTAGTTCACAAGCTTCGCTATGGCTCTTGCCTGCTTCCTGTTCCCCGACGAGATCTTCTTCTTCGCGATCCTGAGATAGAACCTGCTGAAATCCTCAAGCATGAAATCACGGAGGTCCTTTACCGCATCGTCTATGAAGTAATTGTCAAGGTTCTTGGTGGTGCTGTCCACCAGTGTGCTGAACCTTGACAGTATCCATCTCTCTTCAGTCTCCAATCTGTCTGCTGCCGGCCTTCCAGGCTTGTCCTGCCTTATACCTGCGAACAAGTTGAATTCCTTGACAAGCTCAGATATGTTGTAGAATGTTATTATGTTGCTGTTGGCTTCCACGAGCTCCTGCTTCTTCAGCTTAAGCTCCAGCCATCTCGGGTGGCTCGAGCACCATAGCCTGAATCCGTCAGCCGAGACGAGGTCTAGAAGGTCCCTTGCAGATACCGCATTGCCCAGGTGCCTGTGCATCTCCTGTCCCAGTTCGTCCTTGATCATGCCCCCTATGTTCACCCTCTTGTAAGAGGTCTTTCCATATATCGCAACGCTGGTCCTCAGTAGCACCGCAAACCATCCTCTTATCTGGTCCCTGCTCTCAGTTATCCAGTCAGCAGGGTAGAACCTCCTGAATTCGGCATCGTTCAGGCTCGCAGTGTGGGATATGCCAGCGTCATACCAGACGTCGAATATGTCAGGTATCCTCTCTGCCACTCCACCGCATTTCCTGCATTTGAACGTCACTCTGTCAACGGATGACTTGTGCAGGTCGGCAAGAGGCTTCTTCAGCCCTGCCCTCTCCTCAAGCTCCTTCGAAGAGCCCATGACCTCTATCTCCCCGCAGGACCCGCACACCCATACAGGTATTGTCGAGCCCCAGTACCTCTGCCTAGAGATCGTCCAGTCAGGCGAATTCTCTGTGGCTTCAGCGAACCAATCCCTTGCCGCTTCAGGGTGCCATTTTATCTTCGCGTTTTCCTTGAGCATCCTCTTCTTTATCCTCTGGATGTTGACGAACCACTGCTCCGTAGCCCTGTATATCAGCTTGCTCTCGCATCTCCAGCAGTGCGGATAGCTGTGCGTTACGCTTCCCTGGTGCAGCAGGCTCCCTCCTGCTTTCAGGGCTTCCAGCACCGCTTTATTGGCCTCTTCCGGAACCTTCAGGCCAGCGAACTTGCCTGCCTCATCAGTGTACCTGGCATGCTTGTCTATGGGCGACATTATCGGCATCTTGTTCTCCCTGCCGAGCTTGAAGTCTTCAGGACCGTGGCCCGGAGCCACATGGAGCAATCCTGTTCCCTCGGTAACTGTTACAAAGGTCTGGCTGAGCAGGACCTTGTGGTATCTCCTCAGCTCCTTCTGCCTCGGTACCTCCTCTTCCAGCGGACTGATGTATTTCACGCCCTTAAGCTCCCTTCCGTACATCTCCGCAGTCACTATCGCATCAGTTCCAGTTGCAGCAGTGAAGGCGTCAAGCCTCTCCTTTGCAACTATATAATTCTTGTCTCCGCATCTTGCCACCACATACATCTGCTCCGGGTTGGCTGCTATCGCGAGGTTGGAAGGCAGGGTCCACGGCGTGGTCGTCCAGATCACTAGGTAGGAGTTGCCAGGCAGTTCGGCCTTCCCTCTGCCTGCCACCTTGAAGGCCACGAATATAGAAGGGTCTGTGGCATCAGCGTATTCCACTTCCGGCCCCTGTGCAGAAAGCACGGTCTCGTCCTTCGGGCAGTATGCAAGCCCCTGCACGTCCCTGTATACGAGCCCCTCATCATACATCTTTTTGAAGATGCCCCATCCAGCGTTTATGTAGTAATGTTCGTAAGGCATGTATGCATGCTCGAAATCCAGCGACGACCCGAATCTCGTGTAATCCGATATCATGCCTTCTGCCTGCTCACCTGCAAATTCCCTGCATGAGTTTATGAATGCCTCTATCCCCATCCTATCCTCTATGTCTGCCTTTGATGTTATCCCAAGCTTCTTCTCTACCTTGACCTCTATCGGCAGCCCGTGCACGTCGAATCCCGCCCTGTCGTGCACGTCGAATCCCCTGTACCTCTTGTACCTGAGGACAAGGTCCTTTATCGTCTCAACCCACACATGGTGCGCGCCAAGCTGCCCGGTCACATACGGCGGGCCGTCAAGGAAATAGAAGGGCTTCATGCCCCTGCTCTTTTCCCGCACCTTCTTCAATACCTCATGCTCTTTCCAGTAGCCAAGCATCTCCTCTTCGTTCTTGTTAAGGTCCAGCATCTACATACCACAGGAAGATAGGATATCTTATATAAAATCAACTATTAAATGCTTTTGCTGTAAAACCTTATTGCCCGAGGAATTCAATGAGATCCGCAGATGCCACGACTTTGTTCAGGGTACTTTTGATAGTCCTTGTAGCGTATCTGATCCTCGGAAAATACAGCCCTGTCGTGATAATAACACTGATAGCGGTAGCCATGCTGCTCGACGCAGTGGACGGGTTCTTCGCAGTAAACGAGGCCAGCAACGGCGCAGTAGGGGCCTCGGTCTATATAAGGTCCGTCCTTGGGGACAAAGGCTCAGCGCACACTGTGCAGGGATTCAAGAAAAGGCTTTCAAAGGCGGCTAAATTCGGTCCAAGGATAGATGTTGCAGGGGACCGCGCCGTGGAATACATTCTATGGGTCGTCTACACAGTTGCCGGGGTAATACCGATCTTCGTATTATTCATTGTTATAATAAGGCACTCGTTTGTCGATGCCTTCATGGCTGCTAAAGGCACATCTTCAAAGATGAAGACAAGGTTCGCCAGGGTCATCTATTCATCAAACCTATGGCGCGGCGGGATAAACGTCGTCAAGTTCCTGACCTTCTCGTATCTCTCCCTTGTCTACATATGGTCCTACCCGGAATGGATAGGCTATGTCCTGGTGGCAATACTTGTGTCTTACATACTCCTAAGGGGTGCGGCCGAACTTTATGAAGCGTATGCGTAGTGGTCAGATGCCAAAGAAATGCATAGTTACCAGCTGCATAGTGGTCAAGAGTGGCAAGATACTCCTGATCCACCACAAGAAACTCAAGAAATGGATGTATCCAGGCGGCCATGTAGGTGCCAATGAGACGCCGCAGGAAGCCGTAGTCCGAGAGACGAAGGAGGAGACAGGGTACAGGGTGAGGGTAGTCGGGGCCGCGCCGCTGGGCCTGAGGGGCCATGCGCCTGCAAAGGAGCTGGTGCTGCCGTTTGCGATCCTTTACGAGGATGTGCGCTACAAGACTGGCCGCCACATGCATTTCGATATGGTATACTTCGGCATGGCAGAAGGCAGGCGCGGCAGCCTGGCAGAGGGCGAGTCGCAGATGCTGAAGTGGGTGTCAGAAAGCGAGGTAGATGGCATAGATACTTATTACAGCATAAAGAAGATTCTGAAATATTCATTCCGCGCCATAAGGGGCGGAAGGCTGAGCAAATGAGACCGGAGATAAGCGTAATAGTCCCGGCGTTCAACGAGGAACGCTACATAAAGCATCTGTTCAGGGGCCTGAAGGTGCAGACCTTCAGGGACTTCGAGGTCATAGTTGTCGATGGGAACAGCACCGACGGCACAAGGGAGATATCGAAGAGGCACGGCGCAACGGTTGTCATAGACAGGAAGAGAAATATAGGCGAGGCAAGGAACCGCGGGGTAAGGTCGTCTTCAGGCGAGATACTGCTGTTTACGAATGCCGATACTTTGGCATCGAGCGGACTGCTCATGACCTACCATGAGCTGTTCAAGGACAAGGCAGTGGTGGCTGCCACAGGCCCTCTCGTGCCGCTCGAGGATACGACCAGGTTCATAGAGTTCGGGTACATGTTTGCGTCGGTAGTGCTAGCAAAGGCGGCATTCGCCATAGGCAAGCCCTCAATAAGCGGCTCAAACTTTGCAGTGAGGAGGTCTGCATTCAAAGAATCAGGAGGGTTCGATGAAACGCTCTTCACGTACGAGGACCTGGACCTCGCGCACAGGCTAAGGAAACTCGGAGCAGTGAGATATGTGGATGACGCCGTGGTTGCCACGAGCTCGAGGAGGATAGCTAAATGGGGCATACCTCGGTACATACTCTTCAATGCAGGCAATGTCGCAAGGTACAATCTCTTCCACAAGCCAAAGGAGCATTATGAACCAATACGCTAGGTGCTGCCTGACATGAAGCCTGATATAAGCGTAATCATACCCGCCCTGAACGAGCAGAAATACATACGCTATCCGCTCTCCGGGCTCAAGGCGCAGACGTTCAAGAACTTCGAGGTCATAGTAGTCGACGGAGGCAGCGAAGACGATACAGCGGATATAGCAAAAAAATCCGCAAGGGTGATAGTATGCCGCAAGCGCGGCGCAGGCGTCGCAAGGAACATGGGCGCAGAGAAGGCAAAGGGGAGCATACTCGTTTTCATAGATGCGGACACCAGGCCTTCAAGCCGCCTGCTTGAGACATACATGGCGGCATTCCTCGACAGCAGCACAGTAGCTGCGACCGGGCCCATTCTCCCACTGGAAAAGGCAGGCAGGAGGATAAAGGCCGGATACTGGATCGTCTCAGTTGCTTTTGTCAAGCTTTCAATAATATTCAACAGGCCTTCGATAGTAGGCTCTAATTTCGCGGTAAGGTCAGCAGCATTCAGGAAGGCCGGAGGGTTCAACGAGAAGTTCATAACGTACGAGGACTGGGACCTGTCGAACAGGCTGGGCAGGTTCGGAAGGGTCAGGTACGAGGGCCGCGCCCGTGTCCGCACGAGTGCAAGGCGTGTTATAGCATGGGGATTACTTGGCTATACTCTGTTCTATGCGATAAACATGTTCATGTACCATGTCCTCAGGAAATCAAAATCCGATTACAAAAGCATAAGATGATCCGGAGCAGTCCAGCATTTCGATACATATAAAAGTCTTGTTATGCTAATACTCATAGTCTATTTTGTCTTCTACACTGTGGTAGGTAAATCAATGGATTATACTAAGTTTGAAAAGGCAACCATCATAGGTGCAAGGGCGCTTCAGCTAGCCTACGGCGCGCCTCCCCTGATGAAGGTGCCAGAGAACATAACCGAGCCGATAGACCTTGCCGCGCTCGAATTCGACGAAGGGGTAATACCTATAGTCGTAGTAAGGAAACCGCTGGCTTGAAGGCGAACTCTATGGAAGAGTATGATGTTATAGTGGCTGGCTCAGGTATAGGTGGATCGCTTGCAGCTGCAGGAGCGGCAAAAGGCGGTGCAAAGGTCCTGCTGCTTGACAGGAACGATTATTCCCAGGCAGGAAAGAAGACCAACTGGGGATGGGTCTGCGGCGATGCCGTTGCAAAAACCCACGTGGATTTTGTCCGCGACGAACTCGGACTGAAGCTTGCAGAACCTGTCCTTGATGTTGCCGTAGAAGGAGTGCAGGTGCTAAGCCCTGACATGACCAGGAAGTTCCAGTTCGAGGGAGCAGGTTTCAGCCTCGACAGGCCGAAGTTCGCAAAGGTGCTAGTTGACTTTGCAAAGAAGAGCGGAGCAGAGTACAGGCCGAATTGCGAGGTGGGCGGCCCTGTGGTAGAGGACGGCAAGGTAGCAGGAGTATACGGCAGGGACGAGAAGGGCGAACAGTTCCAGTACAGGGCAAAGATAACGATAGACGCGCTTGGAATAGCAAGCACAATAAGGAGGAAACTCCCGCAGAACAATTACATAGAAAACACAGTGAGCACAGACGACATAGAGTCTACAGGACGATACATAGCGTCATTCGAGGTAAAGGAAGAAGACATAAACTACTATGATCCCAAGAATGCACTGATACACCTGAACCAGCAGCTCGCCCCTGGCGGGTATGGCTGGGTCTTCCCAAAATCAGGGAAGAGGGTGAACATAGGCCTAGGGGTGGAGAAGAAGAGCCTTGAGATAAGGAACAGCAAGCTCAACAAGACAGACACCCTTCATACGCTGATAGACCAGTACATAGAATGGAACAGGGCAGTGACAAACCTGAAGCTGGACGACCAGGACAAAAACGGCAAGGGATACTGGTCAGTCACTGTAAGGAGGCAATTCGATAGCCTGGTGTATCCTGGATACATGGGCGCAGGGGACAGCATGGCAATGCCGAATCCAATAAGCGCAGGGGGCATAGGCCCGGCGATGTCCTCAGGGGCGATAGCAGGAAAGATAGCAGCAGAGGCGATAGCTGCAGGAGACACCAGCATGGATTTCCTGTGGAAGTACAACCTCAGGTACAACGAGGTCTACGGCAACAAGACCGCAGGCCTCGAGGTCTTCAGGATCTATCTCCAGTCACTGAACAACGAACTCATCAATTACGGGATGTCGAAATTCCTGACAAAAGAGGAGGCCATAGCAATAAGCTACGGAAACGTTCCGGAGATATCCATAGCAAGCGCATTCACCAAGGTGCTGAGCGGGATATCTAACATAAACGCGTTCAAAGAGCTTCTTTATGCAGTGAAGACGATGAAAGAGATGAACGAGACTTACGCTAATTATCCGAAAGACCCTTCAAGCTTCGGCGCGTGGAAGGCGAAGGTAAATGCGAAGATGCATGAAGTAAAGGAGAGGTTCAAGCCTAATCCAATATAGCTCCAGCTCCAGTCCCATTCAAAAGGTTGCCATACAGGTCATAGGCTTTTGCGCTTTCAAGGTCGAAGAGCCCGCTGTTCAGTAAAGGCATATGCTCTCCTGTCTCATGTCCTATCCGGCTTCCTATTATAAGCCTGTTGAAGGCAGGAGCCGCTATTAATTCTATGTCCTTGTTGTAATCCTCATAATGCTCGCCCATGGCTGTCCCAGCCCGTGCAACAAGCCACGCCTTTTTGTCCACTCCGTTCACCTGCGCCGCAATGTGCCCGTGGCCGCATATTATGTAATCCTTCATGACGGCCTCTTCAGAAGGCAAAGCGTTCCCGTGCATGAGTGCCGCATCGGAAAGCATTATCTCCTTCTCGATCCCTGCCTTGAACCCTATGCCTGAGAGTATACTTTCCAGGTATGCGTCATGGTTCCCTCTGGCTATCCTCACATCTATGCCATCAAGCTTGCCGAAGAATTCCCTGAATGAGCCAGCGTCTTCCTTTGTCAGGTTAGCCAACCTGTGTTTTACGTCGCCAAGGAACACTATCCCATTCGCATTGTTCTCCTCGTATATCCTCCTTATCTCCAATCCCATTGCTGCTGCAGCGTTAGGAAAAGAGACTCCGGACCCGGAAAAGGTATCCTCTATGCCTATGTGAAGGTCTCCCAGAGCAATGATCCTTTCGCTGTCAATCATCAGCGCCGGCACTCCTTTTAAGAATGACATGCCCATACGAAAAATCTTTCATGAGAAGGTTAATAATCTTTGTATAAAAGATATCTCTCTGTATTGGATGCCGCAGGGATCTCTTCGAATAGGCAGGATAGCCGGGATAGACATAGAGCTACACTGGCTCTTCATACTACTAATACTAGTATTCATATACATATCCCCATTGCTCGGATTCATCTGGATACTTCTCTTCGTTTGCGTGCTCATACATGAGCTCTCCCACTCAATAACCGCGATAAGGAACGGGATAACCGTTACAAAGATAGTCCTGCTCCCGATCGGCGGGGCGTCGATAATAAATGACATAGCCATAGATCCGTCCATAGAATTCAACATAGCCATAGCAGGGCCAATAATGAGCTTCTTCCTAGGGGCATTGTTCGGCATTCTTGTCATCTTCACCCCACCTGGCGTGATAACATATCTTGTCCAGTACCTCTTCGCGATCAACATACTGCTAGGCGCATTCAACATACTGCCGGCGTTCCCTATGGACGGTGGCAGGGTCCTCAGGAGCTTCCTGCAGCGGAGAAAGAGCTTCTACGAAGCTACCATGACCACGGCGAAGGTAAGCAAGTACTGCATGGCCCTGATAATAGCGGGCACGCTGGTATTCATCGCGATCCCCAGCGGCTACTCGTTCTTCTCTAAGGAGATCATACTGGTCTGGGATTTCATAATAGTCTTCTTCCTCTATGAAGGCATGAAGGCGGAGCAGAACGCCGTCATAATCAAGCAGGAGACCAAAGGCATGACCATAAATGACGCAATGAACAAGAATTTCTCCACAATCGGGTGGAGCTCTACTCCGAAGGACCTCTATCTCCTGATCAAGAAGAAGAAGGAGCATCTTATACTGACAAAATCCCCGTCAGGCAGCTACGCATTGGTCAACGTATTCGACAAGCAGGAGATAAGCAAGGCGTCATCGATAAGTGATCTGGCGATCCAGATCCCCAACGTCCAATGCAATGCAAGCATATCCGATGTAATGTCAAGTATCGACGCAACGCCGTTCAGGGTCGCTGCAGTGTTAAAGGGCAAAAAGCTTGTGGGAATAGCTACAGGGCAGCATATAACGGCCTTCCTGGCCCTGCACATGGTTGGCAGGAACAATAGGAAAGGCTTAAAATAATTCAATCTTATGTTATATCTGCGACCGGTGTACTGATGTTGTACCTAAAGTCTATTGTGCTTGATAAGTTCAAGTCCTTCAAACGTACCGAGCTGCTGTTCAGCAAGGGCTTTACCTGCGTTGTCGGTCCAAACGGAGCTGGAAAGAGCGTAATATTCGATGCGCTCATGTTCGGCCTCGGAGAGCCGTCGCTCCAGACCCTCAGGGTCGACAGGCTCGAAGAGCTCATAAACAGGAACATCAAGAGGAAGCGCGACGAGCCTACTGTGGCCCACCTAAAGATGGATTTCGAGGGCGACGGGAAGCCCGTGACCGTGGTCAAGTCGATAAGGTCAGACGGCAAGACAGGCTACAGACTAAATGACAAGGCAATGACAAGGAAGGAGATCGTCGAGTTCCTTTCGAGCGAAGGCGTGCGCGCAGACGACACCACTACGATAGCGCAGGGAGAGATAAACGCCTATGCAACATTGAACTCGAGGCAGAGGAGGGAGCTCATAGACACTGCGGCAGGTATAAAGCAGTTCGAAGACAAGAAGCAGGAGGCGCTGAAGGAGCTGGACAAGGTGGACAGCAAGATCAATGAAGCCAAAGTAGCGCTCAACGAGAGGCAGGGCTTCCTGGACGGGCTTGAAAAAGAGAAGGAAGCCGCCGAGAGCTACATGAAGATGAATTCGCGGATGAAGAACCTGCGGTACAGCGTGCTTGTTGCAAGGAAGGACATGCTAAAGAGCTCAAACGACGCTTATACAAAGGAGCTTGCAATACTCGACTCTAAGAAGAGCGAGTCATCTTCCAGGCTAAGCGAGCTCAAGGCCAAGAGGGACCAGCTTGCGGAAGAGAGGCAGCAGCTCACAAAGGAGCTTAACAGTATAAACTCGGCCTCAGGGGAGACCGCATCAAAAGTGGAGAACCTCACCCGCGAGCTTGCAAGACTGGAAGTGGAGATACCATCCATACAGAAGTCAATAGACGACAACAAGCTTTTCATAAGCCAGTCCGAGTCAGAACTATCAGCTGCAAATGACAGGATAAAGGAGAACAATTCCGTGATAGCAAAGCTCAACAAGGAGATAGCCGAGGCCGAAGCCGAGCTGGCGAAGCTCGGAGCCGTCCCTGAGGAAGGCGTGGACTACGAAAAAGAGCTTAAGGATGCAGGCATATTGGCGGAAGAGAGCGAGAACAGGCTGATAGACATACAGGGATACATATCAAAGCTGCAGGCAGATCTTTCGGCCGCGTCTTCAAAGAGGGCTGACCTCGAGTCCAGGCACGAAAGCCTTGAAAGGAGCCTTGGCCTGATCACAGCAAGGAAGGAATCGAAGGAAGCCGAGATATCATCGACAAAACAGGCCATAACAGACATGATCTCAACCATAGCGAGACTGGACCAGGAAAACTCGAAGGCAAAGAAGAGGTTATATGCGATAGACGGGGAGATGCTGACGTTCATAGAGCAAAGGGCGATCCTGCAGCAGAGGGAAGGCAACCTTAGCGCAAAGATATCAGAAAAGTTCTCAGAAAAGGACGGTTTCTACGGCAAGGCCTCAAGCCTATGCCATTACGACAGCAAGAATGCCTACGCAGTGGAGGCCGCGGCGTCAGGCAGGTTGGAATACTTCGTTGTAGACTCTATAGCCGTAGCGGGCAAGATAATAGACTACCTTAAGAGGGGCAGCATTGGCAGGGCGACCTTCATACCGATAGGCGACCTTAGGCCGGAGGGCCAGAGGCCGGACGAGAAGGGCATCACGCCTGTCATAGATGTTGTAAAATTCGAGGGGAAATTCGCCAAGGTATTCTCTTACATTTTCAGTAACACATACATCATAGGGGATGTGAACGACGCCAAGAAGTACGGGATAGGGAAGCACAGGTATGTGACTCAGGAAGGCGAGCTGATAGAGCAGTCCGGCACAGTCTCGGGAGGGTCGTCAAGGAGGGTATCGCTGTCGTCAATAGAGAACAGGATCAGGGCGCTCGAGGCGGAGAAGGAGAAGGCGAGGAAAGAGAACGACATCGCGGAAGTCAGCCTGCACGAAGCCGAGAAGGAGAAGGCCCTGCTCGACATGCAGCTTGAAAACCTCTCCTCCGAGCTGAAGAAAGCTGCAGAGGAGTTTACCGCCGCGCTCAAGCAGCAGTCAGATGTGGCATCACAGATAAGGGAGAGGTCAGAGGAGGAGACGAGGATAGGCAGGGAGATACTAAGTAAGGACAAGGAGAAGCTTGATGTGGTGACCGCGCTGACCAGGAGCAAGCAGGTGCAGGCCTCCATATACAGCAGAGTATCAGCAGCATCAAGAAGCCTGTCGAAGTCAGGCAAGTACAAGCAGGAGAAGGAGAAGGCCGACAGGCTAAGGCACGAATCAGAGGAGAAAAAGATAAGCAAGGCCTCCCTAGATACGGAAGCCCAGATTCTAGGAAAGAAGGCAGCAGAGCTTTTGTCTGCCATGGCAGAGAGACGCAAGCAGGCGAAGGAGCTCAAATCGCAGCTTCAGGACAAGGAGATGAGGAAAGAGGTCCTTCTGAAGTCAAGGGGAGACATAGAGAAGGAGATGAAGAACAAGAATGAATCAAGCAGGAGGCTCTACGACAGGCTAACTGCAATAGACGAAGAGGTCGGAAGCCTCAGCATGGAAATAGGGAAGCTTGACTCGGAGGCAGCGAACTTCGACAGGCAGATAAACGACCTCAGGATAAAGATGAGCCAGACAGGCACAAGGCTAAACGATATAACTGCCGAACTTTCTGCGTCCCAACCAGGCCTTATGCTTGTGGATGGAAAGCCCGAAGAGATGGAAGCGGAGGCGAATATCCTAGCGGCGAAGCTGCAAGACCTGGGAAACGTCAACCTCAAGGCACCAGAAGTCTACGAAGAGAAGAAGAAATTCGCTGCCGAGGCCCAGGCAAGGGTCAGCACGCTGCAGGCAGAGAAGGACGCAGTGATCAGGATGATGGAAGAGATCGACTCAAAGAAGCTGCAGACATTCATGGACATGCTCAACCAGGTCAACAAGAACTTCGGCAAGCTGTACAACTACGTGTTCCCAGGGAAGGTCGCAATAATGCTCGAGGACGAATCCGACCCGCTCAACAGCGGAATAGTCATACACATGAACGACGGAAAATCCGATGTGCCCCTCAAGTCCCTTTCCGGAGGGCAGAAATCGATGATAGCGCTTATGATGCTCTTCTCGATCCACCTATGCAAAAAATCGTCCCTCTACCTCTTCGACGAAGTTGACGCTGCGCTAGACTCAGAAAATGCCAAGCTGCTATCAAAACTCATAAAGCAGATGAGCGAAACTGCGCAGTTCATAGTGATAAGCCACAACAACTCCCTCATAGTCAATGCAGATGCTGCAATAGGGATAACAATGGACGAAACAAAAGAGTCGAGGGCAGTCGGCCTTGAGATAAGCAGCGTGGCCATGAGCAAGCAGCAGTAAGCAGCAGTGATGATATTGAAGCCTAAAAATCAGAAAGCTGCGCCTAAACGCGCAAAGCAGAACCAGGGGGGCATACTGGTCCTGTATCTCATCCTCGCATTGTCTGTTGTAGGCTATGCCATGACCGGAAGCATACTGATAGGTGCAGCCGCTTTTGTAATACTTGTCGTTACCCTCGCATCTGAATTCAAGTTCAGTGTCAAGGAGGAAGGCATGCGAAAGAGCGTATATGACATAATTACAGCGATAGTGGCAGTAGTTGTCATATGGATAATACTAATAATACTTCTCGGGACCAGTTCACCTGTCAACGTAGTCGCGAGCTGCAGCATGCTGCCAACGCTTCACAGGGGAGACATGGTGATACTCCGCGGCATACAGAACATGACCTCGTTCCTAGAGTCACACCAAATACCGATAGTGAATGTCTCTCCGCAGGAAATGAACTACACGCTTTCCCACATGAATAGCGAATCCCTGGCTTTTTTTGCGTATAATCCGTCAAACAGCTCGAAGATAGGCGAGATAGTCAATGTCCCTGACCCAAGGGTGCAGCTATACAACACAAAATGCATAGATACGTATACTGTTTCAGGCCAACCTCAGTATATCTCCAGGTGTGCGGTCAGGTCGCAGGCAGGCAACCTGATAAAATACAACTATTCGATAGAGCGCGTGGATGTTGCAGGCGCCATCCAGTACATCCCGCAAACTAACAGGATAACTATAGGAAACACTACGATAAACGAGAACTACAGCAATCCGATAGTGGTGTACCAGACAACCGCCAATGACTCCTTCAGCGGAGACATAGTGCACAGGGTCTTTTCAGCAATAAGGGCAGGAAACGACTATTACATACTTACAAAAGGCGACAACAACGGCGGCCTGGACATCCAGTTCCTAAACTATCCAGCCAAGTCAAGCGCAGTGCTGGGATATGTGATTGCAGATATCCCGGTCGTGGGGTACCTGAGGCTGATAATAAGCGGGCAGCTCTCAACTCCGGCAGGGTGCAATTCTACCATAATCAGGTAACGCTGCTCGGACGAAATAAAAACAAAATAGTGATAACTTGCGGCAATACTGGATGACAAGAAATGTTCTCCTGGTCGCGTTTTCAGCATTCTTTGCGGATATGGGGTACCAAAGCGCAATCGCCCTATTCCCGATCTTCCTAGTTACCGTGCTCGGCGCTTCGGCTTCAGCCTTCGGATTGGCCACAGCTGCGGCATTCGGTATAGGTTCATTCTTCGGCTACCTCGGCGGATTGATGAGCTCCAGGTTCAATGACAAGAAAATTGCCATTTTAGGCAATTCGCTCATACCTCTGATATCCCTCATGGGCCTAACTTCCAGTCCGCTGATTGCAGCCGCACTCTTCAGCGGGGGCTGGTGGGCTAGGAATTTCAGGAGCCCACCGAGGAGGGTCATATTCTCCAATGCGACAACAGTCAAGAACAGGGCCAAGGCGTTCGGATTCCTGCATGCGCTTGATATCGGAGGCGGTGCGCTTTCGATAGTGATGCTGCTTGCATTGATCCTCATAGGAATCGCTGTCAAGACCATACTTCTCCTGACGATCATTCCGCTGGTCATATCCACAATGCTATTGTTCTTCATAAAAGAGGCGAAGCCAGGCATTGCCAATGCAAAGAGCAAATTAGTTAATATCACAAGAAAGATAGCAGTTCAGGGAAATGCCTATAAAGGAATAATAATAGCCACATCTCTCTACGGTTTCAGTTCATATACTTTCGGATTTCCCATACTGACGATATCCCATGTCTCAAACGACCTGTTCGGAATAGGTGCTTACGGAGTTTATCTAGGTGTATCTGCGATTGCGGGGTATTTCATCGGATCAATGGGCTGGAATAAGATAAGGACGCTGTCGCTGGCCGGTTATGTATTGTCAGGATTAGGCACATTGATAATAGGCATAGGGTACATTCTGCAATTGGGACTCGCATCACTTTTCCTCGGAGTGATAGTGATGGGATCAGGCTTCGGGGCCATAGAGACGCTTGAGCCTACCTTGATCTCCCTGATAAAAAGTCCAAAGGACATCGGCAGGGGAATGGGAGCCCTTGCAGGGTCCAGGAGTATCGGGATATTCTCAGCAAACCTAATCATGGGCATATTGTATGTAATCAATCCTGGCGAGTCCTACATCTATGCAGCAACAGTGGCGATAATCGCAGGTGCCATAGTGCTGGTTTCTGGCAAGGGCCTCAAAGCCTAGCGCTGCCTGAATAAAAAACCTGAGCTTTGCAATCTTCATCAACCTGTTACATGCTCCTTGTACGCCAACAATTCACGGATGCCCAATATCAGGCTGCCAATCCCTACAACACCGACCACTAACAGCACAAGCACAGTGGCTACCCCTACCGAGTCCAGGTTTGGTATTGGGTTGCCTGTGCTTATCGCTATATTGTCCAAGACTGGAAATGCGATTATCAATGCGCCTATTAGCGCAAAGATAAAGCCTCCATAAAACAGCGTCCTCCCAGCGGTCTTCCTTCCGACGTAACTGACCTGCGCTATACTGAGTTTCTTTAACCTTGCAATATTTGCAAACAGTCCGCCGAATATTATCTGCATTATCATGGTTCCTAATCCAAAGAACAGCCCGGGCAGGGGCGCATATATCAGGCTTGGGACCTGCGGGGCCAGTATGAAGGTTATTATTGTTGCATAAGGCCCAAATCCCCAACCCGCTATAAGCCCATGCACTACTGCCATCTTCAGCGGTATCTGCTTAGGCTCAGGCTCTCCGACCCGCAGCTTCGCGGAGAATGACGAACGATGTTCCTTGCTGCCCAGCAGCGCGTCTATCGGTATATGGAGATATTTTTTCTTGTTGAGTATATATGCTCCCGCTACAAACATAGCTATTCCGACTATTATGTAGACCGGGCCGTCAAGGTTGTATGTCTTGTATATCGCCGCCAAGCCAATAAACCCCAGCGTCGTGAGCAGCGCCCTCTGAAATGTGAACCCCGCCGAGAATGCGAACCCCGCCTTCATCCCCTTCATGGTGCTGTAGCTCCCTACAGCATAGCTGAACGTTATAGGCCAGGTGTGTTCATCAGGAGTCGCTCCGTGCATCACTCCCAGTATGAGCGATATGGTCACTATTGCAATCAATGAGAGCTTTTCTGGTGGGTTAAGTATATAACCCAAATTGAACTGGACCCCGCTGAATTCATAGAGGGCGAGCAACGCTACAACCACAACTGCGATTGCAATTATAAGCACATATGCCGGCTGCAATTCTTTGCGCTTCGGCGCCTCCTTGTCCTCCATCTTCAACCACACCATGCCCTATGGCTAATAATTATTTCAAGATTTAATTATTAACTAAAAGTTAATAAATATTCGCTATTAAGTTATTAACATTACAAGGTGCCGCCTATTAATCCGCAATGGGCATAATCTTGAATGAGTTGATGTGCTGGAGATATTGAGCATTTCTATAGACAAAGCGGCTCTGAGGCAGCTCGACGGAATCCAAAAAAGACTAGGGTACAAGAGCAGGTCGAAGCTGCTCAGAAATGCAGTCATGGGCATGCTAAGCGATTATGAAAGCATAGACTCCCTCAAGGGCAATGTCGAAAGCGTGTTCGTGCTCACATACGGTGATTCCGAGAAGAATCGCGTATCGGACCTGCTCCACAGGTTTGAGGGGACGATAGAGACGGAGACGCACCACCATCATTCAGGAGCCTGCATAGACGTCCTAAACATAAGCACGGATGCCAAACGGACAATCGAGATCTTAGGCGCACTCAAAAAGAGCAAGAGCATATACTCAGTGACATATTCCGTTATACCAAAGACCAAATGAGTGCTAGGCGCCCTCTGCTTCCTTGAGTTCGGCCCTTCCTATCTCAAGGAGCTGCCTAGCCCGGCCTTCTGTCTTCGCCTCTGCAGCCATCCTTATCTTAGGGCCTGTATTCGAGGCCCGCGCAAGCAGCCATCCATCCTCAGTGACTATCTTTACCCCGTCCACGTCTATTATCCTATAGCCCTTCCCAGAAAGGCTCTTGGCCATGGCGTCTATAATGCCGAACTTCTTCTTGTCATCGGATTCAAACTCCTCGTATACCTTTACGTATTTCGGCAGCCGTTCGACAAGCGAGGAGAGGCTGCTCCTGCTCACGCAAAGGAGCTCTGACATCTTCAGCGCGGAGAAAAGGCCGTCGTCAGCCCCATACGTCTCCTGGAAGTACATATGGCCAGATATCTCCCCTCCAAACCTCGCATTCTCCTTCTTCATCCTCTCCTTGAAGTGCGAATGGCCGACCTTCGATAGGAGTGGTATGCCTCCCGCAGCCTTTATCTCGTCTTCTATAACGCTAGAACATGACGGCTCGTAGACTACCTTCTCCCCGCTCTTAAGGTATCCCTTCACAAGGAGCGCAAGCGCCGTGTCCCCGCCAATAACGTCTCCCTTCTCTGTTACGAACAGGACCCTGTCACCGTCCCCGTCAAATGCAATCCCCAGGTCCAGTCCTTCTGACTTAACCAGTGCCACAAGTTCCCCTATGGTATGCGGGTTCGGTTCCGGCGACCTTGAGGGGAACCTTCCATCAGGGATATCGTTTATGGCCTTTACCATTGCTCCTTTTCTCCTGAATATCCCTGTAGCCAACCCCGAATATGCGCCGTTGCCAGGGTCTATCCCAACCTTCAGCCCTTCGAGCGGACCTATCTTGCCTGACAAGGCCTCTATATAATCCCTAACTATATCTGTGCTCCTGTCCTCCATGCTGCCCCTTCCCCTGTCAGCGAATCCGTCTCTCTTGATCATCTCCCTCATCTCCTCGAGGCCTGTGCCTAGCCCTATCACGTAGGCATCCTTCCTGCATATCTTGAATCCGTTCCATTCAGGAGGGTTATGGCTTGCGCTCACGGTAATCCCTCCGTCAAGCTTATAGCGGGAAATGGCGAAGTAGAGCAGGGGAGTGGGTATGACTCCTGCAAAGACGATGTCAAGCCCCTCGCTAAGGATCCCGTCTACCAGCCTCTCTGCGAGCCCCTTGCTGCTAACCCGCACATCCATGCCTACAAGCACCTTCCTGCCTTCGCCTATCAGCTCCCCGAAAGACCTGCCTACAAGCTCTGCAAGACTTTCGTCTATGTCACTGGGATATATCCCCCTTATGTCGTAAGATCTGAATATGCTGTCCTTGATCTCCTGTCCCATCCAATCCCAGATATCTAACACAGTATTATAATAAATATTATGATGAAAATAATCACGTTTATTATTGCCTGCAGCCGGAGTGCGGCACTGGGCCAGGATTGATCCATTGAACAGGGAGAACATAATACTTTCAATACTAGTCTTAGGGACGATGATGGGCGCAATAGACGCCACGATAGTTCTCCTCGCCCTGCCAGCGCTGACTGCGTCTCTCCATTCAGACCTGGCGTCCACAATCTGGGCCATAATAATATACCTGCTTGTCATCGCAGTTACGACTACGCAATTCGGCAGGCTCGGTGACATCTACGGGAAGGGCAAGCTCTTCAATCTGGGCTTCGGTGCCTTCACCCTCGGGTCACTGCTATGCGGATTTTCCCCAAGCATATCCGCGTTGATCATCTTCAGGGTGATACAGGCAGTAGGCGGAGCGCTCATGCAGGCGAACAGCGGAGCCATAGTGGCAGACCTCTTCGACGCAGCGCGCAGGGGGAAGGCCTTCGGCTACATCTCATTCGGTTGGAACATGGGCGCAATGATAGGTATAGTGCTTGGAGGCATACTTACAACATTTATAGGATGGAGGTCCATATTCTTCATAAACGTGCCGATAGGCGTGGTAGCCCTGGCGCTCGGCCTGATATACATAAAGGACAATGTCACGATAAGCGACAAAGTAGACCTTTTGGGCATGGGTCTGCTCGGTACCTCGCTTTCCCTCATCTCATTCGGAGCCATCAACTTTGCGTCATACGGTGGATCTTCCTCAGACGCATACATAATAGTCTCAGGGATGATTGGGCTTTGCGCATTCATTGCCTGGGAGAGGAAGGCGAAGAGCCCAATGCTGCATATCGAGGCATTCAGCAACAGGGTACTAAGCGCGTCAATACTGGCTTCGCTTTTCCAGAGCCTCGGGTTCCTTTCTGTAACGTTCATACTAATAATGTACCTTCAGGGTGTAAGAGGACTGTCTCCACTTATCGCAGCAGGCCTACTGATCCCAGGATACTTGGTGAGCAGCATGCTAAGTCCAAAGATGGGTTCATTGTCGTACAGGTTCGGTGCAAGGGCAGTGGCCACCATAGGGATAGCCCTGATGGGCATAGCCATAATAATATACCTCACGCTAGGCGCCGAATCCCCGTATTATGTAGTTGTAATAGGCTCAGTGATCTCCGGATTAGGAGGGGCCATGTTCTGGCCTGCCAACAACAGCGCGGTCATGTCCAACGCAGAACCAAGGCAGTATGGCAGCATATCTGGCCTATTGAGGCTGACGTCCAACATAGGTGCCTTGGGAAGCTATGTGATCGTAATAACCGCAGCCACTCTAGCAGTGCCCAGGCAGCTGTCGTTCGAGATATTCATAGGCACATCGAAACTAACAGGAGGCATCTCCGACGCGTTCATCAACGGCATACACGCAGCCCTGCTGATGTCCCTGAGTCTGCTCTTCATAGCCGCGATCCTTTCTGTATCCAGGGGCAAGAAGCGTTAGCCGAATTTCAGATTTATGGAATTATACGAACCCTGTGATTACCTTTAAAAGCTTAGTTTTCCAATTGAAATTCAGTGATTTGAATGGCAAACAAGAAACCTAATGGGGCCGCGTGGGTCTTAAGGTTTGTAGGTAGTTTAGCATACCTGGCAGTGGTGTGGCAGCTATGGCAAGTGGCCGGAGTTGTAGGCAGCGTGACGAACGTCTTCGCTCCAGTGCTGTTCGGGCTTGCGGCAGTATCCGCAGTGTCCATGTTCTTGGTAGTATTGGCTAGCCTGTCCGGTTCAGACAATACGATGAGCGCGTGGATAACAAAGGCAAACTTCATGACCGGATTCGCCCTGTTGGCAGTATTGCCAATAATCGCAGGCGCGTGGGCAACATGGTCTTGGATAGCCCTAGTAGGCTTTGTGCTAGTCGCTATCGGATCCGGAATGGAGAAGATGTAACTGCATGTACTAAAAGTGCAGTTATAAGGACGTTTTTCTTTTCCTTCTTTTTCTTTTTTTCTTTTTATTTCTTTTTGCGCCTCTTAGCGCGCTCTTTTTACCATTCCTTCATACCTGGAAAGGGTCTTCACCTCGCCTTCAGGCACGCGCTCCTTCCAGTCCATCCCGCTCCTGATCAGCTTCCTGATATCGGCTCCTGATAGCCTCTTCCGCTCATGCCATTCAGGGGATATCACGGTGATTCCATGCCTCCTGAATATGCTCTTCACCAGCCTGTTGCGCGAGAATACAACCGAGATGCCAGGCTCTTTCCCCATTATATACCTGAACCACAGGTCGTTGTCCCTGAAATCCGGCACCTCCATGAACCTCACATCCGCCTTTACTGTCCTGGCCTTCCTTATCCCGGCCTTTATAATGCGTATGCGTTTTTCCGAAGGCAGGGGATTCGATGCCGTTCCATCCTCCTGTGAGCTCCCTACTCCTATCACAATATGCCTGCATAGCGAGCTGGCGAACTCAAGCGCGTGCAGATGACCCTTGTGGAAAGGCTGGAACCTGCCCATGAACAGCCCTACGTCAAATCTCTTCTTCATAAAAACCGCCGCATGCTCTTTTGACTATATCGCATTTATGCTCCATAAGGCCGGCATCCGCCTTTGCCGTTCATACCTGCCTATAGCGGAAGCAATAGGCAAGATGGTCGTTTACCATCCCTGTAGCTTGCATATGTGCATAGCATATCGTAGTCCCGAAGAACCGGAATCCACGTCCATGCAAGTCCCTGCTCAGCGCATCTGACTCTTTGCTATGCGCAGGAAGCTGGCTCATCCTCGTCCACCTGTTCTTCTTAGCCTTTCCTCCCACGAAATCCCACATATAGGAACTAAAGCTCCCAAATTCCTTCCTGATCCTGAGGAATTCGCGCGCATTGCTTATTGCAGACTTTATCTTAAGCTCATTGCGTATTATCCCGCTGTTTTTCAACAGTTCCCTAATTTTTGCATTATCATACCTTGCGACTTTGGCCGGGTCGAACCCGTCAAACGCCTTCCTGTAATTCTCGCGTTTCCTGAGCACAGTGAGCCAGCTTAATCCGGCCTGCGCGCCTTCGAGGACGATGAACTCGAACATCTTCCTGTCTTCATGGACAGGCACTCCCCACTCAGTGTCGTGGTATTTTATGTAAAGCGGATCTGTAACGGACCAGTCGCATCTCTTTATTCCATCGTGCATCTTATCACAAACAGTGAGTTTCGCGAAACCATAAAGATTACTAATGCATAATTGAATATATTAAATTTTATATTAGCCATGAACGCTGTGAACCTAGAAAAAGACCCGGTTTTATACACAATAAGGACTACTTCCTTAATAATTCAGAAATGATCCCTTTGTTGGCAATTAAGTTGTTTATTGCAGCTACAGTTCTTATATCATTTATTCTGCCGCTATTTACCATCTCTTGCGCCTCCTCTAATGAATACAGTCTGATAGTTTTATCCAATATATATTTTCTGTCGTCATCATGATTTTCATTGCTGTTTGCCGGTTCTACTAGCGCAATATAATGCACCTGGAATTCATCCGTGTAAGCTGGAGCCATAGCCCAAACTCCACTCGGAATAAGTTTAATTGCCTTATAGCCTATTTCCTCCAATATTTCCTCTCTTGCAGTATCGTAATAGCTTCTGCCAGGTTTTAGTATGCCTGCCGGAATTTCTATAGTCGGTCCGCCTATTTCTATATCTTCTCTCACATGTTTTGGCCTAATCTGCTCAAAGAGCACTATCATTGGTTCATTGCCTTCCATGACTACAGGTGTTACCATGACTCCAGGGCCCCTGCCTACATACCCCCATATTTCAGTTTCACCGTCCTTGGTGCTAACCTGTTTGGCATAAATTGGTGTTCTCCCCCCATTAAAAATTCTTACGTCACTGCCATCTTTATTAGTAGGAAAATCAGAAAATCCAAACTTCTCCAATCCCAACCGTCTCAGAATCATTTGCCTGTCTTCTTGCGAAGACATTAACTTAAGTATAGCATCCAGTACTGTGCCTTTCTCTTCCGAAGTAGCCAGCTTGGGAAGCTGTGTCAAAATTTCCCCCAGTGCAGTATTGTGTGGCTCTCTAGTAGCTTGCATTTTACCAACTTTATACATTACACATTTTCTCATATTTATATGTAGCCTTTTTTTGCATCTTAACAAGAAGACATGTGGATTTTGGTACCTTTTCAAGATTCGCTTAAAAACAGTATAAGTTTCCAGATAATCCATTCTCTTCAGTCAACAGGCAGCCGAATGCGTAATATTACTCATTTACAGCATTAGTGATACACCGATGGTAAACGGCGCTTACCTAATCCTCCTTCACTCCACTGCGCGCCTTTTCCTATACAGAAACATAGAGATTATCCACGTACCGACCAATATTCCGACTATCATAATCCCCAAGGTCCCGAAATCGAGGTTCTGCATAGCGCTCCAGATCCCTCCACGCAGGCCTAGCTCAATGCCTACGATCCGAAGCCATTCAATCCCCCCTACAAAGAAAGCAACCAGTATCGAGGCCGCAGTTATTGCCATGTTGTAGTACATCTTGCTTATCAGGCTTTTTGAGGCCCAGTTGTATGCATGTAGCATTATTATGCCATCTGCGGTATCCAGCAATGTCATTCCTGCAGTGAACATGATGGGCAGCACCATCACATATATTATGGGCATGTTTGATGCGGCAATCGCGGTTATCGCAAGCAGCGTGATCTCTGATGCAGTGTCAAATCCTAGGCCGAACAGGAACCCAACAGGGTACATCTGCCAACTGCTTCGTACGAATCCGATGCGCCTTCCGAATATCCTGTTCATGAATCCTCTCCTGCTTAGCAGCCTATTCACTTCTGTTTCATCGTATTTTTTGACCTCAAGCTTCCTGTAGGTCTTGTATATATCGACGAATATGAAGATGTTTATTATGCCTATTATGTAAAGGAAAAGCGCAGATATGCCTGTTCCAAGCACGCTCCCTATCGCCGCTAATGAAGGGATATTGCCGGATACAAACGATCCTGCAAAAACAATCACCAATGCAAGCAGCATGACCACTGTAGAGTGGCCAAGGGAGAAGAACAGGCCAACCCCAACTGGCCGTTTGCCCTCCTGCACCATCTTTCTTGTAGTATTGTCTATGGCAGCGATATGATCCGCATCAAATGCATGCCTCAAGCCCAGCGTGTATGCGAGTATGCCCAGTCCGAGCAGCTTTACGAAAGAGCCGCCTATGTCTATGAGCATTAGCCACGAAGCAGCATTTATCAATATTAAGAAGGCGACTGCCGACACAAGCCAAAATCCATATCCATCTTTCATAATATGCACGGAAGCATGAGGATTCCACGGTTCAAGTTAATTGCCTGCCAAGTAAGTTATTTTTTAAGGTTAATAAGTATTTGTCACCATGCTCGGATTTCCCACGTAAAAAAGCCATAATAAGCGCATGCGCTATATCGCCCTGCGCAGCCTGCTTGCGATATTGTTTTCTCCTGTCGCGATATCATTTGCTATCTTCTCTATTATTGCCGATATCCCCTTGTTTACCTCCCGATATACCTTGACAAGCCCTTCAAGCCTTACCAGGTTGTCCCTCAGCTTCTTCTGCCTTTCCTCGTCTTTTTCAGCTTTCAGCAGGCTCCTGTTTAACGCCTCCAGCCTCTCAAGGTCCCTTCCATAGTCCCTCAACTTGCCCACCGTATTGTTGACTGCCCTATTGAATCGCCTATTCCAGTCTGCGACCTCCTCTATTGCCGCATTTATGCTGTCCTTGTGCTGCGGCGCAGAAACCCTTTTGTTAAACTCCTCGAAGTCTCGCTCCCTCATCTCCGAATACCTTTTTAGCAATTCGTTCGATATTGACCGCGCTGCATCTTTTCCTATCCCATTGCCTCCCATCGAGAGCCTACTGTCATACTCTTTTTTCTGCTTTTTGTCTCTAAGCACCGCGTAAGCTTCATTTATCTCTCCTGTCCTCTTTGTGGCTCCTTTATCCCTGTTTATATCCGGATGGTACTGCTTTATCGACTTTATATATGCCTCCTTTATCGACTTCTGGTCGCTTGTATACCGCAGCCCCAACACTTCGTAGTAGTTCCTCAAGTTAATATTTAGGGTATCTATATCGAATCGTTTTGCCTCAGAAACGAACCTCTTTTCAGAAGCTTCCGTATCTGCAAACAGCTTTGCTTCACGCTTTTGCCTTGCTTCGGCTCCAAACCTCCTTATCTTTTCCAGTCCATAGCTAAGTATGCCCATATTATGGATATTGAGAGCCAAGCTCTTTAATGCTTTCAGGCACTCCTTTTTCTGCTTCTGCGCGCCATACGCACAGCAGGATCCCAAATCAACACTTGTTTATCCCTTTGCCAAGCTAAAATGTTTTTATACGGTATTTAAGCCCTCAGCAAGGAGTATCTCTTTGAGAAGGCAAATGACAGCGAGACCAGAAGTGAATATTCCAAATCCACACAATAAGCGTTATTTCTCAACAGGATGCCCATGCTTCTGCCACTCATCAAATCCGCCAACCATTTCCGTAACATTATCATATCCATGCTGTGCTAATTTCAATGCGGCTCGAGGAGCCCTGAAGCATGCGATGTTGTAGCAATAAAGTATTATCCTTTTGTTCTTAGGCAATTCGTTGATCCGCGCATCAAGCTCTTCGTTAGGCATGCTGATTGACGTGGGAACGTGGCCCTCTTTGTAAGCGTTCCGGCCGCGTACATCCACTATAACAATGTCTTGGTCCTTGTTTTCCACCATATGGTTTACAGTGGCTGGATCAGTCTCAAACCTGAGCTTATCTGCAAAGAACCTCTCTGCGTCGTTCAATTCAACACCAATTATAATGTTCAGCACTTTAAATTTATAACCCTTAGCCTCTACCAAAAGGTTTTATGGACTCGGCGGACGTCAGCAATTGAGTACGATTTACAAACACCTGCATAAAAATGTAAAAACACGTAAATGACGGCTTAATACATTTATGAGGCGCAGTTGCAGGTTTATTTTATGACAAATGTTATATTCTTTAGTTCTCAATATAAGGAGTGATTACTTGGAAGGTTAGGTTGTGGAAGACGAATCAGCAAAAGCAATCAAAAAGGAGGGCATCTGGCATGTGCCGAGCCAGAGCAATCCTGAGAAGACCTACGAGGCGGTTCTCAAGGCGAATAATGCTTCTTGCACATGCGCTGATTACCTAATGCGCCATAGGCAGTGCAAGCACATTCTTGTCGTTCTGGCCATGATTGAAGGAAGAGATCCAGCAGTAGGAATAATTCCCAGAAAAACAATTATGAACCGCAAGAGCTCCCCTCAGAATATCAGGAAGGTAGTAACGAATGGCGACGGGTATAACCCACGATATTTCGCAGACAGCAGCGGGGGCTTCGACGGAACAGCGCAGGGATGGGGCTACAAATCCATTGAGGCATTGAAAAAGGCATTCTGGTATTCTAGGCACAGAAGCGAGTTCAAGCACAGGGAGAATATGGCAAGGAAATTCCTAAAAAACAATCCAGAGGTGAGGGAATTACTTGGGCAGTACTTCAGTGAAGGGAACATGCTTGATTCATGGAAGGATGGGGAAGAGCTAACCCTCGAAGGCTTGATAGATGAGGTGAGAAGAGAGAATCCTTCGAACGCCCAAGAGATAATTAGGCTCCTCGAAGAAGCGAAGCCGCTTTGGAAATATATCTTGGGTATGTTGTAGAGGGTATTCAAAGTAAATGACGGCGTTCAACAATGTTTAGGCATTGTCAATACTAGACAAATCCACCTAAAGTGAACCTACAATATCCATTAGCTCTTTCGTAGTGATGATCGTTATTCTTCGTTGTGTACCAAAGTCTGGATCATGGCTCCATATAACAGTATCTTCACGCAATGCGCATGCGATATACAACCAGTCTTTTGGGTCATCTACAAGACTTGCTGCAGCTGAAAGGAATGGTTTAAGGTCCTTATCTGGTATAAGCGCTAGTTGCCCCAGCACTTTTTCAAGTAGTCTATGCAGCTCCTCATCACCTAACCCAGATTTTTCTTTTATCTCAGCGATATGACGCACGAACTCGTTTACGATGAATTCAGGTGCAAAAAGTGATAATGCAGGATTGAAGAACAACCTTCTTGTCGTAGAATCTTTTATGATGCATGCGAATAGTATGTTCGCATCAACGGTTACCTTCATTGAGGAGCGCCTCTGCGTGTTTTGCAGCATTCTTCGAAATCTTCGTACTTACAAGCTTCCAGGCATTCCAGCTTAGCCTGCTTTTCCTTGCTATCCTTTCGGCTTCCTCAAAATCTTCAATTTTTTGTTCTATTATGTTCCTTACAGCACTTGACCATTTTATAGAAGAGTATCTTTCCATCTCCGTTTTCAATCTCTCGCTTATCGAGAGGGTAATGTTAGGCATTTATATCACATAATTATTATGTGAACAAACATATTTAATACTTGCTATATGAGCAATAGCCCGATAAATATCGTGAACGTTGGTAAGTTGAACTCGTGGTTCAATGGACGTAGTGGACTCGGCGGACGTACGTCGTTGAGTACGATGTACAAACACCATTAAATGCTGTTATCTAATGTTGCTTGTGACTAGGAAATAGCTAAGGCAGAAACAACCACACATAACTCTATAAATAAGAAATAACATATATGGGGAGAGAATGATATGATACCTTCTGAAATGAAAAGTGAAATAAAAAAACTGGATAAGAAGGAACTCGCAAGAATGCTGGCAGAACTTGCAGATTTCAAGCCAGAAAACGGGGTCTGGCTCAAGACAAGGCTATACGGTCCGAAGCTCGAGAGCTCTCTGGAATTCTACAAAAATAGGGTTAAGGATGCGTTCTTTGGAAAGGCCGCTCCAAGCCTGAAGCTTGCAAGAAATGCACTTAATGATTACAAAAAGGTTTCTGGAGATCAGGAGAATAGTATAGACCTGATGGTATTTTATGTTGAGAGCGGAACTGAACTTACATTGAAGTATGGCGACATGTGGGGCGCCTTCTACACAAGTCTTGAAAACGTATACGTCGATGTGCTGAAGACTCTCGCCAAGCCTGAAAACAAGCACCTAATAGACAAATTCAAGCTAAGGCTTAAGGTTCTCGTGGAGAAGACCGAGGATATGGGGTGGGGATATGGTGATACCTTATCGGATTACTATGAAGAGTACCTTGGAAGTTAATGCTGTTAGATAATAGATGGGAAGATTTAGAAGTTCATAGATGCAGAAGGGCATCACGTGGTCTGAATAACAGAATCTATAAAAGCACCATAGGTGGAGATTAACATATGGCCGAACTACACTTTGAAGTAACTTCTTCATTAGGCAAGAAGATACGTGTAACCAGGCAATATTGGGATTTCATAATTTCGTTCAAGCATCTGATGATGGCAGGAAAGGAAGCACTAGTAAAAGACGCGTTGATGAACGCAGATGAGGTAAGGAGAAGCAACAAAGATGATAAAGTATTCATCTACTATAAGCGCCAAAAGAAGCATTTTGTCGCTGTTGTGTGCAAACATTTAAATGGAGAGGGATACATAATAACCACATACATTACGGATAGGATAAAAATAGGTGAGATTGTATGACAAAGGCAAAGCTATTATTCAACAAGGAGGGCAATACGTTAGATATATGGTTTGGTAACCCCAAGAAGGAAGCCATAAATGAAGAGACATCTGACGAGATGATAATCAAAAAGGATAAGAGGGGCAACATAATAGGGATAGAGATATTGAACTTCATAAAGGCCAAGAAGGTATCAAGGGAACTGCCTGTCCAATTGGCTGTGCAGTAAGCAAGTTTATTTCCATTTAAGGGATTTTTAATGCTTGAATTCCCCACTGCTTGCGGTGGGGATGCGCTGTGCAACAGTTACTAATAAACATCCTGCTGCAGAATAAATTGTATGACTATTACTCACGCAGCACACAAGGTCTATTGGATTAGATATCACATCGTAATCTGTGTGAAATACAGGAAGAAATTATTGCTCCATGAAGATAGAATTTCATTCATCAAATCTGTTCTATCAGAAATTGAAAGACGATATGATATACGATTTGAAACCGTGGGAACTGATGGCGATCATGTCCATCTATTTGTTGATTCTGCGCCTAAATATTCGCCATCAGAAATATTCAGAATAGTGAAAAGTATTACTGCAAGAGAATTATTTGCTAAATTCCCTGAAATAAAAAGGAATTTGTGGGGTGGCGAATTTTGGAGTGATGGGGGCTACATTGGAACTGTTGGTGAAGGAACAACTGCAAATGTCGTCAGAAATTATATATTGCGACAAGGGTCAAAAGAAGAAAAGGATGGGTACAAACAACTCAAACTATTCAAAATCCATTGAGTTGCGATGCGACTCAGATACCCCACCCCAAGGGGTGGGGTTATTCATTGGATTTGTCGTATGAAGGGTTCGATTCCCTTCCTCCGACGTTAATGCTATTTTTGTCGTCTTAAATTAAATGGGTTGGACTCGGCGGGATTCGA
>JAJZKW010000003.1:0-37974 GCA_021803945.1 Microcaldota archaeon
CTGTGCGGATTTATATATTTTGATAGGCAATTACGCTTGCGCAGGGGTGGCAGAGCCTGGCCAAATGCGACGGGCTTAGGACCCGTTTCCTTTAGAGGATGCAAGAGTTCAAATCTCTTCCCCTGCAAACCTTCGTCGTAATTATGAACAGTTTAGCGTCTTCCGCCGCCGTATAAACCGAACTGCCAGAGGCTGGACTATTCCATGTCGCCGAATTCTGATCCGGCAAAGTTGAGTGTTGCGAAGTAGTCTTTCGACGTTTCAGCTCGCCGTATCATGATCACGGAACCATTGCTTTTCTTCAGGATTTCCGCGCTCCTTAACTTTCCATTATAGTTGAAGCCCATTGAATGGCCATGCGCGCCGGCATTATGTATTGCAATTATATCTCCCTGCTTTATTTCTGGGAGTCGCCTGTCTATCGCGAATTTATCGTTGTTTTCGCACAGCGAGCCAACAACATCGTATTTGTGGTCTTTCTTGGCGCCTTCCTTTCCCAGTACGGTTATGTGATGGTATGCGCCGTACATCCCCGGACGCATGAGGTTTGCCATGCACGCGTCAACGCCTATGTATTCCTTGTATGTGTGCTTTTCGTGTATCGCCCTGGTTATGAGGTATCCGTAAGGCCCGGTCATCATCCTGCCATTTTCCATGAAGATCTTCAGAGGAGGGAGCCCGTTCTTCTCGATCCTGTCTTCGTAGGAGCGCTTTATTCTTCTGCCAAGCGCTTCTATATCGATGGCCTTCTGGCCTGGTTTGTACGGTATGCCTATGCCTCCTCCCAGGTTTACGAATTCTAGATCGATTTCTAGCTTCTTGGATAGTTCTACCGCAAGGTCGAAGAGCATGTTTGCTGTCTCTATTAAGGCACTTGGGTCCAGCTCATTAGAGACTATCATCGTGTGCAGGCCGAAGCGCCTTGACCCCTTCCGTTTCATTGTCTTGTAGGCTTCGAAGAGCTGGTCCCTTGTAAGGCCGTATTTCGACTGCTCCGGGTCGCCTATTACATTGCCCTCTTTTGTCTTGCGGAGGTGTCCGGGATTATACCTGAAGGATATCAGATCTGGAATTCCGGCGCTTTTTTCCAGGAATGGGATGTGGGTTATGTCATCCAGGTTGATTATCGCCCCAAGCTCTGAAGCCTTTCTGTATTCGTTTGCTGGAGTATCGTTTGATGTGAACATTATGTTCTCTCCGATCACCCCTGCCTTCTGCGAGATTAGCAGTTCTGGGAGTGAACTGCAATCTGCACCGCATCCCTCTTCCTTGAGAATTCTCACGATGTACGGATTTGGCGTGGCTTTAACAGCGAAGAAATTCTTGAACCCGCTCGACCATTTGAAGGCCTTGAAAAGCCTCCTTGAATTCTCCCTGATCGCCTTTTCGTCGTATATATGAAACGGTGTTGGATACTTCTTTATTACTCCTGTTATCCATTTTTTGCTGAAGAATAGGTCTGAGTCGCTGTTCATAAAATCGCCTAAACCATTAGATTTGCCCTTATGCTTTCCACTGCCGCATTGATATCCTCCCTGTGTCCGAAGGCGCTTATGCGTATATACCCTTCGCCGGACGGGCCGAAGCCTGCGCCTGGGGTCACCACGACGTGGGCTTCTGCTAGCATCTTGTCAAAAAACTCCCATGAACTCATGCTGCCCGGCGCCTTGATCCAGAGGTATGGCGCGTTCACCCCTCCGAAGACCTTAAGGCCTTTCTGAACAAGGCATTCCCTTATCGTCCTTGCATTTTCCATGTAACCGTCTATGACTGACTGATTCTCTGCCATCCCTTCTTCCGAGAGCGCGGCCAGGCCGCCTTCCTGGGCTATGTTGGATGCGCCGTTGAACATTGTTGTCTGCCTCCTGCTCCATAGTGAATTTACCCTCCCGGCCTGGGCGCCGTCTATGGCAAGCGGTTTGGGCACCACAGTCCATCCCAGGCGCACTCCTGTGAATCCGGAGCTCTTGGAGAAGCTGTTAATCTCTATCGAGCACTCCTTTGCCCCTTCAACTTCATAGATGCTCCTTGGAAGCCTTGAATCTGAGATATAGGAATGGTATGCCGCATCGAAGATTATTACTGCCTTGCGCTCCAGGGCATAGTCTACAAATCCACTGAGCTGCTCCTTTGTTGCCACCGCGCCAGTAGGGTTGTTCGGGCTGCATAGGTAGATTATGTCCACCTTCTGGGTTGGTACCTCCGGAAAGAACCCGTTCTGCTCTGTGCAAGGCATGTACACTATGCCTTCGTAGGTGGCGCCCTTCTTGATTCCTGTATGGCCGGAGATAACATTGCTGTCAACATATACAGGATACGCAGGGTCCTGTACGGCAATTACGCTTTTCTCTCCGAATATTGACTGTATGTTTGCTGCATCGGGCTTTGCGCCGTCGCTGATGAAGATCTCGTCATGGGCAAGGGCTACGTCTCTCTTTGCGTAAAAATCGACGAGGGCTTTGCGAAGCCTCGCGTCGCCCTGTTCATCTCCATAGCCTGTGTATGTTTTTGGATTGGAGAGTTTTTCGACCCCAAAGCGAAGGCCGGCAATTACTGATGGGACTATAGGTTCGGTTGTATTTCCTATGCCCAGCCTTAGGAGCTTGGCATCCGGATTCTTATCCAAGAAGGCTTTTGTTCTCCTTGAGATCTCCACAAAGAGGTAGTCTGAGCTTAGTTTGTTGTAGTTTTCATTTACTGTTGCCATTTATACGCCTTAAGAGACTGAATAGGCAGTTTTGGCTCCGCTGCGCGCTGTCCAGGCCTGGGGACAGGCCCGCAGCCTGCCTTCGATACGCTTGATGGCGCCATCACATGCTTATTCGGATAAAGTAAACGGCTTCGCAAGTTATAAACCCTGTGGCTACTTTGGCGGCTTTGCGCCCGGCCTTTTAAAAGGAGCGCAGCTTGCCAGAAATCAATAAAAAGCTATAAGTAGCATATATCTCTGCTATTGCTTGGGGGAATTGCTTGGAGCTATTGGATCAACAGTGGACTGAAAAGTACAGGCCTGGTAAGCTTGACGACATAATAGGACAGGAGGCCATTGTCGGAAGGCTGAAGGCGTTCGTGAAGGAGAAGAGCTTCCCCAGCATGATATTCTCAGGCCCTGCAGGGGTGGGAAAGACCACGTCCGCGGTGGCCATGGCCAAGGAGCTTTATGGAGACGTATTGAACCAGGCCTTCCTGGAGCTTAACGCAAGCGACCAGAGGGGGATCGATGTCATAAGGGGCAAGGTAAAAGAGTTCGCAAAGACCCTTCCGCTTTCAGGAGGCGTAGTTAAGATAATATTCCTTGACGAGGCGGATTCGCTCACGTCCGAAGCGCAGCATGCGCTGAGGAGGACTATGGAGAAATATTCTGCCACGACCAGGTTCATACTGAGCGCCAACTATGCAAGCAAGATAATAGAGCCGATACAGAGCAGGTGCGTGGTGCTAAGGTTCAAGCCGCTTAAGGAAGGGGAGATGAGGAGCTACATAGAGAGGATAGTCAAGGGTGAAGGGCTTGATATAGATGACAAGGGGATAGATGCGCTGATATACGTAAGCGACGGAGACCTGAGGAAGATAACCAATACGCTGCACGGCGCCGCAATACTCAACAATGTCATAACAGACAAGTCAATATACGACATAGCATCGAAGGCGAGGCCGAAGGAGGTCGTGGCGATGCTCAGATATGCCCTTGGGGGGGATTTCTCAAAGGCCAGGGACGAATTAAACGTGCTTTTCCTTTCCTATGGGATGAGCGGAGAAGACATACTGGTGCAATGCAACAAGGAAGCCTTGAACCTTGACGTGGATGAGAAGCTCAAGCTCAGGCTCGTGAGCACGATAGGAGACTACAATTTCAGGATAGTAGAAGGCGCCAACGAGAAGATACAGCTCGAGGCGATGATAGCGAGACTGGCGCTCATGGAGAAGGGCAAGTAGCTGCAGCGCATTTATCGGACGCCTTGGTGCCTTTTTTCAAGCAAGTATGGACTCCGCGGGATTCGAACCCGCAACCTTCCGCACTTTTGGTGAACCTACTGAAATGGTTTCCTTGCAAAGCGGACGCGCTACCGTTGCGCCAGGAGCCCCTGGCAATTATTATCTGAATAATTTACTTAATATGCTTTATTATTGTCCATTGGTACCGGCATGGCGAATATTATAGTGTGGCCAATTGGTATATGGTGAAAAAGCATCAATGCAGTTGCGGGCATTATAAATAGGTTTATATAGTTTTCTAATAAAACGTTGCTTAGTTAAAGATGGTAGATAGATATGCCAAAAGACGACTTTGAAGATGACGACACCGAAGACGGGGAAGACAGCGATGACTTCGATGAGGAAGAGTTCGACGACGAAGACGATGACTTAGGCGACGAATAACATCTGGTTTGTTTCGTATTTTTTAGTTTCATCATTTATGGTTGGCTTTTGGCCCTGTAATTCTACTTTTTATCTTTTCTGCGCCTTGAGGCCAGCCGCGCCTTCCTGTTCCTCAGGTATCGGCTGTCGCGCATCAGGCCGTAGAGTATGATTATCGCTCCAAGTGCTATGATCGCCGGAAGCCCTACCTGGCCTATTGCAAGGGAGAGGGAGCCTATTATTACGGACTGCGAACTGGATGCAGGTATCCAGCTGTAGTTCAGCGCGTTGAATGATATCGAACCTGAATTTGGATACGACGGGTTTGCCGATTCGGAGAGAGGCGCCTGATGCGCCAGTATTGGCTCCGGCCCTGGTGTGCCGTAATAACTGGCGAGTATCTGAGCGCTTCCGGCTCCGCAGGCGACTATATTGGCCCCGAAGTATCCGTTGGAGTCTGTCTTGTATATACCTATCAGCCCAAGCTGGGATGTGCAGATGCCTGTCCCGTTCTGAGGGTATATTACTGAGCAGTACTGCGTATTCCCAGATGGCAGAGCTGGGCAGGCGCTGGGCAGGCCTCCACCCGAATATATGTTGCAGAAAGTGTATATCTTGTTTTCAGGGGTGAGCAAGCTGTTTGGAGGTGGCGAGCATGCTCCTAGCCCGTTGAATGAAGGGCTGTATGTTACTATGTTTGCGCTCGTATAAGTAGGGCCCTGCAATCCGTTGTATACAGGATTTGCGAGCTGGCAGGAGCTTGGATTTGGAGAGTTACCGAAGACGCAGTTTTCCGCGGCGAGGGGGTCTGTAACCGCATTGTACCCTATCGTATCAAGATTGGCATCATAGTAAAGGTAGACATAGCCTCCCTTGAGAGGCACAGCGCTCGTGCTGGTTCGCGGAGCCCAGCTGAGCGTTCCGTTTATGGAGAGCTGTGTCTGATTGACATTTATCCCATTCACATTAGGGGTCACTTCTAGGGTCATATGCGTCCAGTTGGCTATATCTCCGTCTATAGGCATGTATATGAGATTGTTGAAGTTGTCATTGAATACGTATACAAGCCTGTGGTATCCGTAGACCTTGCCTGACTGCGAATAGATCCCGTTCATCGTCAGCATCAGGTTGTAATTGTTTACCGGAAGCTTGTAGAAATTGAAAAGGGATACGACCATTGACTTCGTTGCAGCGAGCAAGAACCTGTTCTTTATTGGTGATATTCTATTGGCGTCTGCCAGTGGAGCTGCGCATGAGGGGCCGTAGCACGCAGGGTTCAGAGGGCTTGATGATATGAGTTGGTAGACAGGTGTTGAGCCCTGGGAGTATGATACGGCATTGAACGACAGCTGTGAGGTTGCGTTTATTATCTCCTGGTTGTTGGTCACTGCGTTCACTGTGCTGTTCACATATACATATCCTAAGGCCCTGTTCGTGAGAAGGTTGTATACTATCTCTGCAGGAAGCACTATGGAACTGAGATTTGCCTGGTAGAACGGCTGCGCACTTGTGCCGGATTCTGCGTATATGCTGGATTCGGCATATGTATCTGAGCTCTCTACCTGGGCCTTTTGCGGATTCGAATTTGTAAGCGGAGAGGTCGTGTAGTTGTATATTGTATTTGATACTGCAACTGGGGTCTCGAGCTTTGCAAGCGCAGCAGGAGGGGACGAAGGGCAGGTATTAGGAGGCTGCTGCGGATTTGATACCGGCTGGATGTTTGAGACCCATATGTTGGTCTTATATGTAAATGAAAACGGCATCAGCGCATACCCTGATATTATGCTGTTCAGCGATGTCGCAGCCGAATATTGCAGGGGATTTGAGTTCTGATTCAGGTTGTTTATGTCCAATTTGCCTATTCCGGACGCCTGGGCGCTGAGTCCTGGGTTTGGCTCCTGCAGGTTTATGTTGGGCTCTGCCTGTCCCGATCCGCTTCCTCCTGAAAATACCGATGAGTAGATAGCTCCGATGGTTAAGGTCTTTATCCCTCCTATGTTCTCATCATATTGGAATGGGTTTGACACCGTATAGGTGGGCTGGGACAGGCTGGCTACGTTTTGGTCATAGCTGCATTTGCCGCCGTTGGCAACATCGTTCAGGGTACTGCTGGTGTAGCATATGTAATCTACGTTCGGAGTGAATGGGAGAAGGTTGGTGCCGCCTATCTGGCTTGTATAGTTCTGGGGGTTGAAGTTCACGAATATGAGCTCGTCGTAGTTTATATTTGCATCTGCGGAAGGTGCTTTAGTGTAAACGGCTTGCTGCTCAAACTTGCTGGGAGCAACTACGAGGTTATAGACCGCCTTGTTGGGTATTAAGATGTTAACCCTGTTGTTGAATCCTACTGACATTGAGGCGCCGATTATATGAGATATCCTGCAGTCAATAAGAAAGGTGCATGATTCTGTCGAAAGTTCCGGTCCTATAGGAAGATAGCTGCCTTTGTAATCTGGGCCGGGCTGGAAGCATGGGGAACTGCCTGGCGGCGGAGATGGATTTCCTCCGCATAGATTCAGCGTTTCGCCTGGCTGGGGAGTCTGGGATGACTGAAACTCGTTGCTGGAAACATTTGCGCTTATCACCCATCCGAACGGCGGATATAGAAGTCCACTTGACTGTGTGTACTTATTCAGTTGTGTATTGCCATTTGAAGTATACCAAAGGTCATTGTAGTAAGTCGGCTGTATTGGCACATCGACTCCGCTGGAATTTATTATCCTGAGCATCAAAATGCCGAATTTTATGCCTCCTACTGGAGTGGCAGTGCCAAAAAGTCCGCTAGTGCCTAACTGACCTGCTATCCCAGACCAATAATCCAGCACATAGATATATCCGTTGACATCCTGTATCGAAAGAGGGTGATGGTAGTTGGTATTGTATCCCAGGCCTGGCCATTCTGCCTTATCTAGCTGGTCCTGCACGGTGTTAGCCGGAGTGTTTTTATTTAAAGTACACGAAGAAGCTGCGCCGTGGAATACCTGCGGGCAGTTGAACGGGGAAAGAGAAGAGGATTCCTCGTAATTACGGGCATCAGAAGCTGCCTGGTCTATTATGTTTTTCATTATCTGGTCAGGCTGCGTGTTTCCATTCACATTTATTCCATATAGCCCTCCGTTCTGGAAGTAGTCTATTATGTTTGCTGCTGGCGGGTTTGTGCTTGGGGATCCGCTCCCCGATTCTGATGATGCAGAGCTGTATAGCGCATTGTCGCTGGTGAAATTTAGGGATATAGCTGAACTGTATGACAGGGAATTTGCGGTGAATACGGGCATAAGGCCTGAGTTGGGGTTAGCCAGAAATAGCAGACTGCCTGTCGGAGAAGCCGCTATCTCAGGCCAGTTCGTAGTGCTGCATACTGGAGTTGAAGAGATTGAAGATGAAACTGCAAGATTCGGGCATATCGGCGCTGATTGGTATTCTATGGGGCCGTTTCCTATTGTGTTGGTTATCTCCATGAGCCAGCCGTAATTGCCAGAGCCTTCGCCTGCAACAATGCTTGTCTGTACCGTTCCGGTTATGAAGACGTCGCCCAGCAAGTCCGTAGATATGTTAAGGGGCGTGAACTGAGAAAGAGAGACTTCTTTTGGAAGCGCCTGGGAGATCGAAGAGGATATTTGGGATGACTGTGATATGGGGATTGTGCTTACAACGTAGACGGAGCGGCCCTGAAGCCCGATTACGTTTTGCCAATAGGTATTCCAGTTGGAATCGAATCCTGATTGGGTGTACGACTGTATTACGCTGTTTGGCTGGTATGATGAGGTATTCTCGTATCCGCTTGGTATTACCTTGAGGATGTAGATGTTGTATTGGCTCGGCGCGCCCTGTGCCCCGCTGCTTCCCAATACGAAGATATAACCCTGGTTTGGCATTGCAGAAATAGAGATTGGAGTTATTTGTATTGGCCCTGAAGAAGATGCACTTGCTCCTATGGAACTCCAAGGCAGCGCATTTGTGCCGCTATCTGCCACTGGGCAGTTGTCTCCGCTAAATCCTTTAGGCATATATTGGCAGTAGGCGCCTATAACATCTCCGGCTGAAGGGTCGCCGTAGGTCTGCCAATAACAGAATGTACTTCCTGTAACTGGACCAGGGCAATTTGAAACTCCGAATGGGCTGGACCAATAATTGGTATATGCGCGGGCCCATGCCATGTCACAGGATGGATTGAACCACCAATTGCTAGATCCAGTGCCGCATGTTGATGGATTGTATCCAGTAAGGACGTCGCCGTTATTCTGCAATAATCCCGCTGGGCTCTTAGATGGACATGGATTGGCTCCGCCATAGCACGCCCCTGGATGGAAGGAGCTCTCTGCGTATGCAATCGACACTATTATTTCTAATTGCGTACCCGAAAATCCCGCTTGTTGCGCGCACGCCGCTACTTGAGAAAAAGTCAATTGAGTTACTTGATCGCCCATATAATTCTGGTTAGGGCATGATCCTGCTGGACTTCCAGTTGTCTGGCCTGACGCAAGCAGGCCTATGGAGGTCTGCGGCGAGCTTAGATCCGCGCCTATCCCGTTGACTGTGTTGAAATATGCAAGGTTGCCGTTGTAATTCCCGAAGAAGAATCCCAGCGAGTTTATTGCGAACGGCTCTATCACGTTCTGCGGATTTATGAAGTTCTTGGGGCTGTATATGTCATACGAAAGGCCTATATTGAACTCGTTAGATGGATCTGGGTTGGTTATGTTCGCATTGTATACGAGATACGGAAGGAGGCCTATGTTTGTAGTATGGCTCCCTGCATCCAGAAACGGGAGATTGGAGTTTGCCATGCCCTCAAGCGTGGCTTTCGAGTTCAAGGTATATGTGTACTGGCAGGTATTGCCGTTTGAGGTGGAGAGATAAGTGTCTGACTGCGTCGCTGTGGAGGTGAGAGGGTGCGCGCTGTTCTGCTGGTTCAGGTATGAAAGGTCCGCATATCGCGCATACCAAGTCCAGAGGCCCTGCTGCCCCTGAGGCTGAATCGGATTGAAGATGTATGAGTGCGTGCCGAACGCCGATGATATGAAATTTCCGCTTTGTGTAACCACCTCCGGTGAGTATCCGAGGTTTATTATCTTGAGTGATACGGCATTGGAAAAGAAGAGCTCAGGCTGGGACAATGATACTGTAGGAAGCGAGGATCCAGGGCTCTGCAGGTAGTTTACAAAGGTGGCAGTGACGCTGAACGACGATCTGCTTGAGCCTGCCTGGCATAGGTTGCCTGCAATCTTCCAGAACCCGTAATCTGCGGATGGAAGGAAAAGGAGCTGGCTCCAGCTTGATTCTGGCGTAGGGAACTGGGGGCATGTAAGCATGTAGATGGAGCTCTGCGCGTTCGAGTTGTATACGGCGTTGGCAGGCGATGTTGGATATGCCTTCTGCCCGGACTGCGTTATCGGAGCGACTTCGGGCGGGTTTGAGTACGGCACGCTTACAGTCATGGATGCCGGCTGAGAAGTTGAAGATGAAGGTATCTGGGAAGATGACTGTGGACTCGCAACGGACGACGCCAGGGAGGCTGCAACGAGTACTGAGAACATCAATAACATTGCATAGTACTTGCGCATTCCGAGCCCCGATAATTATTACTTAGTATACGATGTAAAGTCTTATATTTATATTTAATGAGGGGCTGGACGGTTAATGCCTTCAGGATTCGTTTTGGCACGAGGTATGCGCAGTGCCAATGGCATGCTCAACCGGTAGTGTTGTATATTATCTTGAAGATCTTGGTGTCAGAGTTTGCGAAGACCAGGCTAAGCCTTGCCTTGCTGTTGTCCCATGGGCAGGAGGCAGCGTTGCACATGAAGAGGAACTTGAGCATGTTGCTGTTGGCTATTCCAGGACCGAAGATGAATGCGCCTGTAAGGTTGATGAAGAACCCCCCGGGCCTTGGTATGCTTGAGTACTGGAGAAGGAGCAGATCACCGTTTGTCCTGTTGAAGTGTGCCTGCTGGTTTATCTGGCTGTAATTGTCGCTGTTCTGGTCCAGGAACCCAACATATGCAAAAGGTATTGACTGCGAGGGAGTGGCCTGCAGGTAGGCAAGTATCTGGTTGGCAGAATTGGAGGCGTTGGAATACCCTATGTTGACCACAGCATACGGATATGCGACAGAGCTGTTTACCTTAAGTACGAGCTGCTTCTCGGTGGCGTTTGGAGCGGATTCTGAGAATGACGTCAGCGGAGCGTATCCGAAAAGTGAGACGTTCTTTGTTATGTGGGCTTCGGTGTATATCCCCTGCGTCTCTATCATCCATGCGTTCCTTACAACGAGGTAGTTCGGGCTGCCGGTAAGTACGGGGTTTGTTAGGAACTGCGGGTCTGGGGAGCTGTTTAGGAGCCATGCGGCAAACGGGTCTGCCTTTGTGCTGTTCTGCGACCCAACGCTGTCTGTAACGCTTGTCCTGTTCGCTACGGCCTCAACCACCGATCCGTCCGGCCACAATGTGAGGACAACGCTGTTGGATGGGGAATTTGACTTCAGCCACTGCATCGCGGCTATGAACTGGGGATTGATGCTGTCTGCCTGGACTAGCGATGAGGAGTACAGAGTGCCGTAATAGAGCAGGGAGAATAGGAGATATAGCAATACTGTTGCTGACAGCAGTATGACAACCGTGCTGTAGTCTCTTAAAAATTCCCTCATAAGCAACCACTCCAGAAGACTAAAGATTGCTGTGAGCAACAAGGTGATCAAGAGAAGCATGCCTGAACTTCCTGAAAATCCTGTTACCATCTCTTTGCTTATAAATATAAAAATGACCAAAAATGCAAAGAAGACTGCTGATCTATTCCTCCCTCTGGAAATGATAATATATGAAAAACACGCAAGCATCAGAGCAGAAACTATGGAAATGATTATCCCACCATATCCAAACATTAGCCCAAACATTAGCCCTCCAAGCCCGAAGGCAATACTGGAAAGTAATATCAAGAGATGGCGGGGTTTTTTATCTGTGACGTGTTTGGCTGCAAGTATTAGCCAGTATATCGTGTATGCGCTCATTATGGCCAAGGGTATCGAGAAGAGCGCGTTGAACCTTATGATGTGCATCTGGAGGTATCCTGTAACTATGAAGAAGGCCATTATTGCCAACATTGGAACAGCGACATCGAATTTCAATGCGGGCTTTCCACTCAGGAATCCTGGCCCGGAGTCATAGACATGCATGAACAAGTATGGTATGAACAGGAGGATGAGCGTGATCACCCCTATGACGCCGTAGAACGACAGCCATATGCCCTGCAGGTTGAAGTACAGGGTGAGGGACATGAAAAGGGTGGGGAGGGACGTGAACAGGTTGATCCCGAAGCTTGTGAACAGGAACTGGAAATTCGGAGGCTGTAGCTCCTGTATGGTTGACCCGAAAGACCCTGCTGCGCTGACGAATCCATTGCCTACGAATACGTTGTATATGAGGGTTGGCTCTGCCATGGCGAAGAGCGCAAGCCCTGCTACGACAACCGACAGCATTATGCCGGCCCTGTAGGCAGTTGTCCTGGTCAGGTCAGGCATCCTTGAAGATGCGAAGTTGACAAAGAGCCAGAGCACTGCAATGCTGAAGAGCAGTGGCAGGAAATATGAGAGACTCATGAGCTGCTGCACTGTTATTGTGCCAACTGCATGGGCGACTGAGACTACTGCGAACCATGATAGCATAGAGACGAGAAGGTACTTGCTGTCGTCCATCATCTTCTCCTTCCTGAATATGAATGCGAATGACATTATGAATGCTGTAGTGAGAACAAAGACTACGAATCCGAACGGCCCTCCGTTCCATACGAGGTTGCAGAGGGATACCGCAACTCCTGCGGCGAGCGCGACGGCAAGCTTCCTGTTCCTGCCATCCTGCCTGAAGACCTCGATTAGGAGTATGAGGGCAATTAGGAGGAAGAGAGGCGCGAAGCTGTCTCCCCTGTATATCAGCGCGCTGGTCCTCGCCGCATTGCCCATGCTCAGAGCTATGAATAGGATCACCAGGACACCGAAGAGCTTGTCCTTGCTCACGTACCTTGAGAGTATGTATGCAAAGAGCATGTCAAGGAGGGCGTATGCGACAGGTATGAGCCTCATGACGGTGTAGAAGCTCACCCCGAAGTAACGTAGTATGGCGTACGGAAGCAGCGTGACCCAGTATATCCCGTGCGCCTCTCCTGTCGGGGCGCTGTGGGGCCATCCGGAAATGCTGAGATAAGGAGGCACGTGGAACCCGTCGTTCACGGCAGCGCGGACCACTGCGAAGTGATAGAAGCCGTCAGGCTCGTAGAAGCCGTAGTACTTGAGCATTGCAATCCTGAAATGCACTGCAAGGACTACGCCCAGTATTGCAAATATCACCAATGCAAGATTGTTATATGTGAATATGGATTTTTTATCCAGAGAACCAACTACTGAAAAAAATTACAGTTTTTATATGAACAACAAGGTTTAAATTGATTGGGATTTCTCCTTCCTTGCGAATACAAGATATGCAGTATGCCATAGGCCCGTGTTCGTCGGCCTTGTGCCCTCCTTGCGCACCAGTATGTCCCTGACTATGACCTCCACTGTGTATATGTCTGCGAAACCTAGCCTTGACAGCCTTTCCACGAACTTCTTCGCCTGCTCCGTATGCGGCAGGTACCCTGCCACTGCACCGCCAGGCTTCAGGGCCTTCTTTGCGCTGGCGAGGGCCTTCTCAGATGACGGAAGGTCGAGGACAACGAGGTCGACATCCCTCTGGGATATGCCCTTTGTGACGTCCCTGTTCACGAACTCGATGTTGTCAAGCCCCAAAGACTCCATGTTCCTCTCGGCTATGGTTATGAAGTCCTGCCTTATGTCGTAGCTGTATACCTTCTTGCACAGCCGGGCCAGGCTCACTGCCAGCCATCCGCTCCCGGTTCCTGCATCTACGCATACGCTGTTCCTGTCCATCTCCGAGTACGCGATTATTATCCCTATGTCCTTTGGCAGTATCACCTGCGGCCCCCTCCTGAGCTTTCGGTACATACTCGGGTATATGAACATCTACTCCGCCTCGCTGGCTTTGCCTTTTGCCTTCGTCTGAGCCGCTTTTTTCTTAGGCTTCATTTTTGAATCTGAGCCTTTGGTCCTTGCTGCCTTCTGCGGCCTCTTTTTGATTGGATTCGGATTTGCCTTTACTGCCTCGGCCTCTGGCGCAGGTGAAGGCGATGCGACGGCACTGATGGCTGGTTTGGCTGCGCCTGATCCAAGCTGCGTACCTGTCCTAACTTGCGGAGCCTTCGCCCAATCCTTCTTCGTCTCGCAGTTCGGATCCAGATCCATGTCGAAGGGTCGCTTGCCCCTCCTGAAGACCTTTATCTTCGGGGTGTGGCATAGCTCGCAGACCTTCCCTGTGGCGACTATCTTCGCGTTCTGCGGCACTGAGTATGTGTTTGTGCAGTTCGGGTAGCCGGTGCAGCCTATGAAGTTCTTTCCTGCTGCAGATCTCCTGAGTATCAGGCTTCCAGTACCGCACTTGCTGCACGGGCCTATCAGGCTAGAGTTCTCGCTCTCCTTGAGCCCCTTTATCAGCTCGTCGCCTATCTGGCTCTCCCTGAGCTTGAACTTGCCTATCAGCCTTGTTATTATCTCCTTGCCTTCGTCTATGACCTCTGACTTTGTCGCCTGGCCCTTCTGGATCTTCTCCATGTCCAGCTCGAGCTTCCTTGTCAGGTCCTCGTCCAGTATCTCTGGGCAGTACGCAGACAGCGCATTGTATATGCTCAGCCCGAACTCCGTGACCTCTATGCTCGAGCCCTTTATGTAGTCCCTCCTGAACAGCGTGTCTATTACCTCTGCCCTGGTGGCCTTTGTCCCAAGCTCCTTTCCCTCTAGGACCGAGATGATGCCTGCCTTGGTGTACCTCTTAGGAGGCAGCGTCTTAAGGCCCTTCATGTCTACTTTCTCCGGCTTTATCTCCTCTCCCGCAGTGAATTCTGATATCTGCGATTCCCTTAGCGTGTAGTATTTGTATAGCCCCATCCATCCCATTGACGTTATCTTCTCCCCGCTCGCCCTGTACTCCTCTCCGCCGACGTCTATGACCACCCTCTTCACCGCGCTCTTTGCATAATACCAGAAGCACGCGAGGAATCTCCGTGCTATAAGGTCGTATATCTTTGATTCCTCGTCGCTCATCTTCTTTGGCTCCTCGCCTGTAGGGTAGACTGCCGGGTGCGCTTCGTCTTCCTTCGCGCCTTCCGCAGGCCTGAACCTTGACTCCTTTATGAGTTTCGATGCCATCTCGGCGTATTCTGGTATCTTGGACATGGCTGTTATCACTCTTGGAAGGTTCAGCGCTGGAGGCAGCTTCTGCGATGATGTCCTTGGATATGATATGTAGGAGCGCTCGTACAGCGACTGCGCTATAGCAAGCGTCTTTGACGGGTCGATGTGGAATACCCTGCTCGCCTCTATCTGGAGCGATGTCAGGTCGAACGGGGGGAACGGCCTGATGCTCCTCTCGTCCGAGTCTACAGATTTCACCTTTATCGCGCTTGACTTGGCCTTCTTGAACTGCTCCTCTGCCTTCTCCTTATCGAAAATCTCCTTGGCCTCGAAGCTTGAGCCCTTCGAGCCTATGATTATCTTCCAGTACGGCTTTGACACAAAGTTCTTGATCTCTGCCTCGCGCTTTGCGAGTATTGCAAGTGCAGGCCCCTGCACCCTCCCTGCGCTCAGGGTCTTCCTTATTCCCTTGGCAGCTATGGCAGCCATAAGCGCCCTGCTCATATTTATCCCCCACATCCAGTCCAGCCTGTGCCTCGCCTCGCCAGCGTCGAAGTTCAGGCTGTCGAACGCATTCATGTTTGCATACGACTCCCTCAGGTCAGAGTCTGTGGTGGTAGAGAACCTCATCCTCCTGAAGTTGCCGGCCCCCAGTTCTGAGTTCACATTCTTGTTGACTATATGCTTGAGTATGTTTGTGCCTATCACTGTGCCTTCTATGTCGTAGTCGCAGGCGTTTATGAAGAACGTGCACTGCTTCCCTACAACTTCTATCACATCGAGGTATTTCTTGGTGAAGTACGCTCCGGTGCTGACCTTGTACGACGGCACCCACTGTATATCGAATATAGGGACCTTGTTCGGGCCTACCTGCGAGAGGGTGAAGAGGTGGCCTACAGCCGATACTATGAATATCTGGTCCTGGCCGTTCGATGCTATGAAGTACCTCACTCCGTTTATGCTCTCCGTCCTTGGGCGCGAATCCCCTAGGGCCATGGCTATCCTTACGGCTACACTGGGCTTCTCGGCCACTATCAACTTGTTCATCGCGTGACGCCTTATCTTCCCTTCCTGCGCTCTGGCTTCTGAGCCTTTCCTTCGTTGGATAAACTGCGGGATAGGTAGAATCCGAGGGCTATGGCCAGTATCGCGAAGAAGTAGAATGCGATCTGGCTTATGTTCAGTATGAATGTCATTACTGCCAGTATGCTGAATAGCACCACACCTATTGAAACCAGGAAGAGCCTATGGTCATCAGGTTTGTCTTGCATTTAATCCACACTTATCTGAAAATTGAAAGTTAATATAGTTATACTATGCCCTGCAGCCGGGTTGAATTGAAACCATTATATAGCTTTATTCGCAAGGATTCACGTATGCTAAATTCCTCTTATGTGATCCTGCTGACTCTGATAGCTGCAGCGATAGCGGCATTTGCGCAGTACTTGTTCAAGAGATCTGTGCCCGAATTCAGGTTCAGCGTGGATGGGATAATCTCCCTGGCAAGGAACAGGATGGTAATAGCGGGCTTGCTGATCTACATCGGAGGGCTTGCGATCTACCTCGTCGCACTAGGCTCCGGAGAGCTCTCTTTCGTATATCCGGCATTCTCAAGCACTTTCATATTCGTAATGCTCATATCCCATTTCAAGCTCAAGGAGAGGATAGGATATGCCAGGCTCGCAGGCATGCTGCTCATAATACTAGGGATAACGTTCGTGTCTGGGTTGATATGATGGCAGGAAATAGGAAACTGATGTTCGCCATGCTTCTCATTGTCAGCACGTCCCTTGGGAGCATTGGGCAGCTCGTATTCAAGATAGGTGTGGGCTCGAGCGCAGCGTATGCAATGGCGCTCTACCTGGCTGCGGGGATGTTTGCCTACGGAATCTCTACAGTCATATACCTGTACATACTCGGCAGGTCGAACCTGAGCTGGACCTACGGGTTCGGAGGCTTCAGCTACATCTTCGCAGTGGTGCTCGCATCTGTTGTCCTTGGAGAGGTCGTTACGCCTGACAGGTGGATAGGGGTAGTGATCATAGCGATCGGGACTGCGCTTATAGGATTAAGCTGACTTAGGCTTCGACGCGTTTATCTCCTTTATTATCTCGCGGAATAATATTGACTTGATTAGCTTTATGTCCTTCTCCTGCACCTTCAGGTTTATCGTGACTACGTAGAAGTTCTGGTGGAGGTACTCTAGCTTGACGAGGAAAATGTCTATGCCTTCTCCCTTCAGCGTGTCCCCTATCATCTTCTCGAGCCTTGGGAACGGCACAGATACGTCAACATCAAACTGTATCTTCCTCATGTGCTCCTTGGCCCTGTGGTAGTTTATTATCAGCGCCTGGGCCACTATGTTGTTCGGTATGTATACAGGTATTCCTTCCTCGTTTATCATCTTCGTGTACAGCACGCCTATGCTCTCCACTACACCTGAAAGCCCCGGAACATACTTGTCGTGCGGATAGCTCTGTGGCTGGTAAGTGTACTGCCACGTGTGTATTATGACATTGTCGTTCGGCTCAAGCACATTGCTCGAAAGGAGGTATATCCCTGCTATGAAGTTGGATATCGTTGACTGCGCTGCTAGACCGAGTATTATGCCTAGGAACCCCGCGCTGACAAATATGCCGCCGAGGTACTGGTATCCGAATATTATGTATAGTACTATTATCGCCAGGACCGAATATCCTAGTATCTTGATTATCTGCCCGAGGGTCTTGGCCTCCGCCTTGTGTATGTCATTGTTTATGAAGTAGTAGTATACTATCCTTGCAATCGTCTCGACTATCACTATTCCGAATACGGCAGCGGCTATCGCATTCGCTATTACAGAATCGGGGATTATGTGCAGGTATGAGAGGAGGGCGTAGAGCACTACTGCTGCGACTATTATCCCGAAGAGCGTCCTTATCAGCACCTTGTTCCTGTGTTTGCGCATCTCCTGGCGCTGTTCGCTATCCAACCGATCGCCCATACCAAATATGCAAACAGATACTTATTAAAGTTTAACAATAGGCAGCGCTTAGAAAAGAGCGCAGAATGCGTCCGGTGCGCTGCGCGGTGCCTGAAGGGCAGGGTTAGGCGGAGACCTGTGATGTGGGAAATATTTATAAGCCTTATCGATAATAGAGTAAGAGGCGTTTAGAGATTATTCTATTAATATGTCTTTCCCCACACTCTAAACGCTTACTCTTATCTATTGATCTGACTTCGCAGAGAAGCCTTTATAACTCTCCCGATAATTACGCTGTTAAAAGCTAACGCTGTAGAGGGTTTATAAACATTAATTGAGATATTTTATTTTGCGTCCTGGTCACTATGAAGAAATTCAATACTACCGATGAGATAAAGATCCCTGAGAAGCTGGTGGACCAGGTAATAGGGCAGGAAAAAGCGGTAAACATAATAAAGAAGGCGGCCAGGCAGCACAGGAACGTCATGCTGATAGGAGAGCCTGGGTGCCTTATTTCAGATGAGAGGATATTCCTTGGCAACGGAGCCATAGCAAAGATAGGGGAATTGGGGAATGGGCATCTTGAGCCAATAAATGTAAAATTGATTATAGGCAGTGGCAACAAGACAGACACAGCAACGGTATTCCATGCTTATAAAAACCAGCCGCTTGTCGAGATTATTACTGAAAGCGGAAAAAGCATAAAGGGTACATACAATCATCCGATATTGACTGCTGAACGCTCATGGAAGAGGCTTGACGAGATAAAGGCGGGGGATCGGGTTGCGGTGGTCAGCGGAATAAGATGCACTATAACAGAGTATATCAAGTCCGGCTTCAAGCCAATAAAACGGAATAGAAACGGCCCGAAATTCTGGGGAAGGCTACCTGAGAAAATAACTCCTGAGCTAGGGGCGCTATTTGGATATATTATTGGAGATGGATGGGTAAACAAAAATAGGGAAGGGATTGGACTGGTAGTGTCAGATGATGAGAAGGAGATATTGCCGGTGCTAGCCTCCATTATAACAAGCAATTTTGGCGTAGAGCCCAGAATATACAGGAGGAAGCCTCGCCATGGCAGGAGTATGCCTCTGGACTATTTAGAGATAAACAACAAGGATGTCTACCATAATCTTAAATTCCTGGGGGAAAAGCGCGTACCGAATCTGATATTAATGTCGGGCAATGAAGTTGCATCGGAATTTATCAAGTGGCTTTTTACGGCTGATGGAACAGTATATGACGGCGGTAGAGGGCGGAGGGGCATAAACTTGAAGTCTGTTAACTTGGAATTGCTCAGGGACGTGCAGATGATGCTTCTTAGATTTGGAATTCATTCCAGGATTTTAGGAATAAAAGCGCAAGGAATTAATAACGCACCGCAATTGGCAATAAGGCGCGGGTATGACATAATAAAATTCAAGGAAAAGATTGGATTTGCATGCAAAAAAAAGATAAAGGACCTTGAAACCCTGGCGAAAGACGCTGAACGATTTGCAAGGGTCAGAAAACAGCGCAGCGAACGCGTTGTAGAAGTGATAAGGGGAGGCCGGGCAGACGTATTCGACGTTGAGGTGCCGGTTTCACATAGATTTATAGCCAATGGGATAGTGACGCACAACACAGGAAAGACCTTGCTTGCACAGGCCATAGCCGAGCTCCTTCCCATAACGGAGCTTGAGGACGTCCTGGTGTACAGGAACGTCAACGACGAGAACCATCCTATAATAAAGAACGTGAAAACTTACGACAAGGTTGAGCCTGGAAAGCCGCTTGGCGACGGGCAGGGGAGGCAGATAGTGCAGAAGGAGAAGATCAGGTCGAGGATAAACATCTCCAGCGGCAAGGGCAGCATAGTCACTCCGATAATAACTCTGCTGGTGATAGGCCTTGTCATAATATCGCTTACAGGCCTTATAGCGGGGTATGAGCTTGTGCTGTTCGGCGCGCTCATACTAGGCATACTTATATTCGGCTCCGTGATCATATTCGTGACAAGCTTCAGGAGGGCGGGAATACTCCCAGGAGCGTTTGACACCAACGAGCCTAAGCTGATAGTGGACAACACTGGGATGACCCATGCGCCGTTTTACGACGGTACAGGGGCGCGGGCTGGCCATCTCTTCGGAGACGTCAAGCACGATCCGTTGCAGTGCATCCCGAAGGGCGAAATGGTGCTTGCGCCCAATGGGAATCCGATCAATATAGAAAAATTGGTAGACAGTTATTTCCCGGGCGACTCTGAAGGCGAGATAAACGTCCCGGGAAGCGCAGGGCTCAAGGTGCTTGGAGGATATGATTCTGAGTTCAAGCTCTCTGCAGCTGCGGTGAGGAGGCTATATAGAAGAAGATACAATGGAGATATTATACGAATAAAGACAAGGAACGGTAGCGTTATTCGGGTGACGCCAAATCATCCGATAGCGTTCATCGATGGGTCCGGAAGCGTGGACTACATCGAAGCAGGAGGGATATCAAGAGACACCCGCATAGTAATTCCATCAAGAATAAAGAACACGGCGACTAAGGAGATGGATGACAGCATGCTCATTTTCATAGCCGACCTCCTAGCAGACGGATACATGGGCCAGAGGCACATAGAGTTCAATCTGAAGAGGGATTTCAAGATACGCGAGATCACAGATGACATAAAGAAACTGGGGTATATACCTAAAATAAAGATAAGGCCGGACGGTGCGACATGCATACAGGTGAATTCGGTTGAGCTGTGCAGGACGCTGTTTGATATGGGGATAAAGGAGGGGAAGGCTAAGAGGATACCAGACCTGGTATTCGGGCAGGAGAAGCAGAAGATAGCATTGTTCCTATCGAGATTCATCGCAATAGATGGATATGTAAACAAGAGCGGTCAGTTTGAGATATTGAATCCTAAGGGCATGATAGAGCAGATACGCTCGTTGCTGTTCATACTTGGAATAAATGCGAAGTACAGGACGCGGATAGACAGAGGGTATGGAAAGGAGAAGCGTACGATACAACACATACTCAGGTGGAATCATTTCGTATGGGCACAGGAGTATTATTCGCATACCATAAATCCGATACATATTGACAACCTGAAAGTTTACCTAGCTGCCACTACATTCAACAAAGAGTGCTATAATGACATAGTGCCTGTCGGATTTGGCACGCTTGACCGGATAAGGACGTCTTTCAGCATGTCAAAAGAGGCAGTTCACAGTGACTACTGGTCGGTCAATCCAGGTGTAAGGAACCATACAAACCTTACGCGCAGCCTGCTCAACAAGATAAACGACAGATTCGTAGAGGTAGGGGGATTGGATGATGACACCTTAAGGCTTAAGAAGCTCGGAGAGGGCGATTACGCATCTGATGAAATAGTAGATATAGAGATCGAGAAATACGACGGGTTTGTGTATAATATGACAACGGAGACGGGGAACTATATGGTAAACTTCGTGCTTACCCATAATTCCGGCGGCCTGGGGACCCCGGCGCACCTAAGGGTGGAAGGCGGGCTGATACACAAGGCGAACAAGGGGGTGCTCTTCATAGACGAGGTTGCTGATATCGAGCCGAAGTCGCAGCAGGAGCTGCTCACTGCCATGCAGGAGAAGAGATACGCGATAACAGGTCAGAGCGAGATGAGCTCCGGAGCCCTCGTAAGGACGGAGCCTGTCCCATGCGACTTCCTGCTGGTTGCCGCAGGGAACCTCCAGGACATACCCAAGATGCATCCTGCGCTCAGATCTAGGATACGCGGATACGGATATGAGGTTTACATGGACTCCACGATGCCTGACACCGAGCAGAACAGGGAGAAGATAATAAGATTCATAGCGCAGGAGGTCAAGAAGGACGGGAAGATACCTCCTTTCGGATATGAGGCCTGCATGGAGATAGTTGAAGAGGCAAGGAGGAGGAGCGGGAGGAAGGGAAAGCTCACGCTCATACTCAGGGAGCTCGGAGGCGCGATAAGGGCTGCAGGAGACATGGCGATCGAGAAGGGAAGGAAGACAGTGACAAGGGAGGACGTGATAGGCGCGCTGAGGATCACGTCTCCGATAGAGGCGCAGTTCGTTGAGCAGTCGCTGGAGTACAGGAAGGATTACAAGATATTCAAGACTTCAGGATACGCGATAGGGAGGGTGAACGGACTTGCGATAGTCGGGTCGTCGTACCTGTCTGCAGGCATAGTCCTGCCAATAGTCGCAGAGGTGACAAAGTCGAGCTCGAAGACCGAGGGCAAGCTCATACCTACAGGGAAGCTCGGAAAGATAGCGAAGGAGGCTGTGAAGAACATAAGCGCGGTAATAAAGAGGCACATGAACAGGGACATGGCAAGCTATGACATACACGTCCAGTTCCTGCAGACCTACGAGGGAGTTGAGGGCGACAGCGCTAGCATATCCGTTGCAGTGGCAGTCATATCCGCGCTTGAAGGCATACCGGTAAGCCAGGAGGTGGCCATGACAGGCTCGCTCTCAGTGCGCGGAGACGTGCTTCCTGTCGGTGGGATAACGAACAAGGTAAGGGCTGCGATAGAGGCCGGGGTCGCATACGTGATAATACCGGAGAGCAATGCAAAGGACATATACATAGACAGCAAGGAGCTGAAGAAAGTCAAGATAATACCTGTCAGGAACATAGCGGAGGTCCTGCAGTACGCGCTCAAGAAGAGTCCGAGGAGGGACCAGATGGTCGGCAAGCTCAGGAAGTACATAACAAACGACTCGCGCGAAAGGGCTCCGCTTGTGCTCGAAGAGGCTGATGAAGAATGAGCGACGATGCTAATGCCAAGGTCAAGATCGAGGGGCTTGGAAAGGACATAGTAAAAAGCATAAAGGATGGCAAGAACCCGAAGTTCGTCACCCTGGCTAGGAAAAGGTCCAACATAGTATACGACCAGAAGATAGGATATCTCAAGCTCGGCAAGGCGAAGGAGGAGCGGGACTTCGTAAACGTTGCCCAGTCGAAGAGGTTCATGCAGACCATCGCAATAGCTGCCAAGTGCCACAAGTTCACCAGCGAGAACCTGCACACCACGATAAGGGGGCTCTTCTACCAGCTGAAATACTCGCTCGGGGAGGATGTCGACGAGAACATATTCAACGAGCAGAGCGAATCGAACCCGCTGATAGAGGATCTCGAGGTTGCGCTCGGTACGACAAGGGAGAACCTCAACCTCAATGCGAACAGGAAGGGCGTCCTGGCAGGAAACATAACGGTGATGGACAAGTTCGGGACCGAGACTCTGAAGATCGACTGCAGCAAGCAGGGCAGGAGCGGATGGGCGATACCCAGCGATGTTGACAACGACATAGAGTTCGTTGACATAAAGGCAAAGTACGTGCTTGTTGTGGAGAAGGACGCGATTTGGCAGAGGCTCAACGAGGACGGGTTCTGGAAGAAGGAGAATGCTATACTGATAACGCCGCAGGGACAGGCGTCAAGGGGGATAAGGAGGCTCATAAGGAAGCTTGCTGACAAGGGGCTTCCCATATATGTCTTCACTGACTCAGATGCATGGGGATGGTATATCTACTGGACCATAAAGACAGGGAGCATAAACCTGGCGTATATAGGAGGGTCTGTCGCTACGCCAGAAGCGAGGTTCCTCGGGGTCACAATGGCAGACCTGGACAAGTACGAGTTCCTGAACAAGCTCACCATGAACGCCAGCGAAGTGGATATAAAGAGGGCGCAGGAGATGCTTAACTACGAATGGATAAAGAGGAGCAAGGAATGGGTGGAGGAGCTTGAGAGGATGATAAAGTCGAAGAAGAAGCTGGAGCAGGACGCGCTCCAGGGCCCTAGGCTTACGTTCGTGGGAGAGTACATAAGGGAAAAGGTGAAGAACAAGATCTTCCTCCCTTGACATATGTTCGCGGCATTCTGAAAACCGGATTGAGTATAGAGTCATTTGCCTTGGCTGGGATTCGTAGACGTCATATTGAGCTGTCCACAATCTCCCTGAGCTCTTTTTCCACATCTTCGACGTCTTCCTGGCAGATCCCTGGAAACAGCTGGGACATCATTGCAGGCCTCATGCTGGCTATCCTGACCTTCCCGCCCTCTTCCAGTACGTTTATCCTGCATGGCATGCACAGTGATGCAAGCCTGTCCCTGCCAAGGATCTTGTTTGCATGCCTGCCGTTGCAGATCTCGATGACTTTCAGCGGCTCCTGGACGAAGCCTTTCGAGGCGAGCCTTTCCCTAAGGTCATAGACCTGGAACAGTGACCAGCCCTTGCGCTCTGCGGCCTTCAGGACAGATACGACAGCTTCGTCGAAGGCCTTGCCGGTCTCGGCCACATAGGCAAAATCGTTTATATCCACATTTACACCTGAGTGCACATTAGTCATGCGCACTGCTTTACTTGTGATCTCTGTTATTATATTTGTTGCTTGCGGGCCCAGATCTGGGAACATTCTGGCCTTCCTTTGCATCGCTGCTCGGACATACGTCCTTCAGCACGCACCTGTAGCATTCCTTCTTCCTAGCCTTGCAGGTGTCCCTTCCGAGCTCTATCAGGAGGTTGGATGCCCTTCCCCACTCCTTCTTTGGTATCCTTCGCAGGAGGTCCTGCTCTATCTTGGCTGGGTTGCCCTTGTGCCTCGAGAGCCCAAGCCGCACAGAGACCCTTCCGCAATGCGTATCGACTGCTATTCCCTCGTCTATGCCGTATCCCTCATTCAGTATCACGTTTGCCACCTTCCTGCCCACTCCTGGCAGCTCGGTCAGCTCGGCTATGGTCTTCGGAACCTCGCCATCGAATCGCTCCGTTATCATCCTGGCAGATCTCCTAAGGTTCCTTGCCTTTGTCCTGTAGAAGTTTATGCTCTTCAGGTACCTTTGCAGCGTCCGCGGATCTGCGCTCGCGTAATCCTCGAATGTCCTGAACTTGCCGAACAGCCGCGGCGTGGCCCTGTTCACCTGCGCGTCTGTAGACTGCGGAGACAGGAACGTTGCCACAAAAAGATGCACCATGTTCCGATGCTTCAGATGAGTGTGTGGATCGTACCCGTACCTCTTCGATAGCCTCGTCAGAATCAGGTTTATATACTTGGAATCAGATTTCATACTGGTCTTTTGCCCCAAATCAATAAATTGGTTTCTATGCTGAGAAAGCCGGCATTCGCAGGAAGTTTCTATCCGTCTGACAGGAGCGAGCTGTCGGAGATGATTGACGGATTTATTGAATCCGCAGATGTGGACGTCTCTGTCGCCAGGACGTCTGTCTCTTATGTAGCTCCGCATGCGGGATACAAATATTCTGGAAAAGTTGCCGCCTTTGCGTATAAGGCGATGGCAATGAGGGAGGACCTGGAAGGTTTGGATACTGTTGTGGTGATAGGGCCGAACCATACCGGACTGGGAGCCCCGATATCTGTATCAGGCAGCGAGTGGGAGACCCCGCTCGGCGTCGTTAGGAACGACCGCGAGCTCGCGCTTGGAATTGCAAGGCAGTCTGGGCATATCGCAATCGAGGAAGAAGCGCATTCGCTAGAGCATTCGATAGAGGTGCAGCTGCCTTTTATACAGAAGGTTATAGATGGACCTAGATGCTGCTTCGTATGCATGGGCGACCAGTCCACAGGATCATGCAGGATAATCTTCAACTCGATACGGAATGCTGCTGCAGAGCTTGGAAGGAGGATAACGGTGATAGCGAGCTCTGACTTCAGCCACTATGAACCTGCAGATATCTCAGAAAGGAAGGATATGGATGCGATAGGCTTCCTGAAAAGGCTTGAGATCGAAGGATTCCGCAGAAGCATGGTGGATTCGGGAGACAGCGCATGCGGCTATGGGCCAATAACAGTCTCCGCGATGTTTGCCAGAGAGATGGGTGCAGGAGCCGGCCATCTGTTGAAATATTCAAACTCAGGGGATACCACTGGCAACTACAAGTCAGTGGTGGCCTATTCAAGCATTGCGTTCTCCTAGCCCCTGCTGCCTGCCAGGGAGTCCAGCATGTCCCTGTATTTCTCCGCCATGCGCCTCTCCGTGAACCTCTTCCTTATATTCATCGAGACTGCAATGGCCTTTCTCCTCATCTCTTGGTCCTTGTAAAGGTCTCTTATTATGTTTGTCATGTGATGCTCGTTATGCGGATCGAAGGAAGGGATCCTGCCTATCTCCCGGTCTTTTAGGTCGTCTACATATGCGCCTTCAGAAATTGCGATGGGCAGCGCATGCGATGCGGCCTCTAGTATTGTCAGGCTGAACCCCTCCCAGAATGAAGGCAGCACGAACATGCTTGATACGCTGTATGCAATGTTTATCCTGTCCTCATCTGCGGCGCCTATGAAAATGATCCTCCTGTCTCCTTTCGCCATCTCCCTGTACTCGGATAGGGACGGTCCGTCCCCAACAAGAAGGAGCTTTATGTTGCTACCTGCAACCGCCCTGAATGCGCGTATGAGTGAGCCTACATTCTTCTGCCTGTCGAACATCCGGCCTATGTACAGCACTACAAAATCCCCCTTCAGGATTCCGTGCTCCTTCCTGAAATGATCCTCATTTTTCTTGTGCCTGGACGGGCTTATGTCCAACCCGTTGGGTATGAGGACGACCTTTTCTGTGAATTTGGAGATGTCTTCGAGCTGCCTCGAATTAAGCGCGATATTCATGTCGTAGAATCTGAAGAACTTCTTTTTCTTGTCCGATAGCGTGAGCGCGTCTATATCTGTGCCGAAGGCCAGCGGTATGCCCTCCTTTGAGAGGAGGTCGTGTATGCTTGTGGAGACGCTGCCGTGGTCTATGTAAACAGACTTGAAAACTAGCCCTTTCCTCTTCAGGAACTCAAGCAGGTTTATGTCCTGTATCGAATTGGCTATTATGACGTCAGGCGCTATCTCTTGTATCTTATTGAATAGCGACGTCTTGTCTATGTCTCTTAGGCCGCGCACTATGAACAAGCTGTATACGAGCCTGACAAGCCACATCTCGCTTATGCCGCTCCTGCGTATTGAAAGGCCTCCCTTGTGCCTGGCCAGGAAGAAAGGGTTCTTCATTCCCTTCGAATATGCGGTGGGATATCCTAGGTAATATGTCCTGAAGTATCGCGAGAGCCTTTTGTTAAGCACAGCAGCTATCCTGGCCTGGCCGCCGAACTTGTTGAACTTTGAACCGAGGTCTACGATTAACACTTTCATTTCAATCTACGCCTGCTATTCTTGTAACCTGTCTTGAGATATTTAAGTATTAGCGGTTTGACGTCTTGGACATGCATCTTCGCCGGCCTTGATATCGCATGGCTGGGATAGAACCCGAAGATCCCGTGTCTCAGGTGGTCACCGCTCTTCGCCCCTTCAGGCTCCATGAAATCGCTCTCTGTGGAATAATTGAACAGGTCTATCGTGTATCCCTTTGCTACCTCGACAAATAAGTCAGGCACTATGAACTTGTCCGTTTTTCCGTAGTAGGACGGGCCGTCTATTATGCTGGCTATGAGCTTATGTCCGTCAGGTGTCTTGAGTTTCCTGAGGTCGCCAACAAGCCTTGCAATGACTTTGGGCTTCTCCTTTGCGCTGACTGCTGGGCTTGAAAAGCGCGAGTCGTTTACCCATATGGTCGAGACCGGTTCGTTGGCTATTGCCGCAAATGCAGTCGTCTTTCGCATGTCCAAGTCGAAGAGATGCATCCTTGCATATTCTCCTGCTGACGGCCCGGAAATCGCCGATCCCAGGGCCTTGAACGCTGCGGTTTTTACCTTGTATGGCATCTTGTCGTAGACGCGCCTGAGCTTCGTCTTGAGCAGCTTCTCCCTCACCCCGTAAGATATGCTCCCCTTTCCCTTGTTGTCCATCGATTTCAGGAAAGAGCTCTTGAGCCTCTCGAATCCGCTGTTTACCATCCACGAATTTATCAGGAATTTTGACTTTATGGGCTGCATGCCGTGGTCTGACACGAGCACCATGAGCGCGCCTTCTGTCTCCGCCCTCCGCGCGATCCTGTTCACGAATTTGCCTATCTCGCGATATATGGGGAGGACGTAGCTGTTCCGCTTCCTGTTTCCCATTGCAAAATGCTGCAGCCTGTCAGTCTCGGTGAAGCAGACGTATACAAATGAATAATCGTGCATCGACATCATGTCCTCTGCTATTGCAATCCGCGTCTTTATGCTCTTTACGAATATCCCTACTGCAGCCTCAAGGCTCATCTTTCCGGCCTTTATGTCCGCTTCTATGTCGGGCTCTCCCTTGAACCTGTATTTCTTCATGAGGCGACCAAGCTCTGTGCTGTTGGTCCTTGCCGGCAGTGGGAACCCGGTGAGCGCATCGATATTGCCGTACTGCGGAAGCCTTATGTCAGTGGCAGGCGTTATTACTAGGCACCTGTTCCCTGACTCGGCTATCTGCCTCCAGAAAGGAGGCACTTCTACTGAATTGTAGTACACTATGTCAGGGGCGTAGTCCTTCTTCATTACGAAAAAATCTGGAACGCCGTGCTCGCTGGGCTTTAGGCCCGTGTATATGCTCGGCCAGGCAGGGCCGGTCATCGGAGGGAGGGTGGATTCCATGTCCATAAGGATGCCTTCCTCAAGCATCCTGTTGAACAGCTCCATGCCCTTCTCCCAGCGCAGCTCTTTGAGTATCCACAATGGTACGGAGTCCATGCCTATCATGTATACTTTTCGCATCTTATCGCCTTATTTTATTGTGCCTATCCCGGCAAAGTCCTTTTTGCTGTAAAGGACGAACCTGCCAAGCTCCTTCGTCTCTTCGAATCTCTCTACCGGGAGCCTCCTTTCAAATCTGACCTGCGCGTCTATGGCGTTCAATATCTCCGGCTTTGTCGCCTTTATTTTCTCCCCTGTTGTCGTATCTATCCCGTTAAGCACCTTGATCCCGCTGCATCTTATGTCAATCCCGTTGAACTTTATCTGCACATCCTTTCCGAAGCGCTTTGTCACGAATATCCTGGCGTTGACAGTATCTGTAAGCAACGGCCTGTCTGACAGCCCTGAGATCACCGCGCCCCTCAGAGCGTGCTTGACTTTCCTGTCTAGCCTTATCGCAACGTTCTCTCCGGCGTTTGCATTCCTTACCCTCTTTCCCTTGACAATTATCTCCCTGGCTACGGCATTGTCCATGCATGGCATGATGACTATCCTGTTTCCGGCAGCGAGCCTGCCGCTCACTATGCGCCCTCCGATCATGTTGCTGGCTTGGTCTAAAACCCCCTGCACTATGATCCTGAGCGGGCCGCGCTTGCGGCCTCCTGCCCTTTTTGCATTCTTGTATATCGCATCGATAAGCGCATCCCCGCCGTACCATCCCATCTTTTTGCTTCTCTTGACAAGGTTCTCCCCGTTATACGCGGATATAGGCACAAAGCATACGTTCTTTGGATTGAATCCTATCTTCCCTATGAATCCGCCGAGGCTGCTCTTTATCTCTTCGAACCGGCCTTCATCATACTGTATCGTGTCCATTTTGTTTACTGCTACTATTAGCCGCTCTATGCCAAGCATTCTGGAGATAAACAGGTGCCTCCTTGTCTGGTCCCTTACGCCTTCGTCGCCTTTTGCGGATACAAGGAGTATGGCTATCTCGCCGTACGACGCGCCGCTTATCATGTTCTTTATCAGCTCCTCGTGGCCTGGTACGTCTATGAACGCAAATGCGAGGTCCTTGTGCTTTATCTCGGCCCTTGTGGTGTCGTAGGTCATCTCCTGCTCCCTCTCCTCAGCGAAGCTGTCGAGAATGAATGCAGGCTCAAAGGGCTTGTGCATCTTCTCGCTGTACACCTTTGCCTCGTTTATCCTTACCTGGGTGGCAGATCCAGTCTGGATGAGCATGTTGCCTATAAGGGTGGACTTTCCATGATCCTTATGGCCCAGCAGTGCGATAGTTCTTACCAGCATATTATACTCCTACAATGGTTTGGATCATATTGCTTGACTCTGTTCCAGTTCTCAATATATCGCTATAGATACCCGAGCGCCCTTAATTTCTGCATCACGTATTCGCGTTCCTTGTCCATGTCCCTGCCTGACCTTTCCTCATCGGTTGTGGTCTCCAGCTCCTTTATTATCTGGCTGACGTCCTTTGCATCTGACTTAAGAGGCGTGGTGCAGTGGGTGCATCCCAGGCTCCTGTACCTGTAGCCGTTCCTTGAGAAATATAGAGGATTCACAGGTATGCGCTCCTGCTTCACGTAGTTCCATATGTCGATCTCGTTCCAGTCAAGCAGAGGATGGATCCTTACATGACCCTTCGCGTCGAGCTTTGAGGAGTAGTCATCCCAGAGCTCTATCGGCTGGTTCTTGTAGTCCCACTTGAAGTCCTTGTCCCTTGGGCTCATGTACCTCTCCTTGGCCCGTATTCCGTGCTCATCCCTGCGTATTGAGACTATGAGCGCGTCGAAGCCGTACTGATTCATCACCTTCTTCAGAGTATCTGGCTTGTTCTTTCCGCAGCATGCGGCCCCTACGAGATCCGGTTTTATCTCGCTGTCCGCGACTATCAGGTCCAGCTTCCATTTCTTGGCGAGGTCCTGCCTGAACTTGTAGGTCTCTGGGAAGTCTATTGAGTTGTCTATGTGGATGACCGGGAACGGGACCTTGCCAAGGAACGCCTTCCTTGCAAGAGCGAGCATTGTAGTGGAATCCTTGCCCATGCTCCACAGAGCCGCAACGTTGTTGAACTTGAGCTTGGCTTCCCTTATTATATATATGCTCTTCTCTTCCAGCGTCCTAAGATCTTGTTTAATCATTTCAATCGTCCTTATTTAGCACTTGCAGCCCTGAAAGGTAGATGGTAGCTCCCCTTACCCTTGCCTTGTCCCTCATGAATATCGGGACTTTTGCGATCAGGTTGTACTTCGCGTCATAGAGGTTCGCGAAGGATTTCGTAAGGTCCTGCATCTTGTTCAGCTTCCCTTCATTCGCAAATACCACCCTGTAATACCTTGCCCTGCCCTTCTCCAGGGAGTCGGCAAGGTTTTTCCAGTTGTCTTCGTTCTGCTCCTTCCAGAGCAGGTCCGCTGCCCTTTGTATTTTTGAATTGCCAGCCATAACAGTCACTCTAGGTAGCCCAGCGCCTTTAGCTTGCTCACCACTGTCCCGGCGCCGCGGCTTCCCCTCTGCCTGGCTGCCGAGATGTCAGCGAAGGTCTCGCGGAGTATGTACGTCGCATAGTCCGAAACCGATGAGAACCCTGTGTCCCTTATCCTCTCCTGAAGCTTCTCGAAGAGCTTCGTCGGTATGGTTATTGTCGTATACTTCCTCTTTTCACCCTGCTTCCTCATGGCCTTACCTGTATTGTAATGTTATAACATTATACAACAAGATATATAAGCCATTGCATGCAGCGCGGCAGGAGGAGATGGAGAGTATAAAAAGGTATAAATATGCTGTTTGGCTATTATCGTTGTAAATCGGTGCTTCATTGAAGATACTGCAGATGGATGTGAACAACATAACATACGAGCCCGTAGCTCCTGAAGCCAGCGTATACGAGGACGCGAAGAAGGAGAAGGTCTCGCTTGACGGTACGCTGGTGATATTCGTAAGCGTGGAGAAGGGAGACACTATGCAGATGGCAGAGCTCGCTGTTAAGGACACAGAGGAGTTCATGAGGAAGCTCGGGAGGAAGGCGCTCCTGATCTACCCTTTCGCGCACCTGAGCAACAACCTCGAATCCCCTAAAGAGGCGATGAGGATACTGGAGCACATGTATAAGCATGTTTCAAAGGAGTATGACGTATCCAAAGCTCCGTTCGGGTGGACGAAGAAGATGAGCGTTGACGTGAAGGGTCATCCGCTGGCTGAGCAGTCCAGGAGCTATGGCGGCGGCGAATCGCAGAAGATATACGAAAAGGCTAAGCCAGTAGAGGCGAACACGGCGATAGTGAGGAAGAGCGACTGGGCAGGGCTTCCTGAAGGCGACCACAGGACAATAGGCGAAAGGCTCGACCTCTACAGCTTCCAGGAGGTGTCGCCTTCGATGGTGTACTGGCATCCGAACGGGCATGTTGTGTATAGGGAGCTCGTCAGGTTCATAAGGGAGCTCGAGGAGAGGTATGGATACGAGGAGACAAGCACTCCGGTAGTCTCAAACACTGCGCTATGGCATGTCAGCGGCCATTATGACCATTACAAGGAGAACATGTTCATGTTCGAGAATGACATGGGGCAGCTCGGGCTGAAGCCCATGAACTGCCCTTCGACGATACTCATATACAAGTCCAGGAAGTGGAGCTACAGGGACCTTCCGTTCAGGACTGCCACGTTCGACAAGCTCTACAGGAAGGAGGTGAGCGGAGCGCTTACCGGACTGTTCAGGGTGATGGAGCTTACGCAGGACGACGGCCACATCTTCCTTGCCGAATCGCAGGTAGGGACAGAAGCCGAGAGGTTCCTGGAATTCGTGAAAGAGGTGTATGAGACCTTCGGGATGAAGTTCATTGCAAAGCTCTCGACAATGCCTGACAGCCACATGGGGGACGAGACGCTGTGGGAGAAGGCAACCGCGTCGCTCAAGGGCGCGCTTGAGAGGAGCGGGATCGATTACGAGGTCAAGGAGAAGGAGGGGGCGTTCTACGGGCCTAAGATAGACTTTGATGTGATAGACTCTATGGGGAGGGCATGGCAGTGCGCGACGCTGCAGGTCGACTACCAGATGCCCCTGCGGTTTGGGCTGGAATACACTGGAGACGACGGCAAAGAGCATACGCCTGTAATAATACACCGCGCTGCGCTTGGCTCTATAGAGAGGTTCACTGCGATACTGGTGGAGCATCTTCATGGAAAATTCCCGGCATGGATTGCTCCTACGCAGGTGGTTGTAGTCTCGATATCCGAGCAGACCAGCGGCTACGCGGAGGAGGTGTACAAAGCCCTGAAAGGCAACGGAATACGCGCGGAGCTGGACGTATCAGGAAGGACCCTCCAGTACAAGATACGGGATGCGAAGATGAAGGAGGTTCCGTATACCATAATACTAGGCAAGAAGGAGGAGGAAGCGAAAACAGTGTCTATAAGGCTGAGGGACGGGACTCAGAAGAACCAGGTGAAGCTGGAGGATTTCACAGCGCAGCTCAAGGAAGAGATATCTAATAGGAGAGCTTATTATCCGGCTGATTTGCCTTGAAATTTATTCTGCCTGGCCATCATAGGAACTGGAAACGACGCTAAGTGCATAGAATCTGCCTTCAGGAGCGGCTCAGCCAGGCGCCAATATTTTCTTTTACATTATCGTAGGGGGGCAGCTGGTCGAAGACTATGCTCTTTAGCTCTTTTGAATAGGCGCTTTCCATGGCCTCCAGTTTTTCCACAAAGCTATTCCTGTCAAACTTCATGTTGTAATATTTCAGCTTTGCATTGACCAGGTCTTCTTCGAATTTTACATGCTTATTTGCCGTCAGATAATGCAGATCGTATATATCTCTTGCCTTATCCCTTGTGAGTATGGCTCTCACTTTTTCAGCGCAGACTTCGGAAAGATCCATGCCACTTAAGTATTTAATCGGAAGGGAGTATTGAGGAAGGTCAAGCTTCAATGGCAATGGTTTTTTTGCTATTGTCTCCCTCATGCTTATCTCGACATATACCCTGCACAGGTCTACCTTGGAGGTGAAAAGCGGGCCCCTGGCATCCACCCTGAAGGAGATTGAAGCATTACTGCCTGAAATCGGTTTTATGCTGTTCTCTACTCCAAACAGCTCCAGGTCGCGCGAGACCCTATTGGGCAGGTCGTGATGCAATAACGCCTCGGAAGCCGTGAAATCGAGATCCTCAGAAAACCTGCTCAAGCCTTGGAAAAACCAGAGGTACGTGCCGCCCTTGAATACCAGCGGAGCGTCTGAGAGACTGGTCAGTATGAGAGACTGCATATAATGTTTCTCCTGCTGCCATGGCCTTAATCCGCTCAGCCTTCCGATTTCAAATAATTGCGCTTTGTCAATCATCTTATCATCTCGCTGATTTTTTTACTGCCCCAGTTGCCTGAGAAGATAGCGCCAAGCTCGCCTAGCCTTTTCCCATCCAGATAAGGTATGTATTCGTCTATCTCTTTTCTGGAATATGTATTCAGGTACAATCCGTCTATAATGGCCTTTTCAGGCTCTGCTACGAATACATAACTGCCTGACTTTTGATATTTTTTATATCCGAAGAATAGGGTTCCGGGAATTTTATGGTAAAAAATCCTCCTGTCTTCATAATCAAGCGTGTTTTTCGTGGTTACACATTCTATCCGTTTTGGCACCTGCTGTATGATACCGTGAAATAGGAGTGAGGAATTCAGCGATATGTATGACGGTTCAACAAGCTGGGTTGCGATAACCAGATCGTCTTCGGTGAATGATATCTTGCCCTTTCCTAGTCTTCTTGCCAGGCCCTTTTTGACTAGCCTGGATGAATATACTGTAGAGATTGCCCTCGACTTGGAAATGATGTTTGATAGCTGTTGAATCGTGTATACGGAACGTCCAGAGCCTATGGCCATATCTTTTATCTGATACAACGATAGTTCTTTCATATTTTATCATCCCTACATAACTATATTGTTATATAGGGAGTATAACTATATAAAGATTGCTGCTGGCAGACGCGGAGACCATTGCCGGAAGGCACATATCCTCAAGGCGCAGGATCAGGAGATCTTTCCCTGCTCCTTGGTGTACAGGAGTATGTCGTGGAACTTCCTTGTGAGCGGATTTGCCTTGACCCCATATATCGCCTTCACGTTCTTCTGGAGCGCGAGCTCGACAAGCCTCTGCGTTATGACGCCATCCAGCACTACGGCATATATGCCGCTTGAGTAGTCTATCTCTGAAAGCAGCTCCCTGATAGGTATCTCCTTGACGATGTTTCCTGCGCCGTCGTAGAGCCTGCTCCTCAGCGTTCCTGAAAGCTCGTCCAGTCCTCCTGATATCTGCGCAAGCACCTGCGCCTCTAGCACAGGATTGGCCTCCTTAGGCTCCCTTGTCCCTAGCTTTGATGCTGGCTCGTAGCTCGCAGTATCTATCTTTGCAAGGCCTGTGTCGTTATTGTCTGCCTGCCTGGGCTGCAGATCAGGATTTCGCGCTGCGGGCTGTGGCTGAGGCTGCTGCCTCTGCTGCGGTGCCTGCTGCTGCGAATGCTGCGGCTGCTGGGGCGAAGGATGCTGCTGCTGCCTGAAGGGCTGCTCATTCCTCCTCTGCGCCCTCTGCTGCGCGAATGCTCCGCTTGTCCCCAGTCCCTTGTACTGGTCCACAGGTATCCTCGTCCTCATCGACTTTATTATCTCCTTCCTGGTGAGGTCCTCCACCTCCTTGCCGTCAGGGGCCTTTGCTATGAAATCTACCTCTGCGACGTTGAGTATCGACCTTGCGATCATGTCTCCTCCCCTGTCGCCGTCAAGGAAGAGGGTCGCCTCCTTCTGGTTTATCAGGTCCACTATGGATTTCGGTATTGTGCTCGCTGCTCCGCCCACCGCTATGGCATTCTGTATGTCATTCTTCAGCAGGTTGAGCACGTCGGCCCTTCCTTCTACTATTATCACCTCGTCGCTTACGGCTATGTCAGGCCCTGCGGCAAGCTTCTCTGGTCCGAACTCCGTTATCTCGCTAGCCTTGACGTCTGACTGCACCATCTCGGAGATCTCCTTGCTGTCTGGTATCTCGGTGTCCATAAGCTTCTTCAGCAGCTCCTTGGCCCTTAGCAGTATCTTTCTCCTCTTCTCCGACCTTGTGTCTTCTACCTTGTCTACCGAAAACTGCGCCTCGTAGGGGCCCACCCTGTCCACAGACTCCACTGCGGCTGCAAGTATGCAAGTCTCTATCCTGTCAAGCGATGCCGGGAGGAAGAGCTTTCCGAATGTCTTGTTTGACGACTGGTTGACCTCTATCTCGATCCTCCCTATCTTCCCGTTCTTCTGGAGCTCCCTGAGGTCAAGCTCGTTGCCCAGGAGGCCCTCCGTCTGTCCGAAGACCGCGCCTATGATGTCAGGCTTGTCCACCACTCCGTCTATGTTGAACTTCGCTTCGACCATGTACTTTACTATCTCAAGATAAGTCTTTGCCATAATAATCCACTATTTTATCATAATCGCAAGATGGGCTAGGGTCCAACTTGGCATATAGCTCAGCTATGATCACTCCGCGCACAACAATCAACCAAAAGGAAGACGTTACAACGAGGCGCAGAGGCAATCATAAAGTCCGTGATTTGCACTTTGATTAGTATAATATGCCATTGTTTTACCCTTATTTCCTATTACTCGCTTCTGATGATTTATTTGAATAACAAGGTTAATAATGCTTTTGTGCGCTTCGCTCCGGAGCCTTTTTGGTGCACCTTGCTGCGCTGGAGCCCCTCCCGGCGCCCTAATGCGCCTAGAGCATCGCGGCTATTATTGCGCCGAAAAACAGCAGTATTATTGACGCCACAAGGGAGATGTTTGAGTAATTCCTGACCCTTGCATCGAACCTTGCTTTCGAAGACAACTGCATGTGCTTCCGCGCTCTCGTTCTCCTAGACTTTGTCATATTCCCCACCTGATAATAAGATGGTATTTAAGATATTTAAGCCTTTTATCCAAGTTTTTGGACCGTGCTGCACGCAGCTGCGGCTGCTAGGCAATCTTTATTAAGTTGAAAGTGGAGAATAGAGTGGTGTATTTTTGCACAGGTACATCAAAGGCGCCAGGAGTGAAAGGGAGCTGCTCAACAAGTTCTATGAGATTGGCTACTCGGTGGTTAGAGCGGCCGGGAGCGGCGTTAATTCCCTTGGCCCTGACATACTTGCAATAAAGGACGGTATCTGCTTATCTTTCGAATGCAAGGCCTGGGACAGGGGAAGCCTGTCGCTTGATCCTGAGCAGTACGGCAAGCTCATCGAATGGGAGAGGAACAGCGCCACGCACACGTTCGTTGCATGGAGGATAAAGGGCAAGGGATGGCTGTTCATAAAGCTCGACGAGTTCACGAAGGGGGAGAGGAACTACAACGTGACAATGAAGCATGCGTTCGAGATAAACAGGGACCTTGATTCGATACTCGCCATGGGCCCGTCGCTTGGGACAAAGCAGCAGTCAGGCGCCGTGCAGGAAACAGGACAGCAACAGGCTTCAGTTTAGCTCCACTGCTATAGGGCACTGCGCCATGTAGTTGCCATTACCATATACAAACATATGGGAGGCAGTGATTGTCGTATAGTTGTATGAACTGTAATTGAGGAATATCCCAGGCTCGCTGCCGGCTATCCCGAGGCAGTATGACGAGGACGAAGTCCCGATAGAGATATTGCCTCCGAGGCCGGTCTTTGGATATGTGCATGTGGCATTCTGCTGATCGACAAGGAAGAAGTCTATTGTGGATGCCTTCCTCGAGTGCGCCAGTACCTGTATTATGGATGTGAAGCACGGGTTCTCAGCTGAATACTGCGACAGGTTGCTGTATGTGACGGTAAGGCTCACCCTTGGAGCGCTCTGGAATCCTGACTTGAACAATGGGAAAGGCACTGATGACCCGAGTATGCCGTATCCAAGATATGCGGCTACGGCTATGACTATTATTATGACTACTGCTACGGCTGCATATGTCGCAGGGATGCCTTTCTTCTGCTTTGGCTGCGCGTCTCCCTTTGCCTGCCTGCTTGAGGCATGAGTCACTTGTTTCTTGCTATCTGCCATATGCCATCACTTCAAGAAGAGGGATGCCAGGCATGAATCCGTGAACTGCTGGTTGCCGCTCTGGCTCAATATCGTGCCGTAGAAGGAATACGCCGTGATGGTGTTGAAGCTGCTGTTTGTGAGTATTATGACAGGCACTCCGCTCGACGCATACTGCGCGAGGCACTGGTCAGGCGTCTGCACTGCACCTGAAACTGTGCCGCACAGGCCTCCGCTCATCGTAACCTTTATGACCTTCTTCCCCTCATGCGCAAGCGCAGATGCTATGGTATTCTCGCATGAGACAAGGGAGGGATTGGATGTGCCGTTTATGGCCACAGCCACGGTGCTTGACGCCTGTATTGCTGCGGTAGCTGCGGATAGAGGCGCGCTTCCGTTTGCCGCGACAGAGGCCGAATATGCCATGATTATGTATATTAAAAGGACTATAACCACTGCTGCTGAGAGTATCCTCCAGTTCCTGCGCGCGTGACCGTGCATCCTTATCCTCTGGCGCCTGTTCAGGCGGTGGAAGGACCTGTAGAACAGGATGAGTATTATGGCTGCTATTATTATCGCAGGTATTATGGATATCAAAGGCGCTTCCCTGACGCCGCTCGAGAACGATCCTGCGCCCCCTAATGCTGAAACCAGAGGTGCGTCTATCGCCCTTGCCATGTCTGCCAGGAGGTTATTGCTATGCGGCACTGCCTTTATTTCGGTGTTCAGGGCAGTAAAGTTGCTGCTAAGTGCATTTATGTCAGAAGGCCTTGAAGAGAGCTGCGCGCTTAGCTGCGTCTCGCGTATGCTGAGAGCTACTGCAGACT
>JAJZKW010000003.1:38074-73177 GCA_021803945.1 Microcaldota archaeon
TGCGGCACTGCCTTTATTTCGGTGTTCAGGGCAGTAAAGTTGCTGCTAAGTGCATTTATGTCAGAAGGCCTTGAAGAGAGCTGCGCGCTTAGCTGCGTCTCGCGTATGCTGAGAGCTACTGCAGACTGCTGCGGCACGCTCGACTCAGATTCCAGCTCCAGTAGGAGCGCGGTGTTGTTCCTCGATGTCGAGACTGCTGAGCTGTACGATGCATTCAGCTGAAGGTATACAGACTTCAGCGCTGCATACTGCCTTGCTATCGTGTTCGAGAGCTGCGTCATGTTCACTGTGGTATAGCTTGTAAGCAGAAGTGTGTAGTTCGCATTGGCCGTGCTTAGCTTCGTGGCCAGAGTTGCATTGTTTATCTTCAGCAGGAGCGCTGCTGATCCTGAAGCTATGCCGTTGTACCCTGAAAGGGTGGTGTTCAGTATCGCATTCATCTGCTTGAGCTCGTCGCTAGCCAGTATCACTGCCGTGTAGTTGTTCTCGTTGGTGCTTATTCCCTGCGCCATCGCATATATCTGGCTTGAGGAGAGAGTAAGCCCGTCTATCTTGTTCAGGTAGTTCTGCATGTTTCCAAGAATCGTGTAGTTGTATGTAAGGAACTGGCAGAATCCAAGGGCTGAGCAGAACCATGGCTGGCTTGTCGCAGGCTTTGATGGCGAACAGAGCGCATAATTGGCGTTCTGCGGAGGGGGGAATACAGGGTTCTGGTAGAGCGATTGGGTTATTGAGGATATGTTGGCAAACGCCTTGTTGATGTTCGCTATGCCCTGCGCGCTGCCTGCATTAAGAAGCGCTACTGAAGACATGTATAGCGATATATTGCTTTCTAGGTGCGAATAGTTTGACTGGAGCGTGCCTATGCCTATCTGGAACGACGACCCATACCCTACGCCTGATAATACCTGTGCACACACTGGCACGGTCCTGCATGATTCGCAGAAGTTCTGCGAGGTGCACGATGCATTTGGCTGGTTCAGTCCGGTCTCCTGGAGGCAGTCTAGCAGTGGAGCTGAAGAGGATTTATTGTATGCCTGCAGCGATTTCAGGAGATAGGTAGTGTTGACATCCTTCAGGTTGGCCTTGACTATGGTAGCGGATATTATGCTCGATATAGAGGCCGGGTTTAGTACGAATGTGAAGCCTGAAGTGGCATTGATAAGCAGGTATGGGCTGTTTGAGCTGTATGCCAGGAGGTAGTTTCCATTATTGTAGGTTATGTTCACATACGTTAATGAGCTTATGACGGAATTCGAGATGTTGAAGCTTGAGAGGAACTGGTTCAGGGTATGCGGGCCTGCGGCATTCGCAGATCCGAATAAAGCCAGTAGAGCCATGACATAGTATATTCTGGCGTTCATTCAAACCCTGTTATAAGATGCTTATTCAAGCTTATAAATATTTCCATGTCCTTGCACGCTTGAAGGCATGCAGTTAGAAGCCTGGATGGAGAAAGGCTCACGCTGGAGGAAGATAAAAAGAAAAGGAAAAGAAGATAAATAAAAAAAGAGACGTGAAGCCGTCGGCTTCACGAATCAACTAACGTTCTTGCGCTTACTTCACTGCGGCTGCCTGGAGCAGGTCGTTTATGAACTGGTTCCCTGCCTGCACTGTCTGGTTTGCCGTGTATCCAGCCACAAGTATGCGGTTTGTTCCGTATGCCTGAACCACTACAGAACCCGTGTTGAAGCTTGAATTCAAGCTTGGGTTCTGCGCGAATACCTGCGCAGATACTGAGTTCACGAACTTGCTTCCCACCAATATGAGCGTTGCAGCGCTGTTTGCATTGCTGTCAAGCACTACCAGAGGCGTTGTCGCAGTGTTCAGCGATACTGGAACCACTGCCTGTGACACTGATGGAGTCGCAGTCACGTTCGCAAGGCCTGACACTGTGCATGTTGAGGTCTTTACTGATACCCCTCCACATGTTGCAGTCACGTTGCTGACGGTAAGGTTGGAGAATCCAGGCACTGCCTGTCCTATTCCGACCGGTCCTACGCTCTTCTCGCCTGATGTGCTGTTCACCACTGTTGAGGATGGGCTCACCACGAACTGCAGCGTGTCAACCACCTTTGCCATGTTTATTGTTACACTTGAAGGCGATATTGCTGCAACCTTGCTTCCGCGCTCTGTTACGAAGCCTGTTGGCGCATTCACAGTCGCCCCAGTGGATGCCTGGTAGGTCATGTTGTTCCTTGTGCCTGTTGCAGACTGGTTCAGCTGGAATGCAAAGTTCTGCGCTCCTCCTGTGGTGCTGTTCTGTATTCCGAATGACAGCGCATCCTGCGATGTTGTTGATCCAGGGACGTTGTATTCAGGCACATTGACAGTGAAGTACTTCTGTGAGGTGGCTGGAACGCCATTTGGCTCAGTTGCAGCCGTCAAAGTAAGTCCTCCACTTATCGATGGCTGGCCATTCTGTTGGTTGTATGTCACAGAAGGGTTTGTAGCTACCCACATGTACTGGTATCCAGACTTTGGATACAGAAGCACTGGAGCAATTGGCTGGTAGTTTGCAATTACGTTTGTTGTGGCTGTTGGAACTTGTCCTACTACTACGTTTGCAGCCAGGTATGGCAGCGCAGTGCTGAAGTACATGTTAGTTATGTTGTAGAACGACTGAGACACTGGTAAGGTATTTGTTGCACCTGTACCAAGAGCATATACCTGCACTGACGTAGTTGAGGTCGACGTCGCTGTGTTGGACGCGTATCCAGTCAATGTCAATGTGACTGGAGAGGTTGACACTATTATGTTGGCGTTGCCAGCAGTCGAATATACGACTACGTTTGTCGGCAGTAGAGTGTTCCCTACGCCTACTGAGAACCCGTTGCCAGGTACGTTGAGCTCATATGGAGTCAGATCGTATGTCAGTGTGCTGCCGATCTGCCCTGCGTAGCTGAACGCATTCTGGATCTGGCTGGTCACTGTGAGCTCCTGTGCGGGTTGGTCTGTTATGTTTGTAGGCTTTGAGATTCCTGTTCCTGCAGTGCCTGTGTTCTGTATTGACAGGCCTCCCTGCGTGGACGCAGAGAACTGCAGAGGATCGTAGTTCGTTCCGAGAGTGTCTCCAACGAAGTTCACCTTGTATGCAGTGAAGTTCGGGGATACGAAGCTGAAGCTCTGTCCAGGCGTCAGGGTTGTAGGGGACTGGTTGTATATTACCAGGCTCTGCAACTGTGTTGCCTTGCTGCCTGCCGTTGAAGTCCCGTTTGTCCAGTATATGTATGACCTCCATCCTGGAGCATCTGTGGTGTTGAAGACCCCTCCGTTCGTTATGTTCACCACGTTGGAGTAGAGCTTCATCTTTGCCCACTTCTGGTATGCATAGAGTCCTGCGAAGGTCTGGTTGACGTTCACATAGACGTTGTGCTTACCCACAGAGAATTTGGTTATTGTGCGCGGCGAGAGCTGCGTAACGTTTGTCAGGTTTCCTGCGTAGTAGATGTCCACTGCTGCAGGGCTGATTCCGTTTGCAGGCTGACCCAAGTCTGTAAGCTGCACTGTGAAGTTGTTGCTGGTTATGTTGTGCCCTACGTATACTGTCTGGTACGGGGTCAGTGAGGCTGCAAGTGAAAGCGAGCCTCCTGCGACTGCATTTGTAGATGATGTAGTAGCAGATGGGTTTGTGTATGCGAGTATTGTCCAGTTCCTTCCCAGGAGCTGTATTGCCGCATTGTTCACTGAATTTGTCCCTGTGCTCATCGCTCCGAGGGAACCGTAGTTGAATGGCTCTGTGATCGGTTTGTTGAATACCACCTGGTATGCACCGCCCACGTCGAAGACAGCGAATGTCTGCGATGGAACCGCATTCAGTTGCTGGTCATATACAGGGAATCCTGTTATCCAGAGATTCTCACTCTCGCCGTTAGGCCCGAAGTTGTTCAGCAATGAGGAGAGTTGCGCAGATGTTACTTGCAATAGGTTATCGAATCCACCTGAGGTGAATGTCGAGAAGCTTAGTCCCCCTCCGTTGTTGGAGGTAACCACAGTCCTCACTGGAGGCGTTGCAGTCCCTGAATTGAACGGTGATGCCATTGGAGATGACTGTATTGCCAGAGGGTATGTCTCTGGGAATGCATAGTTGCCTGAACTCTGGAGCGTCTTTGTACTTGAAGGCGAACCGAGCTGCACTCCTCCGTTGAGCACTGATCCTATCAATGCGGTGAATGAGTACGATCCTGCAGGTCCTGTGAATCCCCTCTCATTGAACCAGACCTGCTGGTTTGACAATGTGCATGAAGGAGTTGTCACAACGCACTTCACGTTGCTCAATCCTGTCGGGGTTGCTGTTACGTTTACACTTGTGAATGCAAGGTTTCCGAGCACTGCGGCGATGTTTGCTGCAACCACTCCGTCGCTAGGCTGTGCCTGCGAACCCACTACCACCTGAACTACAGGTTGACCCTGGTTGTTCACTATTGGAATGTTGCTCCAGGTTACACCCCCTGATCCTGCGAATGCAAGACCCACTAACAAACTTGCTGCGACAGCTGCGATTCTCTTTGCGTTTATGGATTTCATTTCGATCCCTTAAAAATTTCTAAGTATAGTGTAATTCGGAAGATATTTAAATACTTCACATTTGTTTAATATTTAATTTATAGGACATTGCCAAATATACGTTGATTGGTGTACTGGCCTTCTCTTTTAGACGAAGCGCTTCGACGGAAGGCGGATTTGCATGTATTTGATCTATCTTGAAGGCCTTTGGCATTACGTCTTTCTTCTTGGTATGATGGTCATGATAGTTATGACCCGCTTGAAGGCCTTGGCCGCTTATGCTGCTTAGGCCTAAACGACAGGATGTGGCTTTATAGCTTATGTCCCTTGTCATATGCTCATTCCTATGCAGATCATAAATCAGGGCCAACAAGGAAAGTCACCCTGCAATGTACGTTATCTGCGCAGTCGTACGATGAAGAGAAGGTAGTCAAAACAGCTAAGCAGGCCCTATCTAAGCAGATCCCGCATATTAGTATATATAATAGGGTAATGGGAAGATGAGAGACGTGAAGCCGTCGGCTTCACGAATCAACTAACGTCCGTGCGCTTACTTCACTGCGGCTGCCTGGAGCAGGTCGTTTATGAACTGGTTCCCTGCCTGCACTGTCTGGTTTGCAGTGTATCCAGCCACAAGTATGCGGTTTGTTCCGTATGCCTGAACCACTACAGAACCCGTGTTGAAGCTTGAATTCAAGCTTGGGTTCTGCGCGAATACCTGCGCAGATACTGAGTTCACGAACTTGCTTCCCACCAGTATGAGCGTTGCAGCGCTGTTTGCATTGCTGTCAAGCACTACCAGAGGCGTTGTTGCAGTGTTCAATGAGACTGGAACTACTGCCTGCGACACTGATGGAGTCGCAGTGACGTTCGGGCTTGATATTGTGCATACCGAAGTCTTTACCGAGATCCCTCCGCACGTTGCGGTTACGTTGCTCACTGTGAGGTTGGAGAATCCAGGCACTGCCTGGCCTATTCCGACCGGCCCTACGCTCTTCTCGCCTGATGTGCTGTTCACCACTGTTGCAGATGGGCTCACCACGAACTGCAGCGTGTCAACCACCTTTGCCATGTTTATTGTTACACTTGAAGGGGATATTGCTGCAACCTTGCTTCCGCGCTCTGTTACGAAGCCTGTTGGCGCATTCACTGTCACTCCTGTAGACGACTGGTAGGTCATGTTGTTCCTTGTGCCTGTTGCAGACTGGTTCAACTGGAACCCGAAGTTCTGCGCTCCTCCTGTCGTGCTGTTCTGTATTCCGAATGACAGCGCATCCTGGGATGTTGTTGATCCAGGGACGTTGTATTCAGGCACATTGACAGTGAAGTACTTCTGCGAGGTGGCTGGAACGCCATTTGGTGCAGTTGCAGCCGTCAAGGTAAGTCCTCCGCTTATCGATGGTTGGCCATTCTGTTGGTTGTATGTCACAGAAGGACTTGTAGCTACCCACATGTACTGGTATCCGGACTTTGGATACAGAAGCACTGGACTGATTGGCTGGTAGTTTGCAATTACGTTTGTTGTGGCTGTTGGAACTTGTCCTACTACTACGTTTGCAGCCAGGTATGGCAGCGCAGTGCTGAAGTACATGTTAGTTATGTTGTAGAACGACTGGGACACTGGCAGGGTGCTTCCTGGAAGTGACGATACAGTAGTGCTGGCAGTTATAGTGTTGGTTGCATATGATGCCGGGGCCGAATTGTGCGCTACCCCGTTAAATGTCTGCGTTATTGTGGCTGTTATTGAAGGCGATGCAGGGTTGCCTGTCAGTCCTGATAGGGTTATTGCAGTTATATTGTAGAAGTTTCCTGCAGTTGACGACAAGGTCTGGGGGGTTGTTGCTGACGTTATGGAGTAGGTCTGTGTCTGTGCTGCTCCTGGCACTGCGTACACAGTATTGGATGCAGGCGTAGTTATGGAATTTCCTGTTATTGCTACTGAAAGCGGATGTGTTCCTGAAATCCATGAATACGAGCCGCTGAGAGACAATTGCAGGGTGTTAGACCCGGATTCAGTGTCGTTTATTGCGTTGGCAGATATTGAGAATGATGACGATGATGCTACGCTGCCTCCAAGGTTAGATACCTGCACTGACGTAGTTGAGGTCGACGTCGCTGTGTTGGACGCGTATCCAGTCAATGTCAATGTGACTGGAGAGGTTGACACTATTATGTTGGCGTTGCCAGCAGTCGAATATACGACTACGTTTGTCGGCAGTAGAGTGTTCCCTACGCCTACTGAGAACCCGTTGCCAGGTACGTTGAGCTCATATGGAGTCAGATCGTATGTCAGTGTGCTGCCGATCTGCCCTGCGTAGCTGAACGCATTCTGGATCTGGCTGGTCACTGTGAGCTCCTGTGCGGGTTGGTCTGTTATGTTTGTAGGCTTTGAGATTCCTGTTCCTGCAGTGCCTGTGTTCTGTATTGACAGGCCTCCCTGCGTGGACGCAGAGAACTGCAGAGGATCGTAGTTCGTTCCGAGAGTGTCTCCAACGAAGTTCACCTTGTATGCAGTGAAGTTCGGGGATACGAAGCTGAAGCTCTGTCCAGGCGTCAGGGTTGTAGGGGACTGGTTGTATATTACCAGGCTCTGCAACTGTGTTGCCTTGCTGCCTGCCGTTGAAGTCCCGTTTGTCCAGTATATGTATGACCTCCATCCTGGAGCATCTGTGGTGTTGAAGACCCCTCCGTTCGTTATGTTCACCACGTTGGAGTAGAGCTTCATCTTTGCCCACTTCTGGTATGCATAGAGTCCTGCGAAGGTCTGGTTGACGTTCACATAGACGTTGTGCTTACCCACAGAGAATTTGGTTATTGTGCGCGGCGAGAGCTGCGTAACGTTTGTCAGGTTTCCTGCGTAGTAGATGTCCACTGCTGCAGGGCTGATTCCGTTTGCAGGCTGACCCAAGTCTGTAAGCTGCACTGTGAAGTTGTTGCTGGTTATGTTGTGCCCTACGTATACTGTCTGGTACGGGGTCAGTGAGGCTGCAAGTGAAAGCGAGCCTCCTGCGACTGCATTTGTAGATGATGTAGTAGCAGATGGGTTTGTGTATGCGAGTATTGTCCAGTTCCTTCCCAGGAGCTGTATTGCCGCATTGTTCACTGAATTTGTCCCTGTGCTCATCGCTCCGAGGGAACCGTAGTTGAATGGCTCTGTGATCGGTTTGTTGAATACCACCTGGTATGCACCGCCCACGTCGAAGACAGCGAATGTCTGCGATGGAACCGCATTCAGTTGCTGGTCATATACAGGGAATCCTGTTATCCAGAGATTCTCACTCTCGCCGTTAGGCCCGAAGTTGTTCAGCAATGAGGAGAGTTGCGCAGATGTTACTTGCAATAGGTTATCGAATCCACCTGAGGTGAATGTCGAGAAGCTTAGTCCCCCTCCGTTGTTGGAGGTAACCACAGTCCTCACTGGAGGCGTTGCAGTCCCTGAATTGAACGGTGATGCCATTGGAGATGACTGTATTGCCAGAGGGTATGTCTCTGGGAATGCATAGTTGCCTGAACTCTGGAGCGTCTTTGTACTTGAAGGCGAACCGAGCTGCACTCCTCCGTTGAGCACTGATCCTATCAATGCGGTGAATGAGTACGATCCTGCAGGTCCTGTGAATCCCCTCTCATTGAACCAGACCTGCTGGTTTGACAATGTGCATGAAGGAGTTGTCACAACGCACTTCACGTTGCTCAATCCTGTCGGGGTTGCTGTTACGTTTACACTTGTGAATGCAAGGTTTCCGAGCACTGCGGCGATGTTTGCTGCAACCACTCCGTCGCTAGGCTGTGCCTGCGAACCCACTACCACCTGAACTACAGGTTGGCCCTGGTTGTTCACTATTGGAATGTTGCTCCAAGTTACACCTCCTGATCCTGCGAATGCAAGACCCACTAACAAACTTGCTGCGACAGCTGCGATTCTCTTTGCGTTTATGGATTTCATTTGGATTCCCTTGTAATTTTTAAATTGTTTCCCTGTATAGTATATTAGTTAAGTTATTAAAATAGCATCAGTTTGTTTAATATTTAATTTATATATTGCTCTGTGCATTCGTTGATATGTATACATGACTTCTCCGAAAGACGAAGCGCTCCTGGTGGAGGCAGAAGGAGAATTATCGAGCCCTGCCCAGCTGACTTTCTCGTATTGCTCAAGTTTTTCTACGTCATCCCATACAAGAACTTCGCCTGGGACTTTGCTTATCGAACTTAGAACTGGAGAGCCGTTATCCATCCTCCTGTAAGGCGCAATGATATTGTAATTTTTGGCATCGGCATCTTGAAGGCATCGGGCCAGTTCGTTAGGGGGCGTCTTGATCCATATATCGGAATCCAACCACAACATTCTTGAGGAATCTTTCTTGAGATTTTCCTTTGCGAGTTTAAGAATCAAGTCTCTTCCGCCGCATATATTTGTACCTATCCCATAAGCAAATACCGGATCCTTTTTGATAATCTTCAATGCAGCACAAACGTCCGAGATTGTTCTGCCTATCATATATTCGTTTTTTGCAGGTATCCCTATTACAAGAGGCTCATCCATAATCTTACTCCGTCTCGCAATAATAGGACTGCAAAAAGTTAATTAAACTGCAACTCGGCGCTCGTCATGACTGGGAGACTCGGCGCCTCAGGAGCGCGAAGAGCGGAAGGTATAAAATCAGTCAATGCATAATACCCTGGATTATCATGATGCCGAACATAGACCCCAGGCAGCTCAAGAGGATGATGGACAGCATGGGCATAAAGAGCACCGAGATAGAGGCCGAGAGGGTGGTTATACAGGGGAAGGACAGGGACATAGTGATAGAGAATCCGCAGATAACTGCGATAGACGCGCAGGGCAGCAGGAGCTTCCAGATATCAGGGACGGTGCGCGAGGTCGGGAAGGCCGCCGCAGTGGAGATAAGCGAAGATGACGTGAAGATTGTCTCGGAGCAGTCTGGCGTCAATGACCTTGGGCTGGTGAGGAAGGCCCTTGAGGAGTCTGGAGGGGACATAGCAGGCGCGATAATCAGGCTGAAGCAATAGAAGTAGCGGTCTTCTGCGCATGGCAGCTGCGCAGGAGCCCCTTTACCCTGGTTTTTATCCTTGGGCCATATGGTGCAAGATAGCCTTCTAATTTCGAATTGGCAATATGCTTCCTGAGCAGGAGGAGGACATCGTCCCTTATGTAGTGGCCGAAGTATACAAGATCTATCAGCGTCTTTTCATAATCCGATACTGGGATCCAGTAGTCGTAGTAGCGAATAAATTCATAGCCGAAAAAGAACTCTTTGCTTATGTGATTGATTAGGTAGTTTCCATTTCCGAACTTTCTCGTTCCGGTCCTCACATTCCTGCAGGTAATCACTACAGGATTTGTATTCTGCTCCCAGAGTTTCCTTATGGTGAGCGCATTCTCCAGCCCGTAATAGAAAGGCCTGAACCCGAAACCGGCAACAGTTATGTCGTCATGGAAGGTGTACACTCCCTTTGTGATGCGCCTTATTTCGCCTTTTTTCATGAGATAGTTCACCATCCTCTTTAGGTAAGCTGGGCGCATTCCATTGAGTCCTAGTGAGACCCTAAGGTCGGTAAGGCTGAAGACTGGGAACTTTGCATCATTAAAGTTCTTTCTTACAAACTCCATATATTTCATGCAAATCTGCCTCTTATGTATTTGACCATCGTATCGAAAGACGGAATCGGGCCGGAGTACAATATGGCAACTAGGCCTTCTTCGTTTACCGGAGGCGCAATGCTATTCAAGAATGAGAGGACTTTGGGCTTCAGTTTGGTGTTCTCTGCAGCGTCTGCGTAATTGCTGAGTATATAGATGTCGTATATATCGCGTATGAACCGCCTGTCTGTATAAGCCTCTATCTTTTCCAGTATGAGATCTCCTGGAGACAGCGTAAGGATCTCAGTATACGTCCCGTCCACTTTCTCAAACCTTTGGAGTATTGGCTTAAGCGCGGTTTTTGTGTAGTTTATTTCCACCTTCATGTATACGCCATTAATTGACAATCCTATAAATACAAGATTTCCTGTATCCTTTATCTTCTCCACCTTCACTCCGTGAGCAGGCGCAACTCTAGATATACTCTCCTTGAGTCTTTCCAGCTGCTCCTTTGAGGTCAGGTATATGTCAATGTCGTTTGAGAACCTGCCGCCTCCATAGCATCGCCATATTGCAGTTCCACCGTGCATTATTATTGTGTTGTCCGTCTGGTACAGGATATCGACTGCGTCGTCCTGAAATGATGCAAGCTCTCTGTATTCTCTCTTTTTTAGCATGTTTATTATGGGAGGTTTCATAATACCAAAGTTACATTATAATGTAACTTAAGTAGGTTAAATATAAAAATCTTTTGTTTATTATGACCAAGGTTCATATTTTATTATAACTTTGGTATGCTTGATGCACTTGATGCTTAGCTGGACGGTAGAATGATCGCCCCTGCAGGAAAGGGAGAAGCGGGCCTTTGAAGGGATATATGCACTACGCGCCCGGGGCGCTGCTTGCCTTCTTTGGCATGGCTATGCGCCATATGTTCAGCGCGTGTATGAGCACGCTTAGGATCAGCATCATTGCGCCTGCAGCGGCAAGGCCCCTCAGCCCTGCCAGCAGCATCGAGGAGACAAATGCCATTATCCCTGCATTAAGGAGCACGTATTCGGCCACTGCGCTTTTGTAGCCTGCATATCTGGTATGCGACACTCCTGGCACGAAGATATAGGAGACTCCGAAGATCAGCTGCACCACGAAGCCGTAGAGCGCAAGCATGAATATCGGGTCGTTGCCTACCGCTATGACCCCGTTTATGTTTAGCGCAAGAAGGGTTGTTGCCGCGATTAGATAAAGGAACCCGGTAGCTGCGAAGAGCCTTACCATTATGTTTGTGGCTGCAAGGTTATCCATTGGTAGCACTTGAATATATTATTGCACGCGCCTTAAAAAGAGCGGCGTGCGCCGCTTGCGCATCCACTTCCATTCTATACGACCTTGAAGAGGTGGATGAACCTGACTCCCTGCACAGTCTTGACTTCCTCCGGCCTGACCAGTCCCTTCTTGACGAATATCGAGACGCACCTGTCTCCGACGACGTTAGCTGAATAAACCTTCTCTGTGACAAAATCGCTCGCCTCCTCCTCGCTCATGAGGTCGCCCTTGTAGAATGCGCCGTACTTCTCTAGGTCTATCTCCACCTTTCCCTCCCTGAGCACCCTTCCCATGAGCTCCTCGTCGCACATGGCCAGCATTATGCCCTTCGGTGAATCGAACTTGTTCAGGTATATCAAGACCACACCAGCATGCGCATCGGCGCCTCAGCCTTGCGCTTAACGGCTATCCATATTTGTAGAATAATATAAATGTGGTTGAATAGAGCATCGCATACCAGATCAGCCACACTGCGCCGTATATGTTGTTTATTATAAGGGCTAGGAAGCCGAGGATGAAGAGGCTAGACGAGAAGGTGGTCTCTGAGAGAGTTGTCCTGATTGTGTTCAGCGTCCTGCCCCTTATGCCAGGCGCCTTGCCTCCCTTTGACCATCCCATTGAAGGGTACATGTCCAATGAAGCGGCTATAGCTGCCTTGGTCCTTATGAAGGAAAGGGCGAAATTGAGGAGGAAGACCATGAAGCCCTTCCTAAGCGACTTGAAGTGCACCTTTGTCATTATCGTAGGCGCGAGTATGGATATTGCGAATGTGCTTATCCCCAGTATCTCTATCGTCGTCGCTATGTACTTCGCATCAAGGAGCTGCTGTATGGTCACTCCGGAATGGGACGAGGCGGCGAAGACCACTGCCACCGACACCATTGCGAATAATATAAGCACTATCGAGATGTAGTTGAGTCCGGCTCCGTGGGTTATGTAGTCAACAGTGGACATCATCGGCATCTTCTTGCCGCCATTGCCACTCCTGAGCCTCCTTATGAAGTACATGAGAAACTGCGTGTCTCCGTAATTGTACCTCCACTGCTGCTTTGCGAGGTTGGAGAAGGTGAGTATCGGCTTCCCGTATGCGTACACCTTAGGCAGGTACAGGCTGCTGAAGTCGTGCATGTCGGACTCGAAGCTGAAGAAGGTGTCCTCTATTATGTACTCCGGGAACCCTCCGACCTTCTCTACCGCAGACCTGCGCAGAAGTCCGCACGAGCCTGCAAATATGGCCGTATTGTTAAGCGCCCTTGAAGGCTGTATGAACTTGAAGAAGAACGCGTCGAAGAGGTCGACCGTGTCAGAGAAGAACGTGCCCTTGAAGTACCTCTTCTCTGTCTGTATGTACGACAGTTTCCTGTCGCTGAAGTACGGGAGAAGGTCGAGTAGGAAGTTCTGGTCGGTAAGGTACTCGTCGTAATCGAAAACAGCTATGAACTCTTCGCTGGACTGCGCCATCATGTTGTTGAGCGCGCCTGCCTTGAAGCCCTTCCTGTCGTCCCGGTGCAGGTATTTTATCCCGTTGGATGCGGCGAACGCCCTGAGCTTCCGCCCCGTGCCCGCGTCTGTGGAGTCGTCGAGGAGGTAGAAGGACATCTTGTCCGCCGGATAGTTCATCGTCATGAGCCTGAGCATGTTGCGCTGCACGATTGCCGCATCCTCGTTGAACACAGGCATCACGAGCGCCACTGTCGGCTTGTATGTGAGCGGTTTCAGCATCCTCGTTATACCCTCAAGATACTTGTCGTAGAACACAGACCTGTAGTACGAGTAAGAGGTGAAGATGTTGAAGAATCCTGACACTGCGGAGAGTATGAGGAATACCGTTGCTATCGCATACATCGCTATTGTGTGCGCGCCGAAATATATCAGGTACAGCGAGAAGGATATGCCGGATATTGTAAGCAGGATGAACATGACGACGACTAATAGCCTCAGCGCTGGGCTCTTTGTTAGATTAGGCATTTGATCTTCAGTTTAGGTAATGTCCAGACAGGTATATATTACTTTTATTGCCTGCCGCGAACCTTTTTGCAGGCTGAGGAGGGCTTTTCATCGAAGCTCATTTCCAGATCCCTGGGCTTCATATTTATATACTTCTGAGCTGGATACTCCTTGTGCGCCGGGATGGCAGAATCCGGTATCGCGCCAGTGAACCATCGGCGAAACTCGAGATCTGGTGGCCTTCGGGCTTTCAGGGTTCAAAATCGGCCTCTCTGCAGCTGAAAGGCTTATGGAAATCCCTGTCCCGGCGTATAATCAGCAACTAGGGCGACTGCGCCTGCAGCAGCACAACCCATGCAAAGGCCTTTGCGTACGCATTGCACGCTAAGGGAAAAGAGATATTAGTCACGCGTCAGGCCGGGGTGCTGATATGTCCTCCAGCTTCAGGTCGTCGGACTTTGTTATCTCGTTGATCAGTATCGTTGCATATGAGCCAGCAGGTATCGAGAACTCCATCATTACAGTGTCCTCGCCTGCCGAGCAGACCATATCCTTTACCGGCGATATCAGGGCCCTGAACGCGCCCTTGGTACTGAGCTCCGGCATTCCCTTTATCCTGAAGCTTTCGCTGCTCAGCTCCAGCCTTTCAAGCATACCCCTTTCGTATTCGTCGATATTCTCCTGGCGCGTCTCATAGCCTATGAGGTTTCCTACAGGTATGTCGCCTTCCCTGCCTACGCTCCGCATGTCTGGGAATCCGTAGGGGTTCTTGCCGCACCTCAGCTCTGAGCCGAGGTCCTCCTCCCTTATCCTCTCCTGCAGCGCAGCGTTGAATATGAGGGATTGCACAGAGTGCACCAGCATCAGAAGCATTCCCCTTGGCAGCTTCCTGAGCGAATTGGCATAATTGTCGTATCTCGACAGGTATTCGATAACCATGCGCTCGGTCCTCAGGCTGGACGGGAAGTACTCTAGCGCTGCCTTGAAATCCCTTTCAGATCCGAGCCTCTCCCTTGCGGCTATCGACTCCGGATTAGACTCCAGCCTTGTGTCGGTAAGCAGCGTCATTACCGCTCCCTCGAAGTCGCCGCGCAGTATATGCATGCCCACGTCGAAGTTGTTCAGGCGCATCCCGAACCTCTGCCTGTCGTAGTAGTTCGGCATCCTGGAGTCCAGCTCTTCCGCAGTCTCCTCTGATGCGCCTGCAGAGCTGCAGCCCCTTATGGCGACTGAGAACGAGTTTCCGAGGTTCTCTCCCATCTCTGCTCCGGTTGAGCTCCTCCACGCCCCGTTTATCGATATGTCCTTAAGCCTTATGCCCCGCAGCTGCTCCGGAGAGGCCCCGAATACGCTGGCTATCTGCACTGACACAGATTTCCTATCCTTGGAGCCGCAGTAGCCTACGGACTTCTTACCCCTGCCTGCGATCTTCGCTATCCTGATGAGCGCCTGCGCCGTGTCCCAATCCTTTTTCTGCAGGATGAATTTTGTGAATTTCCCTGACACGTCTTCTGCCTCGCCTGCAGCCTCGGGCGAGTATTGGATGCCTTCCCTGAGCACGACGCCTCCCTTCGTTATCTCCCTGACTACAAAATCCTCTGGCGAGTCCTTTATCCGGCCTCCTGTTCCCTTGGTGCGCGAAAGGGTTAGCATTGAAACGGTTAGGATGGGAATCCTCAGCCTTTTATATCATATCGTTGATATAGTGTTCTGCAGCGGTGCCCATGAGGGAAGGCACGCAACGATCGGTGCGGGCATTTGCTGCTGACAGCGTGGTATCTTTGGAGCATGAACCTATTGTTGAGAGAATAATACACGGCCTCGTGAAGAAGCACATAGCAGGCACCACCATGGAATCCGCGCTTGATTCTGCGAAGAGGCTTGGGAGCAGGAACATATCTCCGTCTCTTGTCTTCCTGAGCTCCAACGTCGTGGACAAGGCGAAGGCCAAGTACATAACAACCACTTACAGCGAGCTGGTAAGGAGGATCGCGAGGTCTGGGGTGAAGGGGAGCGTCCAGCTCTCGCTGGAGCAGCTCGGAGCTGGAATAGACGTCAAGCTTGCGCTGGACAACTTCGGCGAGGTCGTGGCCGTGGCTAAGAAGTACGGCGTGTTCCTGTGGGTCGCGCCTGACGTGGTAGGGCATGCGGCAATATCAGCAATGGCCAAATCAGGAGGCGCAGGCATTGTGGTGAGCGAGGAGGAGGCTGAGGATTATGCGAAATACGCGGACAAGATAGGAGCAGCGAAGCTCCTTTTCAAGGAATACGTCCCTGGGAAAAAGGGTAGCGCTGTGAAGAGGGTCGAGGAGCTGAGGAAGGCCTACGGGAACGTCGTGGTGTCCAACATGAATGAGGCTGCGCTCGGAGAACTGATCAGGTGCAAGAGCAGGCCTGATGTGACTGTCGAGTTCGAATTCGGGTACAGCGAGAGGAAGCTGGCAAAGGCGATGAAGAAGGGAGTAAAGGCAAGCATGCTTGTGCCCTTCGGCAAGGACTGGATAAAGTACGCAATGAACAGCGCACCAGAAAGGTATATGAGATTTGTTGCTGGTAAGTTGCTAAAGGAGGATCTGGATGACGCTCAAATCGAATAAGAGGACATTCAACCTGAAGAAGAGCGGCGAAGGGAAGATTGCCGTAGTCACAGGGAGCGGGGGAAGGATTGGGAGGAGCCTTTCGCGCGCGCTGATAAGGGGTGGGTACGAGGTCAGGGCGATCTCTAGGGAGAAGGAGTTCGTGAAGACGATGCCTGCTGGGGTGATCCCGTACGTAGGCGACCTGGCGGACAAGAAGGTGCTCAACGAAGCCTGCAAGGGAGCTGATGTGATGTTCCACCTGGCAGCAGTGGTGAGCGAATACAAGAGCCCGGTGCAGGAGCTCATGGACATAAACGTCAAGGGCACGACAAACGTGCTGGAGGCGTGCAGGCAGCACAGCATCGGGGATATCATATTCACAAGCAGCATAGACGTCTACGGCCGCGACCGCAAGGGCCTGATAACAGAGGATACAGAGCTGCAGCCTACGGACAAATACGGGTACAGCAAGATGCTTGCGGAGAAGGAGATAATCGAATATGGAGACAAGATAGACTACACGATACTGAGGATAGCGACGGTGTACGGGCCGGGGTTCGAGGAGTCGTATTTCAAGGTTTTCAAGGCCATAAAGGAGGGCAAGGCATATATAATAGGGGCAGGCAGGAACCACCTATCCATGATACATATAGAAGACGTGATAGACGGACTGATCATGGCGTACGAGAGGAAGAAGGGAGGGAAGAGCATATACAACCTGAGCGACGGGGTGAAATACACGCAGGAGGGGCTTTTTGACATGATAGCCGACATGCTCAAGACCGCAAGGCCAACGAAGCACATCAATCCCATAGTGGTGAGCCTTGTGGCGAAGAACAGGGGGCTTGACAGCGACGAGCTGAGATTCCTTATGAGCAACAGGGTCGTGGACATAAGCAGGATAGAGAAGGAGCTCGGCTATGTCCCTAGCGTCGACATAAAGGACGCAGGGGTGGACATGGTCAGGCACTTCCTCAGCAGATAGGTTTGAGATTGTTCGGATTGATGATATGAATACGAAATTTGGAAAGACCGAAAAGTACATATACGAGAGGCTTGAGGAGAAGGGAGCCTTGATGTTCATGCTCATCGACCCTGTGGACTACAGGACCCCTGAGCTCGCGATAAAGACGGCGAAGCAGGCTGAGGAGGGAGGAGCGGACCTGATACTCGTAGGCGGAAGTATAGGCGCGCAGGGGGAGCTGCTTGATTACGTCATGAAGGGCGTGAAGGAGAGCGTCTCTTCCCCGGTAGTGCTGTTTCCAGGCAACATAGCCACGCTCTCGAGGTACGCGGACGCCATATACTTCATGTCGCTCCTCAACGCAAGGAGCACCTACTGGATAACGCACGCGCAGATGCTCTCCGCGCCTATAGTGAAGCAGATGGGCATAGAGCCGCTGCCTGTTGGGTACATAGTCGTATCGCCTGGCGGAACTGTCGGATGGGTCGGCGACGTCAACCTCGTGCCGAGGGAGAAGTCCAAGATCGCGGCGTCCCTAGCACTGGCAGGCCAGTATCTTGGCAACAGGTTCATAGTGACTGACGTAGGCTCTAATCCGAGCATGATGGGGGAAGGCCCTGTGCCGCCGGAGATGATAAGGGCTGTGAAGGATTCGATAACTGTGCCATACATAGTGGCAGGAGGCATACGCGACGCCGACAGCCTGAGGACAACGCTTAAGAGCGGGGCTGACATCGTGCAGATAGGCACAGCCATAGAGCAGTCGTCGAAGGCAAGGAAGCAGTCAGAGCTCTTCTCGAAGATAGTGAAGGAGGAGGGCGCCAAGAAGGTCAAAAAACAGGCATGATTCTGTGCATGAGATAACCGCCCTCGAGCTTGGGCTTGTGATAAAGGAGCTGAAGCAGAAGGTCGTGGGAAGCTACCTCAAGAAATTCTACGACCTGGGGAACGGATCCTTCAGGATATCATTCCACTCGCAGGACGCGAACTTCATGCTCTACTGCAACCTGCTGCTTACTCTGAACGAGACCGGCTTCGCGGAGGAGGCTAGGGCAGCGACTAACTTCGCGATAGCGGTAAGGAAGAGGATCGACGACTCGAAGGTGTCAGGCATCTACCAGCATTCGGGCGACAGGATAGCGGTGATTGAGGCGCAGTCGAGAGGCGTGAGGCACAGGATGGTCTTTGAGATGTTTGGCAAGGGCAACCTCATACTCGTGGACGACGATGACAACATAGAGGTATGCTACAGGACAATATCATACAAGGACAGGGACGTCAGGCCTAGGTCTAGGTATGTCTTCCCTGAGGGGGGCAGCATCAACCTCGAGGACGCGGATTCAAGAGCAGTGGCAGGGATACTAGACTCGATCTCCGAATCAGGAGGCAGACTCATATCTGAGCTCTCCAGGCTCCTTAACATAGGGCCGATATACCTTGAGGACATAATAAGGTCGGCGGGATTGGATCCAAGGAGCAAGCTTGAGGCTGGCGAAAAGGAGAGGCTGGGAAAGGAGATACTCTCGTTCCTTGAGAAGGCCAGGAGCCCTTCGCCATTAGTGTACATGAAGGACGGCGTCATAGTCGACTACTCCCTCGTGCCGCTGAGGAAGTATGAAGGCTGGGAGTTCGAGGAGTGCGCAACTATAAGCGAGATGCTCGACAGGGCCAACCTTGGAAGAAGGGCTTCGGTGCATGGAGAGCCTGCAAGGAACAGCACTGAGGAGATCGATTCCGTGATAGCGAAGCAGAAGTCGCTCGTCAAGGGATTCGTCGAGGATTCTGCGAGATACGCCGAGGCAGGAAGGCTCATCTTCGTACGGATGGGGGAGATAAACGCAGCCATAGAGAGCATAAGGGGCAGGAAGAGGCCTGATCTGGAGGAGCTCAAGGCCGAATTCCCGGAGCTCAGGATAACTGAGCTGAACCTCAAGGACAAGAGGATAACTATTGAGGTGTAGATGCTGTGGAGATCAAGATAACCATGCTTGGGACATCAGGGTCGTCGCCCACGAAGGAGAGGTCGATGCCGAGCGTAGCGCTCAGCTACAACGGAGACGTACTTCTTATGGACTGCGGCGAGGGCACACAGATGCAGATGCTCAGGTACGGAATAAATTCGTCGAAGGTGAAGGCGATATTCATAAGCCACGCGCACGGAGACCACGTGATAGGGCTTGCGGGGCTTGTCAGGACAATGGCCATGAACAGGAGGCAGGCGCAGCTTGACATATTCGTGCCTGCAGGGTCCGAGAAGGCAATAAACACGCTGATATCGTTCGACAGGGCGCTGATCACGTATAAGATAGCTGTGCGCGGCGCGAGGCCAGGTACTTCGTATAAGGGCAGGGGGTTCTCTGTCTCGGCATTTGCGCTTAACCATTCGGTGCCGTCGTGCGGATACGCATTCAGGGAGGACGACAGGCTGCGCTTCGACGAGGATAAGTGCAGGAAGCTGGGAATCAGGGGGGAGATGCATTCGCTTATACAGGAGCTTGGCAGGCTCAGAGCAGGCAAGAGGGTGATAAGACTTAGCCAGGTCACAAGCAGGGAGGTTGGGAAGATTGTTGTATATGCGTCAGACACCAGGCCTGCCAGTTCGACTGTAGCTGCGGCGAAGGGCGCCGATGTCCTCATACACGAATCGTCCTACTCGCTCTCCGAGGCTAAGCTTGCTAAGGAGAGGAAGCACTCGACTTCTGCAGAAGCCGCAGCCGTAGCGAAGAAGGCCGGGGCGAAGATGCTCGTACTGACGCATATAAGCGCGAGGTACAGCAATACCGATGCCATGGAAACGGAGGCAAAGGCCGTGTTCAGGAATTCCAGGGCCGCCAGAGACGGAGATGTTATAATTGTTTAGACTAAATTTATTCTGTCCGGAGGCATCGTCTAGTGGTAGGATAGCAGATTGACATTCTGCGGGCAGGAGTTCAATTCTCCTTGCCTCCATTTATCTCTGATCCTTAAGATGCGCTTGGTGGAATTTGCCTGGTTGTTTCTGTGCAGAGATTACAACGTTTAAGGCTGCAACTAGAATATGAATGGAAGAGTTATGAAGGGAATCAAAAATGAGACTGATGCTTTTATTAGGAGATATGAACGTGGTGCAAATTCCCATCAGGAACAGGGCTTTTGCCTAAGGCCTTTTTTATGAAAGTCGACAGAGAACAATTGACTGTCTTGCTTCCCTCCAGCATAGAAGAAATTGTCACTTTCTGAATAATACGTATACGGCCTCTGCTATACGGTCTGCTGCGGCGTTCACGAACTTTGACATGCCGCTGGTGCTTTCATGCATCATTGACGCGCTTGGATTTTTGAGAGGAAGGATGAGCGCTACGCCTGCGACAGCATCGTCTCCGAGTGCGCCTACTGCAAGCCGGCCTACGCCATCGCCACTGAAGATATAGAGCACCATGTGCCCGCGTCCTTCGCTCACATAGGCGCGTTCTGAATCAGGGAGCTTCTTCCATTCGTCTTCTGAGACCGGAATGAGCGTTCCTTTTTCGTAGTCTATGCTGCAGAATCCTGAAACGTTGGCTTCTGGCTCTCCGGAGAGCCAGTATACGCCTGATTTGGACTGCTCGTATAGCTTTGGATGCTCTCTTAGCGCGAGTATGAATTCCTTGAGTGTGGGCAGCCTGCTGCCCATGTCTTGCGCATGGGCCTGAGCATTGGAGTAGGTCAGTTCCAGGTTCAGTACCTTTATTGCCGGCGAACTTCCTGCATGCGGGAGCCGGTTCTTCATTGCTTGCGTAGAAGTCACAGTATTATGGTATTTGGCCTCATATTTAAACCTAACTTGCCTTGGAAGAAATTGTGGAAGCACAGGTATGCCTTATTGCCAAAACCGTGCGCTTTATGTCACTATTTATAAACTCTGCGCTTCAAAAGTATTATTGAGTAAGTGATACAATGAAAGGAAAAGTGAAAATGTTTAACTCTGAGCGTAGCTTTGGGTTCATAACAGGAGATGACGGAAAGGACGTGTATGTGCACGCTTCGGCAGTTGAAGGCGGTGCGACCCTAGCGGTAGGAGACGTTGTAGAGTACGAAGTCGAGACCAACGACCGCGGACTCAGGGCGAAGAACGTAAAGAAAGTTTGAATCATCCTTAGCGGTGGCATGCAGCATCAACGCTGCTTATAAAGATGGATTAGCTTCGCTTATGGAGATTATGAAGGATGCCGCTTGCCATGGGAGGATTCTGCGCGGTTGATTGCAGCAGCTACTGTGCTCTGAGTTTTTAAGATTTAGGCAGCATATAATAATTGATATCATGGGATTTAGACTGAATCCGCAAGCTGCGGATGTTGTGCTTGAGGGCTGCAGCGCACTGACATGCGATGGGAAGAGCATTAAGCCTGGAATAAGGAGACTGAGAGACATAAAGGGGGTTTTGGCTGACAGTGGAGCCATGAAGGACCTTGACCCAGGCATGCCTTTGTATTACATGTTCAGGGCCGTAGGCTCGGAGAACCATGGAGAATTCAGGGCAAGCAACCTGAGATACGATATAACTGTCATACTCAGCTGCATGATAGGGGAAGAGTACAACAAGACGCTGGGCCACTACCATCCTGAAACTGAGAAGGGGTTGGCCTACCCTGAGATCTATGAGGTGGTACAAGGAAATGGGCTCTTTATATTCCAGAAGGAAGCAGATGGAGTTACTGATGTTAAACTTGTGGAGGCGGCCACGGGCGACAAGATACTGATACCTCCCAACTATGGGCATGTGACTGTGAACGTGGGGAGGAAGGAGCTCATACTTGCGAACCTTGTCGCAGACAACTTTGAATCCGACTACAAGAGCATAATAAGGAAGGCAGGCGCTGCGGTATATGCAATTGAGGGCAGGCGGCTCCTGCTGAACCAGGAATACGGTAACGTATCCATCGGCAGAGCAGACTGGCTTAAGGTGAAGAGCCTGCAAAAAGGAAGCCTTATGGACATGTTTTTGGGTAACCGCAAGGCATTCGATTTCCTAAACAGGCCCTCGCTAACTTTCAAGCTGCTGAAAACTGCCCACCTATGAGGATTACGGGCTCGGCTGCCTTGAAAAAAGAATATGGAAGACGTGGAGCAGTTTCAGCTGTCCTGATTCTTATGCGAGGAGATCTCCATCTTCTTTCTCTTTGTCTCTGAGACTATCGAGAGAGATATGCTCGAAGCCATAAGCCATATTCCAAGCAGTCCGGACTCGGCGAGCTCTACAGGGGCGATGAAGGTGTCGTTTAACAGTCGCCCTACCACTATTATGGCTGCGGCTGCCGTCGAGAGCCCTATGGTGGCAAACCCTTCAGGCTTCATCTTGTTTTTTATCATGCTTATGCCTAGGGCAGCAAGGCCTATGGGAGCGGCAAGGAAGTAGGTCGATGCTGCTATCAGGTGCACTGTGCCCTCTGTCATGCCCAAGGTCGCCAGCGCGCCTCCGCTCAGCGCGAGCATGCCTGCACCTATCTTGTTGACGGTGCGCGGCTTCAGTGACTGATATAGGCATGCGGAATAAACGGCCAGTGATACTCCGGAGCCTATGACTCCTGATGCGAGGAGAGGGCCCATCGAGTGCGAGAGTATATAGCTCAGCGGATACTCTGACCAGTTGAACCATGGAGACAGGGCGGCTGCAGTAACCGCAGCGGCAATGCCTGCAGACGATCCGAAAATGCCCGCTATCACTGCAATTCTTGTAAACCTGTTTGGTGTTATGCTCTTCTCTGCGTCGGTCTCTGCAGTTCTGATCGCGCGAATGAGCGACTGCCTTAAAGCGCTGAATGCTCCATGATGCTGGACGTCAGCCTTCCTTGCGAGAGGAAGCAGATCTGATGCTCTGGCATTGGCTGCGCCGTTTTCTTGGGTTTGTTTGGAGGAAGCTTCTTTGCCTGGTTGGTTCTTTATAGAATTTGCCACTTCCACCATCCATCTTGCGTATGGAATAATATCCAATCGCACCTTTCCTGATGCCCTGTGTTGACAGCGATCCGGATTGGTTATTAATCGGATTTTCAGCTCGCATAGGTATTGCAGTTGGATACTGCTATGAAGGGACCTGGCATTAAGTGATATTTATAGATATGTGTTTTGCGCTTCTGATGTCCGGATTTCTGCAGAAAAACAATAAAAAGGCGTTCTGTTTTCAGGCTTATTTTGCTGCTTGAGCGCAATGCTCTTTCTATACGTTGTTCAGTCTCGCCTTTATCTCTTCTGTTGTGAGCTTTGTGCTCAGCAGAGGTATCTTCTCTATCTGCGCTATCTTTATCGCAAGCTTGTCCATGTTGTCTACATTCTGTATTACCACCAGTCTTGGCTTTATCGGTGCGACCCTTATCACGACCATTGGTGATCTGCCAGTGCTTACCTGGTCGAAGACGAATGCCCTCTCGTTTGTCGTGCCGAAGAGCTTCGGGTATTCGCTTGGGGAGATTTCGAGTATGACCCTTATGCTGTCTATCAGGGTATATCCGAAGAGCTTTATCGTGTCGAGCAGGCTCGGGTTCGAGATTATCTTCGCGTCTATTATCCTTGCGAAGTCAGTGCCGCTTATCGGGGAGACGAAGTCGTGTATGAGATAGAACGGGTCCTTCTCCTGCGGAAGGTTGTACTTCTCGAGGTTCCTTATCACCTCTCCGCCCCTGCCTGAGTCTATGGTGAAGAGCGCATTTACAAACCTCTTTATTATGCCCACTCCTGGGCTTGCCCTCCTGTTCCCCTCGTAGTCGCTTATGGTCGACGTCGATATCTTTAGGTGCTTTGAAAGGTCTACCTGGGATATTCCGAAGAGCTCCCTCCATTTTTTCATAGTCCCTCCAGGGCTCTCTGAAAGGGTTATCTCCCCAGCTATCCTCTCCTGCAATGTATCCATGACTATCATCTCGTGCTTGAGCTTTTTATTCGTATGCTATTTCCTGGGCCTTCTTCCAGGCCTCCTGCGGCCTTGCCTGCGGCGCGCTGCAGAGGCGTATAGCTCTCTTGCCTGCTCGTCTATTCCAGGCTCATCCCTCTTCGGCCTCGTGATTATTGCGTAGAATACTATTATTATCCCGCCCACCAGGAGGGATACGCCGATCAGGGCATATATTCCAGTGGAGAATATACTGCTGCTGATCTCTTCCTGCGTCTTTATCGTCAGTACATAATATAGAGTTGCGTTGGACCTGCCTGGGTTCTCGAAGACGTTGTAGTATTCGCCTCCTGGGATTATGGGAGAGCTGTTGAGCGCATATGCCGTAGTATTTTGCTGGCCCTGCTGATACGGGAACATCCCGGAAGTGCTGTTGTATATTATCTCCAGCGCCCCGTCGGCCTCGAGGGACGTGGCATTGCTCCCTATAAGCGCTCCTGAAGCCAGGCTTGAGCGCACAGAATCGAATGCCTGGCTGTCGAGCATGTAGTAATTCACCCGTATCCCGTTCGTATAGTACAAGAAGCCTACAGCGCTGTAGTTCGTCAGGTTGAACGGGAGGTAGACGCTGTTCTGCGGAGGTATGTTAAGCTCGTTGACGTTGCTGTTCGAAAAGCCGCCCTGGAAGTTCATGGCGCTTAGGTAGAGAAGGATGAATGACAGGGGAAGAAGTATAATTCCTATCTTAATCATTGCCCTCATAGTATCGACCAATCATTATCTCTCTGCCTGCGACGGCCCGCTGCGTGGTGCGCTGCGCCTGGGCCTGGAAGGCGCTGCTTTTTCTGGGATGCGCGCCATTGACGCACCAATTATGCTATTTCATTATGGTGTCTTATATATCTTTTCGGCAAGGGGGCGAGGAAGCTGCCTTGGTGGTTTTTTGTTACGATTTTATATGTTTGCGTTGTTAAGCATTACATAGGTTGTGTTCATCATGGTTGGCCTGATAGAGACTGGGATAAGCGGCCTTGACTCCATGCTTTACGGAGGGGTGCCTAAAGATAATCAGATAATACTAGCTGGAGGCCCTGGCGCCGGGAAGACACTTCTTGCATTCGAATTCATATACAAGGGCGCGAAGATGGGGGAGACGGGGATCTTCTTCGCGCTTGAGGAGGACCCTAAGAAGATAATCCAGAACGCGAAGGAGGCGTTCTCCGAGTTCACTGACATAGACGATCTGATAAAGAGCGGGAAGATAATAATAGACGGCAACAAGATGATCAGCGCTGCGTTCCAGGGAGCCGGGCAGTCTGACGTGGAGTTCGGGAGCATAGTCTCGAGCATAGAGGATACGATAGTCAAGAACCATGCCACACGGGCTGTGCTCGACTCGTCTTCTGCGCTTGAGCTGGTTATAAGGGACCCTCAGATATACAGGAGGTCGATGTGGGCACTGGCCGCCAACTTCAGGAGACTTGGAGTCACATCGCTGCTCACCGCGGAGATACAGAACCCTGACAGGAAGGACCTTATCTTCAAGCCAGAGCACTTCATATTCGACGGCATGATAATAATGTACCTGAGCGGGGACGAGTCGCGTAGGATACGCGCGCTGGAGATAATAAAGATGAGGGGGCATGACCACAGCTTCGTCACTGCGCCTTACGACATAACCGCAAGCGGGTTCGATGTCTTTTCTCCGGAAGCCATCTCCAAATAGCAGGCTTCGGATAGTCTGGCTGAAAACCTTGAGATACTCCCTGTATATGTTTAAATAGATTGGGTGGGTAGGCTTATTTGGTGTTTGGTTGGACGGTTCGCATCCTGATGGCAGAGGCATTATGCATGCAGAAAACGACAGGAAGCTCAGGGTCTATGCCGGGATTGCAATAGGGATATTGGCTCTGGCTGCCCTCTCCTCGCTGCTCGTGCCTAGCGGGACTGGCCAGTCCAGGTGCGGCTCTATAGTATCGCAGGGCGGCAAGTACGGCTGCATTGAATCCGCAGCGGTATCTTCGCGCAACAGCTCACTCTGCGGCTCGCTGCCCGGCAGCTATGCGGACCAGTGCTACCTCGCCATAGCGGAGAACACGTCTAACCAGAGGCTTTGCGGGAAGATAAACGGCAGCAACGCATCAGGCGAATGCTATGTCTACATCGCAAACTACACGAAGGACCCGCAGCTGTGCAGCAGCGCAGGGAGCGCGTTCGAGTCCCAGTGCGCATACCATATCGCAGTTATGACGAACAACTCGGAGGCATGCTCGCTCGTGAACGGGACTGCCGGCCAGATGGAATGCAATGCCACGATAGAATTTGCAAAGGCCCTGCAGTACGGAAAGCCGGCCTATTGCGCAGGCATAGAAAGCGACAACAGTTCCTATGTAGCCTATGGCATGCTTCAAAACGTCAGCTTGTCCAGCCGCTTCGGCCTTGAGCTGAACATAACCAGGATGGAGGAGTATTCGATATTCCTTAACAGCACGATCGGAGCTAGGGACCTTTGCTACCTGGGCATGGCCTACCAGTACGGGAACAGCACATACTGCAGCTACTTGCAGGACGGCAACCTGAGCGACGCATGCATGTCCTCGGTGAGCCCCGCCCAGACGAGCGCTGCGAACAATGGCAGCGCGACTCTGAACGCAAGCGTTATACATTCCTTGTGCAGCAATGCCGGAGCCAATGCCACAACTTGCCAGTATGGATACATGTCACTGGAGGCGCTGCAGACAGGAAACCTCAGCATATGCAAAGGCATACCTTCCCCATATTCGTATACATGCTTCTACTACATCGCCAGGAAATACAATGACACCGCATATTGCAATTATATAAGCAATGCAACTCTTAACAGCGCATGCATAGGAGACATACAGGGCCTTTACTCCAACTCCACCTGAGGGATTATGTGATCGGCTTTGTATCCTGCATAAAACATGGGTCGGCTTCTGGCGACACGTGCTTCGCTCTGAACTTCGATGACGGCCCTAGGGTGGACGCTATAGGCTGCGATATCACTATGGAGTGCGGGGAGTTCGCCGAATATGACACCTCTGGAAAGGTTCTTTCGGCAAGCAGGGATTCTGCACGCGCCGACGACATGAAGGCGAAGGTATCGTCTTTTGCTGCTATTGCGACGGACAAGGGCGCTCATAGGATCGGGAATCCTGAAGTCGACGCGATTACTGAAAGGATGTGGGGCAGTATTATTGCTGCGTCGAAGACAATAGTAAGGAAGATGCTCGTCTCTGCACCGATAATAATCAGGTTCCATAATGACGCTGACGGCTCTGGCGGAGCCTACTCGCTCCATCTCTCGCTTAAGGACCTTGCCTCAAAGAACCGGCTGGCAGGAAACCTGGTGTGGCTAATGCACAAGGGCGTCACATACAGGAGATCTGATGCGCAGAATGACATGCTGATATCCAATAACTATGAATGCATTGAGAAGCCGCTCCTGATCCTGATAGATTTTGGGACGAGCATAGAGAGCAACGAGGGGATAGACGAGCTTGCGGACAGGTTCGACATGGTCTGGCTGGACCATCATCCGATCCAGGAGGGGTTCAGGGGCGTAGACCTCGAGGATTACATAAACCCATGGCAGCACGGAGGCGACTCCAACTATACTGCCGGCCTGCTTACGTCGGTGCTTTGCAGGTCGTTCTCCGACGTTGACACCGGCATCTTCAGGGACGCGTCGCTGATAGGGGACTACAGCAAGTACGCAAGCGGGTTCGGTTCGGACATATCTGCGCTGCTGGACTTCATAACTAGCGACCTCCAGGCGGTGTACGGGCGCTCAAAAAGCAATGTGACGCCGCAGGAGATAGAGGATGTGATAAGCAGCCCGTCCAGGTCGAAGGAGCTGCTGGACTATGCAAATATAAAGCTCGAGGAGGCGATTGACAACGGGGTCAAGGCTGTGAAGAGGTATGAATGCAGGAATTCCAACCTTTGCCTCCTTGACTTCGAGAATGTCAGGTCTGAAGACTCGAAGTACCCGCTCCCTGGAAGGTACGCATCGAAGCTGCTTGGCAGGCTGGACGAGATGGGTATGAAGAGGACGCTGCTAGTGGTGAACATAGGAGCATACCTGCTTATGAGGGTTGACAGGGACCTCTGCAACGATTTTGACATGCTTGGGCTGATAGAGGAGATGAAGATCAGGTACCCAGACAGCATAGAAGGCGGAGGAGGCCACAGGTGCGCAGGCACCATAAAGCTGATGGACAAGGCCATGAGCAAGGATATGACAAATTCGCTGATAGCTCTGATAAAATCGAGGCTCGGATGAATTTGGCGACGTCAGGCTGCGCCTTCTTTCATACTCCGTGGAACCAGAAGCCCTTGTCTTTTTCGCCCTCTTTCTTTCCCTTTCCGAGAAGCTTTCCTACCAAGCCAACCTTCTTCTCTTCCTTTACGTAGTTGTACTCCTTAGCAAGGTCGTCGTGCTGCTCCAGGTATGAATTCTGCCATTTCCTGAACTTGTTGTACTTGGCCCTTATCGATTCTGACTGCTTCTTCTCCCACTCAGGCTTCATCCTCTTCCATTCGGACATGCTGTATCCGTATGGGGCATGCTCCCTTATGGTTGCGGGCTCGAACTGGTAAGTGTATATCTCTTTGACATAGTCGACGTCCCTCTCGGAGACATGCTGGGGATCTATGATTACCCCTTCCTTCTCTATGAATGCAATAAGCTCCTCCTTGCTGATCTTTTCCTTCCTGTTCGCTGCGTCCTTTGGGTTGTATATTACTGTGATCCTGTTCCTTATGAACTCGACTTTCGCCTTCAGGACAGAATCCAGAAGAAGAAGCCTGTACTGCAGCCTTGCGCAGTGCTCTATGTCTATCAAATCCTTGGACTCGAGGTTCGAGAATACTGCCTCCTTTATCATCTTGTATGGTACCCTGTAGGTCTTTCCGTTGTACTCCACTTTGTCATCGTACTCTATCTCCTCGGTCTTTAGGTCCTTGAGAAAGCCGTTCTCTTGTGGTGCATTATCGCGTCTGTCCATTGTCTATTACCATTTAAGAGAGGCCAATTGGATCACTGCCCTCCGCATCCGCAGCTTCCGCCTTCCTCCTTTCCGCAGCCGCAGCTCTCTCCTTCCTCTTTGTGGCTGTGCTCCGGGGCCTTCTGCTTCTCCTGGGCTGCTGTCATTACCATTGCAGCCGTCTTCTGAGAGATGGAAGTCGCAGGTCTTGCATAAGCCCTGCCTGTCCTCGCTGCAACTGCAGCTGCCTCAGCCCTGTTCACAGGGAGCGAGAAGAAGTCTATCATCTTGCCATATGTATTCTTGTAAACCTCTGTAGCCTCTATCTCCTTGACATTCCTGACATACTTGTCCCCGCCGTAGTTCCAGTCGTTGTGCATGTTCTTCCATTCCTTTGAAGGTATGCTGTACTGCCTCTGTATTTTGTCGCGGTATACTTCAGGGAACACGTTGAACGTGCAGAATGGGAGCACCCTTCCGTCAGGCATCGCATAGTGTATGTCGCACTTCTCCACGCGCTTTATGTCGTAAGTGTACTCGTCCTGGAAGTGCATCATCCCGAGGAACAGAGACTTGAGCTGGAACTTGCCCATTGTTGCGAAGTCGTGCTTGAATATCAGTGACATGAAGAGGTTTGCGAAGTTCACTGATTTGGGCTGCTTATCCTTGTCTATGTACCTCTTTATGCCGGCTACTGCCTTCAGTGCGATCAGCCTCCTCTCGAGCTTCGACCTCCCTTCCATCTCGTTGACTGCATTCTGCAGGTGCTCCAGCAACCCGGTTGCATCTATGAACCTTGTAAGCGGGATTATCTTCCCGTCAGGGTCTTGGAAGATGTACGATCCGCATCCGCATGCGAAGTGTATGGAAAGGTCGTACTTGTACTCTCCTGTGAGCGCCTCTATGAACCTGTTTATCCCTCCGACATAAGGGACAGAGAACCAGTCCTCCTTTGTTATCACTCCTCCTGTCTGCTCCTCTATCAGCTTTATCGCGCCTGGGATCGAAATCCTCTGCTTCTCCCTGAGCTTCGAAGGCATCCTGCCTACCAGCGATACAGGCTGGAAGTTCACCGCCTTTATCACGTCGTTGTTGTTCAGCGCGAAGTTGATTATGTTGCCGAGCTCGTGGTCGTTTATTGTCCTTATCACAGTAGGCACTAAGACTATCCCTAGGTTCGCCTTCCTGCATGCCTCGATTGTCGATGGAGCTTCCCAGTGGTTCTTCGGATTTGACCTCTTTGAAACACCGTCGTAGCTCATGTATAGGCAGCTTACTCCCGCGTGCCTCAGCTTTAACGCCTCCTCTGGGTGCGCTCCGAGGATTATCCCGGTAGTGTTCAGCTGTATCTGGTCGAAGCCTGACTTCTTCGCCATCTCCACTATCTTTACCAGATCATCCCTCATTGTCGGCTCTCCGCCGGTTATCTGAAGCGCATTGGCAGGTATTGGCTTCTGGTTCCTGAGCACATTGAATATCCTCTCTATCTCGTCCCTCGTAGGTTCGTATATGGCTTCGCCCTCCTTTGCGTAGAAGAAGCAGTACCAGCAGCTCAGGTGACATCTGTTTGTTATCACTACATTCGCCAATCCTGTGTGGGACTTGTGCCTTTCGCATATTCCGCAGTCGAACGGGCAGTTCTCCCCCTTGTTAACGTAGTTCGGATTGTCGAACCCCCTTCCGTAATAATTGTAATTCTTCATCTTTATGTACATGTCATAGTCTTCCCAGTACTTCTCTATTGTCCATCCATGCTCTGGGCATAGCTTCCTTATCATGACGTTCTCAGCGTCCTTGTAGATCGTACCGTCGATTATCAGCTTGCATTCGGGGCACACCGTCTTGGTCCTCTCCAGGACAGGCATCTTCTCCATTGCTGCCATCTCCCTGTGGTACGGTGCGAGTATAGGGTTTGAGGAGTAATCTTCCATCTTTACCTCTGTCTTGGTAACAAATTTTGCGCTCTTATCTTCCAATGCCATACAATACGCCTTCTCATATACAATATTATAACTCTGTTTTAAAACGCAGATATTTAAAGCTTATTTCAAATCTCTTGCAGATAGCCACATGACGAAATTATTCACGAGGGATCTTGGAAACAACTTAGTCAAATGACGAACTCGGAAGCCTGGTGGGCAAAAATAGTTTGCCAATATGAAAAATGAAAAAATTGAGTTCACGTAAATTCTGGTGGGTTTTCAATCATTATTTCAAATATTTGAAAAGATTCCAGCTACGTAGTGAAACTCAATAAATAGAATCAAGCCCGCTTTGCTGATGCGATGACTGCAGCCTCCGATGCGGCCTTCAATGCAATGGCGACTGCGTGCTTGTCAAAATAACGGTCTATCCTTGAATTTAAATCGTCAATTAGTTTGCATATTGACGACAGCTTTGTTTTGAGCATATCCCCACTATCGCCATTTACAAGTTCTACGATCCTTGCAAAGAGGTTTATGTTTGTACTTCTCAGCAGCTCCGAGACCGTGGCCTCTGCATTGAAATCGTTAGCTGCAAAGATTATATTCACAACTGCAGATCCGAGCGCATAGACTGCGTCCAGGCCGGAGATCTCTACTTCTGAGTCCATGAAGTCGCGCATGTTTCTCATAATTGCTGAACCTGATTTGAGATCGTCTGCTATTGCATCGTATAGGAGCAGGGAGCTTTCCAGCGAATCGTATTGGTGGATCCCGTGCCTTAAAAGCGCACCCTCTTTGAAGCGTGAAGATTTGGCAGTCAGGTACTCTGATATGAATTCTGCAACGCCTTCCTCGACGTTTAATAAGACAAAGTTCAATGCTCTTGTTGAAGTCTGGGCGGAATTACCGAGTTTATTGCGCGCGTAATGCACAGTCTCATGAGCCACTGTGACAAAGAGCTCTTCTGGGGGTATGTGCGGATTTACGAATATATGATCCGGAGAAGCATGCAGGTAGTATCCGCTTGATTGACTTTTCTTGGTTGGATCGATGATTATTATCGGTGGCTTTATGTCGCTTTGGGCGATACGGTTTATCATTTCTATAGTACTATGGGCCATTTCAGCTGCATTTGACCTTACGTCTTCGAATTGGTCACAGATGATCGTTCTTTTTACTGCAAGCAGTGCCTTGTGCTTTGCTGCGTCAAGCTTATCGATCTGGAAAAAAAGAGCGCTCATGCCTAAGATAAACTTCGATGAGCTTGAGTTACGAACTTGCATCTCTTTCTGCATGAAGCGTTTCTGCTTTGGCAGGTATTTATTGATTTTCTGCAAGCTTTCGCTTTAATTATCTCTTGAACTGCCTCCTGTTCCTTCCGCCGTAGTCCTGGTACCTGCCTCCGCTCCCCTGCCTGCCTCCGTGAGGCCTGTAGCTCTGGGGCCTGGGCTTTGAAGGCCTGTTTGACATCTGCTTGGCCAGCTTCGAGTCGAGCTGCTCCTTCAGCTTGTCAGCTATGAAGTTCTTCGATATTCCGTCGGCGCGTGCGGCTATGGCGATCTTTGTCGCGTACGCCCTTGCTATCCTTCCCCTGTCGAACCTGCCTGCGCCTCCGACCTGCTGCAGCTTGAATATTGCGCCGTACTTCGGCGGCTTTGAGCCGAACTTTATGTGCTTGAAGAGCGCCTTCTCTGCGCCGAGAAGCTGTATGGTGCCTGCAGGCATTATCGCAAGCCTTGCCAGCGATCCTGCCTTTCCCAGAAGCTCTGCCGCGATCTTGTAGTCTATAAGGTAGGTTATGTTCGGCATGATTTTTTTGGTGGAAGCTTCGAGGTACCTGTCAAGCGCTTCCTCCTGCGCAGCTATACTCAGTTCGAGCTCGGCTAGGCCCTTCAACATCTGGTACTCCTCGTCAGTCGGCTCCCTGCCTATGCTCTCTGACGCGAGCTTTGATATCTGTTCTGCAGCTCCTCCTACGAGAGCGGCAAGCTGTCCGGCATCCATCCCCTTCTTATCCTTGCCGAATGCAATTATGAACTTGGCGTACGTGAGCTGGTTCTGCAGTCTCAGCTCAGGGAAGAAGATGCCATACCACTCCTCCAGCTTCTCGTGCACAAGATTCCTCGTCTTCTCCAGCTCGTTGAACGAGGCTATGGCCTGTATGACGGAGTGCTCGGCCCCTGAATAGGCATTGCCTATGCTCTCCTTGGCGAGATTAAGAATCCTCCTCTGCTTTTCTTCCGGAGACTCCTTCATAAAGATTACTCCATATCTTATTGCCAGGAAAGATATTTAATGTTGCCATAGCGGCTGCGGATGCCGGACTAGAGCAGGAGATGGCCTTATGAAGATTTAATAGATTTTTCCTCTGAATATACCTGTACTTCAAACGCCGGATTGGTGCTTATGGCAAATGAGAGCCCTGCAGAGGATATAATCAAGAGGAGGACCGTGTTCTACAGGTCCTTCGGGATATATGCAGAGGCCGGCGGGTTCTACGACTACGGACCCATAGGGCTGAGGATGAAGAGGAATATAGAGTCGGAGTGGAGGGCGATGTTCCCCGAGGCCATGGGCCTTGTTGAGATAGAGACCAGCACCATACTTCCTGAGATAGTGCTTAAGGCGAGCGGGCACCTTGCCACTTTCACTGACCCTGTAGCTACATGCGGCTCGTGCCATACCTCGTACAGACTTGACAAGCTTCTTGAAGAGTTCTACTCAGCGAGGGGCGATGACGAGGGCCTTGCAGAGATAAGGAGGATGAAGCTCAACGACATGCTGGCGAAGGTGGAGAGCAACGGGATAAAATGCTCGAGATGCGGGGGCAGGATAGGCAACCCTGAGAACTTCAACCTTATGTTCAAGACTCAGATAGGGCAGAAGGGCACTGACGCTGCATATCTGAGACCGGAGACGGCGCAGGGCATATTCATGGGCTTCAAGGACATCTACAGGTCGCACGGCCTCAGACTGCCATGCGGGATATGCCAGGTTGGAAAGGTCTTCAGGAATGAGATATCTCCAAGGCAGGGGCTTGTGAGGGTGAGGGAGATCACCCAGATGGAGACAGAGCTGTTCATAGACAAGGATGCCGGATTCTCGGGATTCGGAGGCATCGGCTCGGCAGAATTGGAAGCCGAGAGGATAAGGTTCGTAAAGCGAGGCACGGGTGCGGAAGGGGAATTCTCCATCAAGGAGCTGCTGGCCGAAGGCGCAATACCAAACGAGTACCTTGCGGTATTGCTGTACAAGGAAAAGCGGCTGATAGAGCGCCTTGGAATCGGCATGGAGAAGTACAGGTTCAGGCAGCTTGACAAGGAGGAGCTCCCGCACTACTCTGCCGGCAACATAGACCTTGAGATAAAGACATCGTATGGATACATAGAGGTTGCAGGGAACGCCGACAGAGGCGATTACGACCTGTCATCGCACGCAAAGCTGTCTAACACAGACCTCGGCGTGATAAGCAACGAGAAGAAGGTGCTGCCACACGTGGCGGAGGCAAGCATAGGGGTCGACAGGCTCCTATTCTCCGTGATAGACGGGGCTGTGAAGGACGACGGGCGCGGATGGAAGGTGCTTTCCCTCAGCAAGAGCATGGCTCCGTACATGTGCTCTGTGTTCCCCCTCCAGAAGGACGATGGCCTGATCAGTAAGGCAGAGGAGATCCACAGGGAGCTTGGGAAGAGGAGGATATCCTCGTATTATTCGGAATCAGGGAGCATTGGCAAGAGGTATGCGAAATCCGATGAGATAGGCATACCTAACGCCATAACTGTTGATTTCGACACTCTCAAGGACGGAACGGTCACGATAAGGGACAGGGACACTTATAAGCAAGTAAGGAAAAAGATATCTGAAGTGTTTGAGGCTGTTGTTTGATGGCAGAGCATAAGATTGACGTGAAGGCAGGAGATCTGGAAGATGACAGCGTTGTACCTATAACAGTGTCTGGAGTTGAGATTGCACTGCTTAAGCATGACGGGAAACTGCACGCACTTGATGGAAAATGCACACATCAGGGCGGGCCGCTCGGAAAGGGGAAGATAGAGAACGGCAAGCTCATATGCCCATGGCATAACGGTGCATTTGACATAGGCAGCGGGGCGGCAAGCGAGGATACCCCTTGGGTCACTGGAATCAGGTCGTACAGGACAAGGGTTGACAGCGAGACCGGAGAGATATACATAGAGGTTTGAATTCGTAAACTACCCACGACTAAACATCGTGGGCTTTCCATCATGTTGATAAGCATGTTGCACAGCAACGTCGGGCAAACCAACTTCATAGGACATCTGTCTGAGGCCGTTTACAAGGCCTCCCTTATTGGAAATCTGGAAGGGTTTTCGGTCAAGAATATCCTTCCGCTCCAACAGGCATTTCAATGCAATGTTCTTGCTC
>JAJZKW010000024.1 GCA_021803945.1 Microcaldota archaeon
TGCAGGGGAAGAGATTTGAACTCTTGCATCCTCTAAAGGAAACGGGTCCTAAGCCCGTCGCATTTGGCCAGGCTCTGCCACCCCTGCGCAAGCGTAATTGCCTATCAAAATATATAAATCCGCACAGGCGCGACGTTTTCATCTCCCCGATTTTCCAACCCCCGCAGGCCCATTATCAATCAGTTATATAAATTATGGGAAAGCATTCCATATTGAAGCTGGTGAACTTTCATGATTTCCACAAGATACGTAAAGGACAATATCGACAGCATAAGGAAATCGCTAGAGATACGGAAGAGCGATTATCCCATAGATGAGCTTCTCCAGCTGGATCAGGAATACAACAGGATAAGCACAGAAGCGCAGCAGCTCAGGGCCAGCAGGAACAAAGGGAGCCTTGAGATATCAGAGCTTAAGAAATCCGGCAAGGAGGTCTGGAAGGAAAAGCTCGATGAGATGGCAGCTGTAAAGTCCAGGATAGCAGAGATAGAGGCGCAGATGCCAAAGTACCAGGAAAGAATAGACGCCTTATTGTGGAACATGCCGAACATACTTCACGATTCTGTTCCATACGGCAAGGACGACGGCGAGAATGCAGAAGTAAGGAGGGAAGGAGACGCGTCCAAGGTGCAGAAGCTGGGGCACGAAGAGGCTCTCACAAGGCTTGGCCTACTTGACATCGAGCAGGCAGCCAAGGTCGCAGGCGCAAGGTTCTTCTACCTGAAAGGCGACCTGGCCATGCTTGAGCAGGCGCTCATAAGGTTCGCCATAACAGAGCTCTCCAAGAAGGGATACACACTCATAGCGCCTCCGCTGCTTATGAAGAAAGAGTACTATAAAGGAGTCACTGCTCTGGGGGATTTCCAGGAGATGCTTTACCGTGCCTCGGAATCCAGGGAGGCCGAGTCAAGGAAGGAGGTAGAGCATGTTGATGATGAACTGTTCATGATAGGCACCTCAGAGCACCCTATAGCTGCGCTTCATGCCGACCAGGTCTTTTCAACTAAGGACCTGCCCAAAAAGTATATGGGCTTCAGCCCGTGCTTCAGGAGAGAGGCAGGCGCCCACGGGAAGGACACAAAAGGCATATTCAGGGTGCACCAGTTCTATAAGGTTGAGCAGTTTGTCTTCTCTGCGCAGAAGGATTCCTGGACGCTGTTCGACGAGCTGATCTCAAATTCAGAGAGCCTGTTCCAGAAGCTCAAGATACCTTACCGCATAGTGAACATATGCACTGGGGACATAGGCACTGTGGCTGCAAAGAAGTACGATCTCGAGGCATACATGCCGGCTCAGGGAAGATACAGGGAGATGGTCTCATGCTCAAACTGCACTGACTGGCAGTCAATGCGCCTGGACATAAAGTACGATGAAGGTGGGGAGAGGAAGTATGTGCACACGCTCAATTCAACTGCAATAGCGACAAACCGCACCATGGTTGCCATAGTGGAGAACTATCTCAACGATGACGGCACAATAACGGTTCCTGATGCACTGGTGCCGTTCATGGGTAAGGACAGGATTGGATAGCGCATCAAGGCCGAGACAATGGCGATAAAAGCATTAGTTATAGATTTAGACGGCACTCTCTACGAGGGCAGCGAGCTTGCAGAGATATCAATGGCGAACATGAAAAGGGTGCACGCATTCCTGAAGAGGAGGGGCATCCTCGAGCGCGTTCCAAAGGCACTGCTCAAGAGGCTTGACAACAGGATGAGGGAAGGGGAGATATCAGAGAGCGTGATATACCTTAGCAGGAGATATCGCATCGACGAGAAAAAGTTCAGCGATTATGTAAATAACATCCACCCCAGGAGCTTCAGGATAAGGAAGGACAAAAAGCTGATATCTCTGCTTTCCGGTCTTTCCAAGAGATATCAAATATTCCTTTTCACAAACGCGCCTTCCATATGGGCTAGGAGGGCGCTGAAGATCCTCGGGCTTAACGGAATCGTCAAATGGAAAAACGTGATGCACCAGGAATCGCTCAACGAACACATGAAACCCGATCCGGAGGCGTACAGGATAATGCTCAGTAAATTCAGGCTAAACAGGAGAGAGGTGATATTCATGGACGATATAGAGAAGAATGTCGCAACCGCGAGGAAGATAGGGATAAAATCTTTCCATATCCTGAACAAGAGGGGCAGCAGGAGGACAATATACTTAATATTAGAGAAAATAAAGAACAATGTATACTAAATGCACCAAACCATCGCGCAATATGGGCTGCAACCATGAGAAACGAATACAACATAATCAAGGAGATAAAGAGGCTTAAATCAATCAGGGGCTACGGCACAGAGCTGGTCAGCGTGTACATACCTGCAGGGTTCCAGCTGTCAGACGAAGTGGCAAAACTGAGGGAGGAGCACAGCCAGTCGTCCAACATAAAGTCAAAGAGCGTAAGGCTAAACGTTCAAAGCGCGCTAGACAAAATAATGCAGTACCTGAGGCTTTACAAGGAAACCCCGAAAAACGGCCTTGCAGTATTCGCCGGCAACATATCGAAAAATCAGGGAAAGGTCGATATAGAGCTCTTCTCCATGGAGCCTCCTCTCCCGCTAAAGGTGAATATATACAGGTGCGATTCGGTATTCCTCCTGGATCCCATAGAAGAGATAGTTGGATCGAAGGACACGTATGCGCTCCTTGTCATGGACGGAAGGGAGGCCACGGTGGCTACACTGAAGGGATCGCACATTCAGGTGATCAAGAAACTGAATTCGATGGTCCATGCTAAGGTCAACAAGGGTGGGCAGTCCCAGCAGAGGTTTGCAAGAGGGAGGGAAGAGAGCATAGGCGAGTACCACTCAAGGATATCAGACATAATAAACTCGACGTTTGAATCTTCAGGGTTCAAGATAAAAGGCCTCATAATTGGTGGCCCAGGGCCGTCAAAGGAATCGTTCATAAAGCAGAATTCGTTAAATTACCAGATAAAGGTGCTCGGGACATATGACACGGGATATACTGACGAGTTCGGCCTTCATGAGATGATAGAGAAAGCTGCAGACCTGCTGAAAGAGCAGGAAGCCTACCAGGAAAGAAAGGTAATAGAGCGCTTCATGCAGGAGATAGTGAGGAAAAACCTTGCTGTCTACGGATACCCCGCCACAAGGCATGCCTTAGTTGCCAACCAGGTGAACACGCTCATAATCAACGACGAGATTGAGATACACGAGGTAAAGTACAAATGCAATGCCTGCGGAACGACGATTGAGAAAGTGGAGATGAAAGGCGAGAGGCAGGCCAAGCACGAAGATGGAGGAACATTGGTGGTTGTAGAGGACAGGGATGCACTGGACGAACTGATAGGCATAGCTGACAAGAACGGGGCAGAGACTGTCTTCGTATCCAGCGAAAGCTCTTACGGAAGGGAGTTCCTTATGGGCTTCAGCGGCATAGGCGCTCTCCTTAGGTATAAGTCCTAGGCCGTTAACTGCCACTATTCGCTTGTTCTTGTATGCCTTTTTAAAACTTGTTATTCAATCACACTATTGCTTTTGAATTCTTGGGGATGGAATGGCAGAAAAGAGGGTATTTAGTTTATACGAGATAGAGATGTTCATAAGGGAAGCCGGCGCAGAGAAGGTGACTGAAGACGCAGTGCGCGACCTTGAAAGAGAGATCGAGAAGCTGGCAAGCTCAATCACCAAGAAGGCGATAATATACGCAGGCCATGCCGGAAGGAAGAAACTGATCAGGACCTCAGACATAATCCTCACAAAGGGCCTTGAGGACCAGGAAACTGCTACTTCTTACAAAACGCCAAATATCTTGAGCAGGAGACCAAGCACTACGAACGCCCCTTCAAACGCCGTCAAGTAGATCGCCACTGTATTCTCCGTCGCCTTCGCATGATTCATGACGAGGTGCGTCAGGCTGTACGTCCTCTTTCCATAAGGCGCCCTGAAGGTGCCGTCTCTTTGCCTTATCCCAAGGTCTGTGACTTTGAATCTCCTTCTCAGATGGAGGAAGAACTCGATTATCCATGGTATGAAGATGATAACACCGAAAGTCTCAGCGTTTCCCAGGACCATTATGGCTACCAATGTCGCCCCCACAGCATAAGTGAAGCTGTCTCCGGGTATTATCTTGGCCTTGTAGGAATTGAACGGAAGGAATGCGAGCACCGAAGCCAAGAGCAGCGCCGAAAGGAGCGTCCCAGCATAATTGCCAAAGAAGATCGAGTATATGAACATCCCGAAGCTTGCTGCAAGCGCCATACCTGGCTGAAGCCCGTCGAATCCTCCGAGCAGGTTGAAGGCGTTTGAGCAGAATACCACGGCAAGCGGTATTATTATCAGCGGATAGAAATATCCCAGCTGCACGATCCCGATGAACGGGATGTTGAACTGGTTTACCCCGGCATTTATGGCCATCAGCGGAAGCGCTCCGAGGAGCGTCAGGAGCGGTTTCTGCCACTGCTTGAGACCTTTCCTTATATCCTTCATGTCTGTTGTCTGCACCCTCCGTGCCTTTACGTTTATATCATCCAGAAACCCAACGGCCGCGATCAGCATTATGGCGAGAGCTGCCGCAAGGAGCACGGATATGCTTATGGCAGGCTTGAATACAAACCTGCTTCCGAACGTGTAAGCCAATATCCCTACTATTATCCCGAGTGAAACCGCAATCCCCCCGCTGCTCGGTATTCTCTTTATATGCTCCTTGTTCCTGTCTTCAGCAACTATGCCTGCGCCGTAGAAATAGCCGATTACGAACTTGGTGCCGATGACAGTGACGATAAACCCCATTATGGATGGAATTATGATTGTAAGAAAGGTGGTGTATGCCATAGGTTAGAATATAGAATGAAGTATATAAAAATACCACCTAACTATTTATTCCCAGCCGATAGTGATGCATTGGAATTCCCCTTTTCCCTACTAATTTCATTCATATTCCTGGTCTTTTTCTGCATGCTGCTTTTAGACATGGTCCCATATGTTAAAAAGCGCAAGCCCGAACGGAGGGCTTCAGATTACAATCCAAAGACATTGGTCATCGTGCCGTGCAGGGGGCTGGACCTGACGCTCAGCGAAAACCTGAAATCGATAGCATCACAGAACTATCCCAATTACAATGTGGTTGCAGTGGTCGACGCAAAGGGCGACCCTGCAGCCGAATGCATAAGGAAATCGAACATCAGATACATAATATCGAGATACAGGCAAGGGCCTCCGAGCGGCAAAGTGCTGGCTATACTCTCCGCGCTTAAAAAATTCCCGAGATACGATGCGTATGTCATAGCCGATTCAGACATACTGGTCGTAAAGGGCTGGCTGAAGGCCCTTGTCGCCCCTCTCCATGACAGGAAGATAGGCATATCAACCACTTTTCCAAAGTTCATTCCGCGCGCAGGATTCTGGTCAAAGGTCAAGTTCGTCTGGGGTTTTGCAGGCGAAGGGCTGATGGAAAACAGCTCCACGCGCTTCGGATGGGGAGGATCGCTCGCGTTCAGGAAGGACCTGATCGGAAGCGATGCCATGAAACTGCTCAAAAACTCCAAGTATTCATTATCAGACGATATCTCCCTGACAAAGGCGGCCAGGGGCCGCGGACTCGATATCGCATATGTAGGATCTGTCCAGCCCCGCGTAAACTCCGCAGATTCTTTCAGGGCCTTCTTTGAATGGTCGAACAGGCAGACTGCCTTAAGCATATTGGGATATCCGCGCAACCTATATTACGGTATTGCCTTCTACTCGGCAGAGATAATACTGCTTGCCTCAGGAGCGATCCTTTCATATGCCATCAATCCGGCCTTCCTCATACTTCTTG
>JAJZKW010000015.1 GCA_021803945.1 Microcaldota archaeon
GGGAAACGCCCGAACACATTCCGAACTCGGAAGCTAAGACTGCTCACGATATTAAATACTACGCTTTTGCGCGGGAAAGAATATTGCTGTTTGGCACTCATTTTTTCCTTGAATAGAGTTCCTCTATGGCTGACAGCAGCGTCTGCGTGTATTCGTTGTCTGGAATGAGGCCTCTGGAGCTGTCTACAGCTTCTTTTGCTTTCTTGCAATAGCTCTCTGCCACTGACTGGGCGTAGTCCACTCCGCCGTACTTGTTTATAGCCTCGATTAGGAAATTTATATCGTCCTCCGACTTCTGGTCCCTGCTCTTCTTGTATATCGCGTCTATCTTTTCCTTTTCGTCTTTGGTGGCCTGGTTATATGCGTGGTGGATGATCAGGGTAAGCTTTCCTTCGAAAAGGTCGCCATATCTCTTCTTGCCGAAGGAGCTCTCGTCTGCAGTCATGTCCAGTATGTCATCGACTATCTGGAAGGCGATGCCTGCCGGCTCTCCGATCGTTTTCATGATGTTTATCGTGCCCTCGTCCTTTCCTGCGGCCATTGCGCCTATCTGCATCGGCCCGTATACAGAGTAGTAGCATGTCTTGCTGTGGACTATCCTGAAATATAAGTCTTCTGAGACCTTGCTGAGATCCTTTATATTGCTCATGAAGTTTGTTTCTATGTACTGTCCCTCCACAGTATACTCCAGCATGTTGTAGAATTTGTCGAAGACCCTGTTTCCTGTAGTCTGCCCGGCTTCTAGCATGTAGTCCTTTAGCATCTTCCACATCACTATGTGCGCCGCATCTCCGGCGTTTATCGCTATCTCGTTGCCGTAGATCTTGTGAAGAGCTGGCTTGCCCCGCCTTAGCTCAGAGTTGTCCTCTACGTCATCGTGTATCAGTATCCAGTCTTCGGAGAGCTGCATCGCTGCGGCTGGAAGGAGCAGCTTGTCGAGTTTTGCGCCGAACATCTCTCCGCCAAGCATGAGAAGGCCTGGCCTCCTGTAGTTGCCCTTCCTTTCGCTGTATTCCCTGACTATCTTGTAGTGGTCCATAGGGTCCTTCAGCGGCAGGTACTCCATTATCTTGTTGAAGATGCTGTCTCTGTATCTGTCTACATATTCTTTGAAATCCATGCTAGTCAGCTGCGCTGTCTTTGCAATGAAGACAATATAATTTAACCGGGCACCCATTACATAAAGGTTTTGTTTTGCAGTAGTTCTTTCCGAGCTCCACGAATTGCGCATGGAAGTCCTGATACAGCTCAAGGCTGCTGCCAATCCTCGAAGAGATGTATTCCTGTAGCTTGCCATAATCAATGCCCTCTTCGAGGCCGTATATCCTGCTCATTATTCTCTTGGTATACGCGTCTACCACGAAGACCTTCCTGCGAGCCGCATAAAGGAGTATCGAGTCGGCGGTCTCGTTTCCGATTCCGTCCATTGACAGGAGGTCTGACCTGAGGTCAGGGAGCTGCATTTTGAGCATTTCGCCGAGCGATCCGTGGCCTGAGAATACGTGATTAGAAAAGGACTTGAGCCTTTTGGCCTTCTGTCTGTAGAAGCCGGAGGGCATTATCAGTTTCTGCAGGTCTTTCAGGCTTGCGGTTCTTATTTTGGCCAGACTGAGCATGCCTGCGTTCCTAAGGTTTGATATTGCCTTCTCGACGTTCTTCCATGACGCGCGCTGGGTCAGTATTGCGCCTATTATTATCTCGTCTGGAGTGTCTCCTGGCCACCAGCCCAGGAAGCCGAACCTTGACCTAAGTCTTGAATACAGTTCAGGAATAGCGAGCTTTTCCGTATGTGCGCACCTTGACGCCCTTATACCTTTACTTCCCCGCTGCTTATCTTCTTTGTCATCTCTATGGCATTGAGTCCTTCGCACGTTATATTCATGCTCTTGCATGTTCCGAGCACCTGCTTCACCCTTGATTCCAGCGTGTTGCCGTATAGGGATGCCTGCTTTGCATTAGCTATCTTCTTCACCTGCTCTAGGGTTATGTTTCCGACGACCTCTTCCTTGACCTTGCCGCCTTTCTCGAGGCCTAGCTCCTTCAGTATGAGCGCGCTGGTGGTGGGAGAACCGACTTCCACCTTGAACTCCTTTGTCTCTTTTATGACCGTGACTTTAACAGGTATCTTTATCCCTGCAAATGCTTTTGTCTTCTCATTTATCTCGTTCACTATGCCTGCTGTATTCACTCCGAGGGGACCCAGGGCAGGGCCGAACGGCGGGCCTGACGTTGCCTTGCCGCCTTCTATGAGACCGTTAACAACTACTTCTGTCATATTGTCATCCTTGGTTCGCTTTTTGGATTATCCTTGCCATGTTGGCTTTGGTTGTAACTGGGATTGGGACCGCAACATCCATAAGTTCTACTGTTATCTCTTCCTTGCCTGAATCTATCTTTATTACCTTTGCCTTGTATCCTTTGAACGGACCTACAAAGAACTCCACTGTGTCATTGACCGAGATTTCCTGTGCTGTCTGCTTTGCGCTTAGCATCTTGTCCAGATCGGCCTCTTCGAGAGGCTTTGAGAGCATGCCTTTGACATGCGGCTCATTTAATATCAGGTCCCTGCACGAAATTTCGCTTGCAGCTTCGACGATGACGTAACCGCGCATGCCAAAAGGCATTATTATTGCGTGTATGTCGGTATTGCCCTTCGCTACCTTGTTCTGGAGTATGTCCGAGGTTATCTTCTCCTGGCTTGCCGTTACCCTTACTATGAAATACAATTTATCACTTTTTATGCTTATTTGCCGATATTATCCTTATGTTGGGCCTAAAAGCAAGCAAAAGCGATGCCGAAAGGGTAAGAAAATATCTCGCAAGGCACAAACTAATGGATAATAATTATAGGTTAATTAGTGATGATGAATTTATATACTTTCCCATTTCCAGAGGAGGCAGAAAGCGGGTAAAAGGGCTTTTAAAGGGCAGAGGAAGGGAGTTGGTCGACAGGGCGTTTGAAAGGAACAGGTCCGTTAAAAGCTATAGGGAGGTGCTCGCAAAGAGGCTAGGGGCAGGATACGACAAGGCCACAAAGAGTTATGACATAATAGGGGATATCGCAATAATAGATGCTGATACCATGCCTGTTGCAAAGGCAATGGCTGCGGCGCTTATGGATATGAACAGGAACGTGTCCACTGTGCTTGCAAAAGGCGGCCCGGTAAAGGGGAAGTACAGGATAAGGGACTACGTTTACGTTGCGGGCAGGAGAAGATACAGCACGATGTACAGGGAGAACGGGGCGTCGTTCGTTATAGACGTCAGGAAGGCGTTCTTCTCTTCGAGGCTGGCATTTGAAAGGGAGAGGATAAACAGGCTTGTAGGGCCTGGAGAGAATGTCGTGGTGATGTTCGCAGGGGCCGGGCCGTTCGCCATAGAGATAGCAAAAAGGCACAGGGATTCGCATGTGGTGGCGATAGAGCTGAACAGGGATGCTTACAGGTACATGGTGCAGAACGCGAAGCTGAACAAGACCGATAATGTTACCGCTGAGTTCGGAGACGTGAAGAGGGTGGCGGAAAAGTACAGAAGATTCGCAGACAGGATAATAATGCCGCTTCCTGAAAGCTCTTGGGAATTCCTTGGCTCTGTAGTTTCGGTTGCAAGGAAGGGATGCATGGTCCATTACTACTCGTTCGGAGAGAGGAAATCTGCATTCAATGACTGCATAGCAGAGCTCAGAGAGTTTTTCAGGAAGGCCAGGGCGCCATTCAGGGTCGTATCGAAGAGGGTGGTAAGACCGTATTCAGCCTCTAGGGTAGAGGTATGCATAGACTTCAGGTTATATTAGCGGCTTCGGTCAGAATGCGTCACAGCCTGGAAGTCCGGAGCTACGGATTAGCTAATCTTCGGCAAGGAAGCCTACGCCGTTCAGTGATTTAGAGTTTACTTGTATATAGAGTGATAGACGTTGTTAGTGTCGTCGGTTATCACTATGCACTCGCCCTCGCATTCTATTAGGCATGCCTGGCATAGGATGCATGAAGGCCCGTTTACCGCAACGGAGATCCCTCCGCTACCTCCTTCGAATTTCTCGGCGAAATGGTGATGCCCATCCTGCACGTTTCCCCATTTGGCTGTGACCTCAGGCAGGTGGGAGCCCTTCCATTTGACGTCTTCCGGAGCGACGTCGCTGTTTACGTCTGGCGAGGCCCTGTCCTTCATCTCAAACACGGCCACAGGACATACATCGAAACAGTGGGAACATCCTGTGCATTTTGGTTTTTCTACGTAGACCTGCATAATAACACCACAAAAGGGATATGCTTGATATGTTATATAAACATTGCTGTGTTTCTGGAAGGGATTGCGTATTTTAATGCCTGCCCGAAGCGCTGGGTCGATCAGCTCCGACATGAGCCAAAGCTAACCCAGGACTCAACTCCGGCTTGGATTCGCATTTAGCCGAATAGGCTTGCGAGACCTCCCGCTGCCTGCTCTTCGCTTACCTTCTCCTCTACGGGCTCTTTCTTGGCCGCATCGTGCTTCGCCGCCGGCGCAGCAGGCGCAGCTGCCTGGACATTCTGTGCGTTCTTTATCACATCCTTTATGTTGACGTCCTTCAAGGATGTCGCCACAGACTTCGCCATGGCCTCGTCAGGCGTCATTCCTGCCGCCTTTATCACGTCCGTCAGGCTCTTTTCGCTTATGTCTTTTCCTGCTGCGTCCAAGAGAAGTGCCGCATATATGTATTCCATTGTTTCACCATTTTTCAGTATCATTGCGCGCTTTTGGGTTCGGCGGCTACAAGCCCGTTAAGGCTCAGTGCCTCCCTTACAGCCTTTGCTATAAGCATATCCGTTATCCCAGGCTCGTATATTTCGGCCTCCAAGCCAAGTCCTATTGCTGACAGATAGGCCTTTCTTATGAATGCTCCTGCGTTGTACTTTGTAACCAATCCTATCTCGGTGGCAAGCGCATTTGCCTGTAGGAAATTCGCTGCGAGCTCTGCTGCAACGAAGGCGACGTCCACTCCTAGCGACTTTTCGTTGAAAAGCAGGTTTTCGTACACCACGGCCTTGAGCTTTGTCCCTGCCTCGAAAGGCATTACATCCATCATCTTCAGCGCCTTGGAAACCGCAGTGCTTATCTTCTCGCCTTTCTTCACAAGCACCTTGCTCTTTGATATTACCACTTTCCCCTTCTGTATCGCGACGTCTATCCCTGCTGCCTTGAGGTCTGTCACTGCCTGGCCAGGGGCTATGCTCGTGTCTCCTGACTCGATGCTTATGTCCTCGGGGGAGATCTGGTTTGGCTTTGCTATCATCTTCATCCTGTTTGAGGACACTATCTTGTTGAGCTCGCTCGGGTCCATGTCAGAGAGCAGGATCGCGAAGTTGCGGTCAGTGTATTCTGAGAGCTTTGCCAGCCTTGGATCGCTATCCAGGGCCTTCAGGGCTAGGGATCTTCTCATCACTAGGAACTTGACGTCCGGCTTCATCTTGTTCCTCACCCTCTGCACAAGCGTATCCGGAACAGAATCAAGCGACATTATACCTACTGTCTTGTACTTCTTGAGCTCTTCCTGGAGCTTCTTTACATATTCTATCTTCTCTGCTTTCAACATCATGAATATCACGCTACCTTCAGGGGCTTGCTCATAGTCAGCTTGACATATGCCGACCTGACGTGGCTGCCTCCCACCTTCTTTGTCACTGTGTTTATCACTTCCCTTACGTTCTCGTATATCTTTGAAGCGTCCATGTCCTCATTGCCCACTATGCAATGCACTGTTGGGAGGTTCTTGCCCCTGTTCTTCAGACTTATGGTCTTGTTCAGCTCTGCTGCCATGTTTGCTATGTTCACGTTGCCTAGGAGCGGCTTGGGCATCTTGTTCCTCGGTCCAAGGAACTGACCGAGGTTCTTTGCTATTACCGGCATGAGGTTTGGTTGGGCCATAAGCTCGTAATCGAGGAGCGAGTTTAGCCTTGCTGCGTCCTTTGATAGCTGCTCTATCTGCGTGCCATCTATCACTTCCACACCGTTCCTCTTTGCCTCCTCTGCAAGGCCCCTTTCCGTGGAGAAGATGGCAACCTTGACAGTCTTTCCCTTGCCATTGGGCAGTCTGACCTCCAGGTTTATCCTGTTGTCCTGCTTCGTGAAGTCTATGCCCTTGAAATTTATGGCAAGCTCTACGGTCTGCTTGAACTTCCTCTTGCCCTTGTTCTCGGCAACGAACTTGTTGAACTCCTCTATGTTTTCTGCCATTTTATCCCTCCTGCAGTATTGCAGTGATTACGGGAAGATAAGCTGTAGTTAGATTATCTGCTATGGATATAAAAGCCTTGCGATGGACTGGGCCTTGTTTAAGAAGTGCTGCTTTTTAGACAACATTTGTGAGGCGAATCATTTAAATATTAGGAAATGTCCAATAATATTGCAATGTCAATGCAGGGTTCGCTTGTTTTGCTTTCTGTCTGCATTGTAGTAAACGACCCGGTTATTGGACCGCTACGCTGGTGAATTTTTGATCGAACAAAAGTATGAAAAAAGGAATAAAGTAATAAGTCTGTCTGAGCGCAGGCAGGAAAATCCACTGGCCGGATCGAGGAGAGATAAAGAAAGCCAAGGCAGGGACTCAGGTGAATCTTCTGGAATAATTATACCGTTCGGCAGGCACATATTTGGCAATGACTTAAAGGAATGCATATACAATTACAACAAGGATGGCAGCAGTTTCTTTGTTTACAGGCTGGTCCCACGCAAGGAGATTGTTGACGCTAGGATGATGATTGAACTGAAAATTGAAAAGTCAGGAGTGACGGAAATGGTTGACGACTTGAAGATATCAGTAGAATCTAGGATAAGGAGCGGCGTCCCGTATCTGGAGGTTATTGCGCGCGAAGTGGAAGCCACAAAGGAGGATTTTGACGGTTTTTGCAAGGCATTGAGGAAGCTTGTTGAAAAGATAGCGCAGGAAGTGTAGCTCTTCCTGTGCATTCGTGCTGTTTGTCCCTGCTTTTGCAGCGTGGGTTTTGGCAGCGCCTATCCCATTTCCCTGTGCTAATTCTCACGCTTGGGCTATTTGCAGAAAAAGCATATATATTCGGTATTTTTATTGTTGATAAAAGGAGGTTATGCTTAAAATGCGGGAGAATGAAACTGCTGCGATGGTGGGAATATTATGAGCCATATGCATGCGAAAAGGGCTGGAGGAGGCTCAGCTGCGGCTGGCGGCTTTGGCGTCATAGACCTAGATAAAATGAGGGAGCTGCTAATTAAAGCTAAGAGGCCTCCTGGAACCCCGACCAGTGACAAGAACTGGCTTGGAAGGGGGAAAGGGCAGTTGATAGACATGTTCTCCTACAGGAGGATGAAGAGGGACAAAGAGAGGGGCGTATTCGGAGTTAGTTTTTGGATAGATTCTTTTGACTACATTAGAAGGAAGGCCATGGGCATGAAGAGGCCTGACTTGAAGGGCGCGTTCAGAAGCATCGGGACAAGGATAGTGGAACTGTTTGAGGTTGCAAGGGACTATATCCGATCCTGAGGATGAACTGCTGGTATCTTGCCTATAGGAGCTTTAGCGCCCCTGTCAGTAGGTTTATCTCGTCGGATCTCCATGGACCTATGCCCAGCGCGGTAGTTGTACCGGAAGGCAGCTGCGTGAGTCCCGCGTCATTCACTATGGCGCATGGGATGTTCTTGTACTTGAAGGCCTCGTACAGCCTGTTTAGCGTCTTTTCGTCGTCCACCTTCAGAACTATCTTCTTCTGGCCGCTCGACAGCCAGGCCTCAACGACCTTCCTGTCGGCCCTGAGGGCCTCCATATAGCTCAATACCGAAGCGTGTGCGCCCTGGCTTACGGTCTTGCCAAGGCTCATGCCAAGGTCCTTCCTCATTATTATCACCTGCTTTACCTCTTCCATGCTTCAGCCTGTTTCAGATCATCCTTAGCTTCTCGGCAGCCTTGTCTACCTCGCTCTTGGCGTTGCCTATGTGTTTCAGGACTATCTCAAGGTTCTCTATGAGACCGTCTTCGAGGTCTGTCCTTATGCTCTTCTTAGCTATTCTCTTTCCTACTGCAGCCATCTTCTCCTGGTATTCGGTGAGCTCCTTTGACATCTTTTCCAATAGATAATAATCGCTCAGGAGGTCCCCGGTTTTCTTGTCTTTTCCCATATACAGCACCGGTCAATAGTCTTTGTACTGATATGCTTTTATATCTAAACTTTCAATTACCAGAGAAGGTGCAGTTATGAAAAATGCGCGCTGCCCTCTCTTTTGTGCTGTTTTAGCCTGCTGCACCGGAGCTCGAGTTCGTGACGATTGCAGGTGCGGTTGAACAACATGGTAGCCACTGCTGAAAAAAAGGACGAATCAGGGGTCATAATCAATGACCTGATTTCGGAATACTACAAGACCTGCCATGGCCTTGCTCCTACCAGGATATCGGAGCGCGAGTTTGGAGTGGGAAATTTTGATGTCAAGATATCCCAGAGGCACATGTCCTTCAGGAGCGAGAGGGAACTGAAGGATTACCTTGCCGTGAACTCGGTGCCCTACGTCTCTTCCTCGCCTGCGCTGTACAGGTATCCTACCGCAAGGCCGATGGAGAAGAAGATATGGCTAGGATCTGAGCTCGTGTTCGACCTAGACGTGACTGACATGACCCTGCCATGCCAGGAAAAGCACGGGAAATCGTGGATATGCAGAATATGCTTGGACGAGGTGCGGAACGAGACGCTTAAGCTCATCTACGATTTCCTGATCCCTGATTTCGGGTTCTCGGAAGGGGAGATATCAGTAAATTTCAGCGGCAACCGGGGATACCATGTCCATGTAAACAATGAGGAAGTGATGCGGCTGAATGCCGCTGCGAGGAAGGAGATAACGAATTATATAGCAGGGATAGGGATAGACTTTGCCGACCTGTTCCCAACTGCAGGGAAGAAGGGTGAGAAGCTCGTGGGCCCATCTGCCAAGGACAGGGGATGGAAAGGGAAGATAGCGAAGAACTTCCTCGCAAACCTGAATGAAGGCACGGATTCGTTGATAAGGATGGGGATAGACAGACCTACGGCTGCGAAGCTCTTCAGGAGCAGAGGCCTGGTTCGCATGGGGATAGAGAACGGCAACTGGGACATGGTGTACATAAAGAACAAAGGAGCATTCTGGAAGGGCATAACAGAGAGGCAGGCAGTGAGCCAGAGCGACAGGATAGACAGGAATGTAACGAACGATCCCTCGCACCTCATAAGGCTCCCTAACTCAATACATGGAGGCACAGGGCTGATTGCAAAAAAACTCGGATCTCCTGGAGAGCTGCGCAATTTCGACCCTATGAGGGATGCGATAGCGTTCAGAAAGGGTTTCATGAAGGTGTCTGTGAACACGAGCCATGAGATTTACATGAACGGGCAGAAATTCGGGCCGTATGGAGGCGAGATAAAGGTGCCTGCATATGTCGGAGCATATCTCTATCTCAAGGGATTCGGCAGGATAATAAGCTTTAATTAAGTTTTGCATTCGAATATAATGCTACAGCAGCTAGGTGAATTTATGGGCGCTTACAAGCAGATAACATCAACATTCAGGAATGAGTACAGGGAGAGAGACGATGTCGTGAAGGCCAGGCTGGTTGGCTGGAGAGCGGAATCTCCGATAATCAGGATAGACAGGCCTACAAATCTGCCCAGGGCTAGGGAGCTCGGGTACAAGGCGAAGCAGGGAGTCATCATGGCAAGGGTGAAGGTGCTAAAGGGGCTCAGCAAGAGGGAAAAGCCGGCAAAGGGGAGGAAGCCCTCGAAGAACGGGAGATTCTTCGCCATAGCGAAGTCGCTCCAGGCGATAGCCGAAGAGAGGGCCGCCAGGAAGTTCATAAATTGCGAGGTTGTCAATTCTTATTATGTTGGAGAAGACGGAACCCACAAGTTCTTCGAGACGATACTTGTAGACAGAGGACACCCTGCGGTGCTCAGGGACAGGCTATACTGCGATGTCGTAAGCAGGAAGAGAAGGGCGTTCAGAGGCCTGACGCACGCAGGAAGGGAGCATAGGGACTCGATACAGAAGAGGTAGAGCCGGATGCCGAGATCAGTGTTGCATATAGAGCTAGATAATCCTAAGGATTATTTCGAGATACTCAGGGGCGAGAAGTTCAAGGGAGGCGCTGTTAACATGAAGGTGGAGGGGAATAGGCTGAAGGCAGACATTGAAGCTGTGGACCCGAAGACTCTGATAGCGATAACCGGCAGCGTGATAAAGCAGATAAGGATAATAGAGCAGACGGAAGGCCTGACAAAAGGCCTTGAAGAGTAACATACCCTCTGCAATGTACGCGCTTCGCAGCTTCGCCCAGAGATTGCATCTGATTTTTTAACCTTGTTCTGCATTTCCTTATTGTATAACGATGCGAATAATAAGGTTCAACAATGTAAGCAACTTCCTGAAGGTGGAGCCTGAGACCATAGATGACCTTTATCTCCTTGCGATAATAATATCGAAGGATGATGTCGTTGAGGCGCACAGCACGAGGAGGTTCAGGCCGAGCGAGGAAGACAAAGGAGAACAGAAGGATGTCATGATAAAGATATCAGTTGAGCGCGCAGAGATGGACAAGAATGCTGCGAGACTGAGGCTGTCTGGCAGGATAATCGAGGGCACGCCGGAGGAGTTTGTGACTCTTGGCAGCTACCATACGCTCAACATTGCAGCAAGGGACCCGATTGACATACAGAAAGCTGAGTGGAAGGATTACATACTGAAGCGGATACGACAGGCGGTGCTTGATGCCAAAAAGCCGCGGCTCGGAGTAATAGTGCTTGATGATGAGAAGGCGATAGTGTCCTACATAAAGGGGTATGGGATAGACATAATGTCGGAGATCTACAGCAGGCTGAGCAAGAGGATGAAGGAGAAGGACTTCGAGAGGCGGAGAGTGGAGTATTTCGATGATGTGATTGCAGCGGTGAGGAACATGTCTGTCGACATTGTTGTGATAGCTGGGCCGGGGTTCACAAAGGAGGACATAAAGAAACATATCGAAGAGAAAGGGCTGAAGATTGAGAAGAGGATCGTATACGCTCCGGCAAGCGATGCGGAAAGGTCTGGGATACGGGAGGTCATGCAGAGTCCTGAGGTGACTAAGGTTCTTGAGAGCGAGCATGTGAAGAAGGAGTTCGAATACATGAACAGGCTGCTCCTTTCTGTCAGGGCTGGGATAGGGTGCTACGGCGCAGGAGACATAAGCAGGAAGATGGGGAGCAGGCAGTTCTCGGCGATAATCGTGAACGACAACGTGATAAACGAGCAGGAGATAAAGGATGTGCTTGACAAGGCGGACAAACTTGGAGTAAAGATAGAGATATTCAATTCCGAGGACGATGCAGGGATTCAGCTGAAGAACTTCTCAGGGATAGCCGCGGTGTGAAAGGCAAAGGCTTTATAACAAACTTTTTGTACACATTATAACGTTATCAATATCCTTGTGGTACTACATCAACTTCTACTGTGCCGGTGAGTGGCTGCCCATTATTCGGGTATGTGTTTTGTAGAAGTAACCAAAGAGTGTCCCCGTCAGCCATATTAAGTGACGAACCGGAAGCTAGAACAGACATGCCACTACCAGTTGCTGCTTGAGTATCTGGAATATCTGAAAACGCATAGTACGCGATAAACGACCCACCTGAAGGAACTAAGCTGATAGTTACGGCGGAGAGAGTGCATCCACCACAAGTGCCTGAGCCTACTGAGGTGTATGCAGGGCTTCCATAGAAAGAATCGCTAGAAGTTGACCAAGGCCAACTTGTTCCATACCCTGCAGCGTATGGCCCATACGTACCTGTTTTGGAAGTATCCTGCAAGGCGACTAAAGAATAGCTAGAGCTGTCTTGCTGTGTGACAATGTTTGATAGATGCAGAATTATGGCATGCTGACTATCAAGAGTTGTGCTTACAGGATTTTGAATTGATCCTGATGGTATAGAAACGGCTTGGTCGTAGATTACGTCGACCTGTGTGTAGGAGGCAGTAAGGCTGAGACTTGAAGCAGGCATTGAAAAGGTGCATGACGAACTTGTGCCACATTCGGAAGACCAGTCACTGAAATAATTACCTGAAGTCGGAGTAGCTGTGATGGTTACCGAAGTACCTGAAGTATAGCTGTCTGTAGCACATGATCCTGATGCTCCACTTTGAGATTCAGTTCCTGCCGATAGTGGGCTTGATGCCAGCGTAAGCGCAAAGCATTGATTGTAGTTTGCAGTCTCTGTTATTGCGGAACTCATGGTTATCGTCGCAGGATTGTTTGTTCCTGTGTAACTCCCTGTCCCTGAGCCTGACCAGCTGCTGAATATGTATCCTGATGGAGGAGTCGATGTTATCGAGACTGATGTACCTGAAGTATATTCATTTGCAGGACATCCGCCGCTACTGGTCGGACTTGCGGACTGTGTTCCTGAGCCTGAAAAGGTGAGGGCGAAGCATTCGTTTGTGTTTGCGGTCTCTGTTATTGCGGAACTCATGGTTATCGTCGCAGGATTGTTTGTTCCTGTGTAGCTTCCTGTTCCTGAGCCTGACCAGCTGCTGAATATGTATCCTGATGGGGGAGTTGATGTTATCGAGACTGACGACCCTGATGCGTATTCGTTTGCTGGGCAGCCTCCGCTACTGGTCGGACTTGCAGACTGTGTTCCTGAGCCTGAAAGGGTAAGGGCGTAACATTGCACTAGCACGGTAAAGGTGCTTGTTTTTGAGCATATGTTCTGGGTTGTATCGCATGCGTCCACTTCGTATGTACCTGGCGATAGGCCTCCTACATTGTATGTTGCTGTAGTAGTGCCTGATACAAGTGGAGTCGATGGGAGAGTGCATCCGGACCCTGAACATTCGTAGATGCTTATTTTATCTCCTACTACGCTGGTAGATGCGGTTAGAGTGTCAGTCTGCCCTTCCGTTATCTGGGTGCCCTCTTGAAACGCCAGGTTCAGTACGAGAGGCGAATACGTGCGTGTTACCAATACGAATGTGCCCGTGTATGTTATCGGCAGGTAGCTGCACGTGCTTTCAGAGAATGAAGAGACTGCAGAATTGCATATTTGCGCAGAGACATTGAACTGCCCTGCTACGCGCTTTCCTATGGAAATAGAGGGAGATATCGTTACTGTGCATGTTCCGCCTTTTCCGGGCTGAAGGAATGTTCCTCTTCTGCTGTAGTTTAGGCACGGGCCGGGGAAGGCCTTGCCGTTTATGATCACATTTGCTGCGTTTATGCTCTCAGGAGAGCTTTCTGAGTTGTTGAGGTATAGTATGATGTTTGCAGTATTGGATACCGAGTTTGCCGCGTAGATTATGCGCTGGCACGATATCCCATACGCATTGCACTGGTTTGGGACCACAGAAGAGATAGGATTTGAAATGGAAAAGAGGATGAGCAGTATTATTGCGACTAAAGAAAGCATGAATCCGTATGTACTTAGCAGCTCCAGCGCAGATTGAAGTTTTTTATTAGTGCTCATCCGATTAGACCTTTATAGGCAACTGTTAAAGGAATAGGCGTCATGAAATTTTATTAATTTATGTATTCTGGTTTGGATGGACGGCTTTGATGGAGTATTGAGCAGGAAAAAGCTCGGGCAGGTGTTCCTGATAAACAGGGGCGTGGCCGACGCTGAGGCAGCTCATGCAGAAGGCAAGGTGGTCATAGAGATAGGTCCTGGGATGGGGATGCTCACAAAAGCCTTGTGCATGGAAGCCAAAAAGGTCATAGCTGTGGAGAAGGACTTCAGGCTTTATACGATACTTAAGCATGAGCTTCCGCTCAAGAACCTTGTATTGATAAACAAGGACTTCCTTAGGACCACCGATGAGGAGCTTGAGCTGGACAGGGCGGACATCGTGATATCGAATATACCATACTACCTTTCAAGCAGCGTGGTTGGGTGGCTCGCTGAGAAGAGGATGCAGGCGGTGCTTTGCCTGCAGAAGGAGTTCGTGGAGCACATGCTCGCAAAACCGGATACTCGCAGCTATTCCAAACTGAGCGTATTCACATCCCTTCTCTTCAGGGTTACAAAGATAATGGACGTGCCAAAGGGCAACTTCAGGCCTGTGCCTAAGGTTGACTCTGCGGTGATATACATGAAACCGCTTGAAAGAAGGATAAGCAAGAGGGAGCTTGAGATTATAGGACTAATTATGCAGCATAAGAAGAAGACCGTGAGGAATGCGATATTGGATTCGCACGCCTATCTGGGAATGGAGAAAGGCGCGCTGACGAGGATTGCTGGGAAGGTGCAGCATGGCGGCAGCAGGGTGTTCAAGCTGTCTCCGGAGGAGATATTAAGAATTGCAAAGGAGCTCGAATCCGTGCTTGTGTGAATTCCATTATCCGGACTGGACTATTTATGCTGATATAATGACCTAAATTATATAAATTAGGTCAGTATAATGACATATTTAAATGTTTGAAAGACCAAGAAGTCGGCGTCCTTCTAGAAGCGATGAGAAAATTCAGGATACCTGAAGGGGTCATAATAACAAATGAGAAGGATGCGGTTGAGAACTATCGCGGGGCAGTCATAACATACAAGCCTGCATGGAAGTTCCTACTAGGGATATGATAGCCATGGTACTCAATTTGTTGCGGGAACGTGTTCTTGCAAGTATTGAACCGTAGCTATTGGAACGAGTACTTAGGCTCCCCTATCTCTTCAAGTATTATTCCATTCTTCACGTTAGCCAGGAACTTCTTCTCTGCCTCGGCCGATCCTTCCTTGCCGAGCAGCATGCGGTAATGCATAGGGGCCACCTTCTCCGCGGTTATCGCATGCGCAGCGTCTATGGTCTCGTCTACGTTCATTACATATGTGCCTCCCATAGGCAGGAGCGCAAGTCCGGTGACTATCTTTGCCATCTCCTTTATGAAGTCAGTATCGCCCGCGTGATACACCTTGACGCCCTTGATGTCAAGGACGTATCCTACCCATTTACTCTCCTTTGGGTGCATGTGTATCCTGTTCTCTACGATGTTGTAGGCCGGCACTGTGTCAAACTCGACTCCTCCGAACGAATAGTGCTTACCGGGCTCGACTCCGACAACATCACCGACAGGGATCTTTGCGACGCTGTCTTTCGGAACGTAGATCCTTGTTCTGCTATCTGATATCGCGTTTATGTCGCGCTCGCTCAGATGGTCCTGGTGAGGGTGAGTTATCAGTATGAGGTCTGCATGAAGGCTTGTGTCCTTTAGCATGAACGGGTCTATGTATACGTTCTTCCCGTTGAGGTTAAGGATGAAGCTTGCGTGCCCCATCCACTTTATGAAACTTAGGTCCATGGTATCAATATATATTCAGCTGGTAGTTTTTTATCGATTATCATGAGTTTAGTTGGCTGCTGATACAAGGATTCGGGCACTGAAAAGCATTAAAGCCTTGCTGCCCAAACCCATAAATATGATAGTCCTGGGAGGATCGGCCAGCAACGGGATAGACATACACCTTGCAAGGGAGCTTGGGGCAGACTTGGTCAAGCTCGCAACGACAAGATTCCCGGACGGAGAGATAAAGGTGACTGTGCCTGACATAAAGGACGATGACGTTGTCATAGTACAGTCTACCTATCATCCCCAGGAAAAGAACCTTTTCGAGCTTCTCCTAGCGGCGCGGTTCCTGAAGGACAGGAAAGCAGATATAACAGCGGTCATCCCGTACCTTGCATATGCGAGGCAGAACAGGAGCTTCGCTGAAGGCGAAGCTGTGAGCATAAACACAGTCATGGACAGCCTCAGCGCATCCGGGGTGAAATCCATAGTCACCGTGAACCCGCATAGGAGCGGCAGCCTGATGTATTTCAGGGGGAAGGTTGGGGTTGTAAACTGCGAGAAGACGGTCGCAGAGGCGCTGAGCGGAAAGCTTGGAGACCCGTTTGTGCTTGCACCGGACAAGGGAGGGCTTGAGATGGCCAAGAAGGCGTCAGCAATACTGAAGTGCGATTATACATATATTGAGAAGCACAGGGACGCCTATGGCACAGTTAGCGTAGAGAAGACTCACGGAGGGAACTTCAGCAGGAAGGACGTTGTAATATTTGACGATATAATAAGCACAGGGAGCACGATATCACAGGCCTCCAGGTTTGCCTATTCTGAAGGCGCCTCGTCTGTGTCTGTAGCTGGGATACACCTCGTTATGGCAAACGGCGCGCTTGAAAAGATGAAGAATGCAGGCATCGAGAGGATATTCGGTACCAATACGATACCTTGCAGCAGCGCGGAGATAATAGACATATCGAAGGACATAGCGTCAGGAGTAAAGAAAGTTCGTGGCTGATGCGCGCAGGACGCCGGGAAACGGGCGTGCGTGGCGCTGTCCCACTGCGCTATAGCGATAGGAAACGTCTCTCTTTTTTGCTGTCAAGCTTGTAAAATCCGCGCTTTTCGAACTGAACCACATCCCCATCTTTAAGCGCTGCAAATCCATCTGCGTATCCGTATCTCTTTGTCACGCTGGAGTCGTTGAACGCGTCTCCAATAAGCAATGGGCCGATGTCCCATAGCTCGCACGCTTTTGGATCCGGATTTCCTTGCGCGTTGGGATCCTCGGAGAAGATGAGCCGCTTTGCCTTGGAACCTATTATCTTCCTGTTCATCTTTAACAGAGTGTCGATCTCTGCCACGCTCTCCGATTTCCCCATGCCGAAGCTCAGAGCGAACTCCCTTATTGCCGCTGCGGCTATTCCTCTCCGTCTTAGCGCCTTTATTGTCACAAGCCTCGGATCGTCGTATCCATCTATCAGCCCTTTCGATATCAGCTCCCTTATCTTCCGCTTGGAGGTTACGTTGCTGGCTATCTCCAGCCTGGAAAAGCTGTTTATACGCGGCTTCCTGAGTCCGAGCATGTCAAGCACCATGAAGTACAGCTCGTCGCGCATCTCATACTCCTTGCTCCTTACAACATCCGTTATTCCCTTTATCGAATCTATTATAGGGGTGCAGAAATCGTAAGTGGGCCAGACGCAGTACTTGTTTCCCTGCCGATAGTGGCTGCCGTGTTTTATCCTGAATAACGTGGGGTCGCGCAGCGTTGTGTTCTTCGACTTCATGTCAGAATTAAGGCGCAGTATGGCCTCGTTGTCCTTGAAAGCGTCAGCAAGCATCCTGTGCCACAGCTCAAGGTTCTCTGCCTTGTCCCTGCCCTTGTGCTCGCAGGCGGTCCCCGAAGCGCGAGCTTCCTTGAGCTTCTCAGCGCTGCATGTGCACACATATGCATTTCCGCTGTTTATCATGCCGGTTGCATATCCGTATAGCGTGTCTATGTTGTCGCTTGCGTAATATTCAATGTCAAACCTTATACCAAGCCAGTCCAGGTCTTCCTTGAACGCTTCAACGAATTCCTGCTTTTCGTTGTCAGGATTTGTATCGTCGAAATAGAGGGCATATTTGCCTGAGTAGGCCTTCCTTAGCTCATCCTCTATGAACACGGGCTTTGCATGGCCAATGTGCATATACCCGCCAGGCTCTGGAGGGAACCTTGTCATGAATTCCCCTTCCTTGGCGCCTTCGATGGAAAAGTTATGCCTTGCAGATCTCTCGGCCTTGGCGACCTGTTCTGTCTCGAAATCTGCGGAGTATTTCGAATATTCGGCTTCGAGAGCCGCCCTGTCGAGCTGATTCACCTCTGCGATTATCCTGCCGACTTCCCTGGCAAGGTACTTTATCTCTGCCTTATGCTCTGGGTAAAGGGAGATTATCTTGTTGAGCACGCTCCCTTCATGCGCTTTCCCGTATTCGAATGCATTCTTTATAGAGTATTTGCGTATAGCGCCGCCTATCTCGTTGTTTGTCGACATACAATCTACGATAATACGCTGATGGTCATCCCGCCTGATGTGGCGCCTGTCACATTTGACCTGTTAAGTATGAAGTTGGCGATTACCTTGATCCTGTGAGAAGAACCTATTGTGTATCTTAGGGGAAAGGCCGAGACCGACTGGTTCCTCTGGAGTATCGGCAATCTCACTATCTGCGTCCCTGCAAGGCCTATAGAGAAGTTCATCGCATGGGGAAGCTGAAAATGCGCAGTGGCATACGCTTTGGTGTAGTTGAGGAGGGTGGAGTTAAGCTTGCCTGCGATGAATAGGTATATCTCATATGTGCTCATGTTCTCTGGCGCGGCGGAGATGTTGTACTGGGTCCCCGAAGTGCCTATTATGGAGTTGTTGGCCTCAAGCATGGTAAGATTCGAGTTTATTATGTTGGAGGCTATGCTCCTCAATGCGGCGTTTTTTGAGGTTATGTTGAAATAGAGCGCGCCGCCATACCCTGTCAGGGTGGCGTTGCCTATGCCCACCGCAAGCACGGTCTGGACTGTGGTGGTAGGCGTGTGCTGGGAGTTGTAGTTTATCAGCGAGAAGTAAGAGCTAAGGAATATGGCTGCTACGAAAAGTGCTAGGCCGAACTGGAATAATTTGCTTTTATTCATAACAAACACAAGGTTTTTAACAACTAATAATACATAAGTACGCATATAAATTATCTAGTTGTGATGGCATGGGCTTCAATGATGGAGATTTTGTCAAGGTAGAGTATACTGCAAGGAGGGCGTCGGATGGTTCTCTTGTATTCACTACTGAAGAGAAGACTGCAAGGGATGAGGGTGCGTACAGCAACGAAACGACATACGGGCCGCAGCTGATAGTCCTGGGGAAGAAAAGCGCGCTGAAGGGAGTCGAGGATGCCATAAAGTCGATGGAGGTAGGAGAGACAAAGAAGGTGACAATATCCCCTACGGACGGATTCGGGGAGAGGGACGAGAAGCTCGTGAACGTGATGCGGATGTCAGAATTCAGGGACAAAGATGTCAACCCGTATCCAGGGATGCAGGTGGACATAGACGGCCACATAGCCACGGTCAAGAGCGTCAACTCTGGAAGGGTGCTTGTGGACATGAATCACCCTTTGGCGGGAGAGACATTGGCATACGAGATAAAGGTTGTTGAGAAGGTGGAGAGCGAGGCTGACAAGGTGAAAAGCCTTGCGGAGTTTTATTCGCTTAAGCCGGACTCAGTGACAGTCAATGCAGGGATCGCCAAGGTGGCATTCGGGGAGAAAGTGGAGAAGGATGAAAAATACCTTGTCAATAAATCGGTCCTGGCGCAATCTGCGCTCAGATACATTGGTGATTTGAAAAAAGTGGTGTTTGAAGAGGAATACGCAAGGCCTGAAGGAAAGAAAGATGCCTGATTGAGACTGTGCTCAGCGCAGTCTGCCACAGCTCTCGTTTTAGTCGTTTATAGTTAAGGCGTATGTGCCATTGACTTTTATGCCGAGCTTGCGCGCTATGTCCGATTTCTCAACGTTCAGCACCACGACGTGGCCGCTCCATTTAGTTGTTAGGTTAGATGCCCCGCATAGAGGGCATACGCTACCTTGCGATATTATCAGCTTGTCGTTCCTGCATGCCAATTCTGCCATATTTTCACCATTTACCTCTTTCCGCGGCCCCTGGGCTTTCTTGACGTCCTTTCCCTCCTGGGCTCCTTGGCCCATTCCGGCTTTCCTAGGCCGTCAGGCCTCATTGTAAGCGCTATCTTTGCATCCTTCAATCCGCCTTTCAAGCTTATTGAAGATACCTTGGCGTAGACTTTGTCGCCTTTCTTTAGGCTCCTGCCGGTATTCTTCGACACGAATGCGCTAGCCTTCTTGTCGTAGGTTATGAAGTCGCTTGTTATCTGGGATAGGTGCACCAATCCATCTATAGGGCCGAGCCTTACGAAGCATCCGAAATCAGCGAGCTCGGAGACCTCGCCAACGACTATTTCGTCTATCTCGAGGTTGAATACGAGTATGTCGAAAGTGGCATTGTGGTGAGTTGAAGGGTCTCCAGGCATTATGAATCCGTCGCTGACATCGCGCACGTTGAATACTGCTATTATTATTCCGAGTTCCTTGTCAAGCGTCCTCTCGTACTTGGTCCTGAGTGCTTCGAGGGCGGTCTTGTTGACGTCCTGGCCAAAGTTTATCGGCAATATATTTATCGTGTCCTCTATGGTATGTATATAATACAAATTATCCACCAGTTAGCAGAATATTAGCCCTAATATTACCAAAGGAAAGTATATTAGCATTTCCATGCCATGGTTCGGGCCTGCAGATTTACCTGAATTCGCCGTCCATTGATATGGTGTACGGCTTAATCCCGGCATGCCTGAGCTTCATGCGCAGTCTGGTGTCATTTGTGCATATGTTTTTTATATCATGCGCTGATTTGAGTATCCAATTGTCAACATGCCCTGCGTCTGGATAGACTTTGACATTGTATTTCTTTATTAGGCTGATAGCGACAGATGCATACTTGCGGTTTGACTTTCTGCTTCTTGCGATGCCTGAAAGCTCCCTTAGCACGCCTTTTGACACGCATGGCCTCAGGCACAGGCGCGTTTCTGCAGCTTTAAATGCGTCGAAATTGATTGAGAGACCGAAGAGTATCGAGCTCGTGTCGATTATTATATTTTCCATGGGATTATCTGACAAATATTATTATTTATTACCGTGCATGGGCTCAGGTGCCTGGCTGCGGCAGCCAGCGGCCAGGGGTTTTTGATGGAAATTGGGTAATTTATATGTTTTTGCGCACAATTTTGGATGTGGTATGATGCTGTTATTCGGTATAATAACCCAGTTAAACGATGCAGCTTTTGGATTGGTGAAATCTGTTGCGAGCAATGCGCTTGATCTGGTTATGAAGTACTGGGCTGAAAGCTATTTTGTAGTAATACCGCTGCTCGTGATTTTTCTATACCTGAAGAAAGACAGCAAAGTCTCTACGCTGGTTGCGGCTGGAATAACGCTGTTCATACTTGGAGAGGTACTTAAGCTGATATTCGCGGAGCCTAGGCCTTGCGACGTCTCCGGGCTGTCATGGATAAACCAGATTGGGTGTGAGTCTGGATATTCGTTCCCATCGAACCACGCGACAGTGCTTACGGGACTGTTTATGTTTTTGGGAAAATATAAGTACATAAGGGCAGGGTACATAATATGGATGCTTGTAATCCTGTTCGGGAGGATTTATCTTGGCCAGCATTACCTTACTGACGTGATTGTAGGAGGGATGATAAGCGTCGCTGTGTGCTATGCCTTTAACAAGTATTCGGGTAGGATAGAGGGCCTTTCGCATAAAATAATAAACATGATACCTGTTCCCATTATCCGCAGGTCTTTGAATGACCATATCTAAGATACTCACGGATTACAAAGTGATTGCGGTAGTGGGCTGTTCGAGAGACGGTGCAAAATACAGCAATGTGGTAGCGGGTTTCATGAAGGACGCAGGATATAGGATCATACCGATAAACCCTGTAGCTGACAAGATACTGGGAGAGAAGGCTTACAAGAGCATTGACGAATTGGATATGGCGTTTGACATTGCGGACGTCTTCAGGCCTGGGGAAGAGGCATTAGGCATTACGAAAACGGCTATAGCAAAAGGGGCAAAGGCAATCTGGCTGCAGGAGGGCATAAAAAGTGCCGAAGCTAAAGGATATGCAGAATCAAAAGGCATAGAATTTATACAGGATAAGTGCATAGTAAACTACCCACGACTAAACGTCGTGGGCTTTCCATCATGTTGATAAGCATGTTGCACAGCAACGTCGGACAAACCAACTTCATAGGACATCTGTCTGAGGCCGTTTACAAGGCCTCCCTTATTGGAAATCTGGAAGGGTTTTCGGTCAAGAATATCCTTCCGCTCCAACAGGCATTTCAATGCAATGTTCTTGCTC
>JAJZKW010000004.1 GCA_021803945.1 Microcaldota archaeon
AAACCGCGGAAAGACCAGAATCTGGATGGGGGGGGCGATTCATCGCTTGAGGTTCCAAAATTCATAGTTGCCCTTAGTTTGAGAGGAAATTGTCGAGCGCAGGTATGCCTTCAAGCATGCGGTCCCTGTCGAGCTGCTGGTAGAGCATGTACATTATTCCTACGGTAAGAAGTACGCCCATCCCGCTGCCTATTGCACCTGAAAGGGTAGCCATCGCGGCAAGAAGCGCCACGAATATGCTGCCTAGTACTGTTATGGTGGGTATGTATTTGTTGAGTACGCTCTCTATCACCCTGGGATCCCTGCGGAACCCGGGTATCTGCCACCCTACTGACTGAAGTTGCTCTGAGACATGCTTTGGGCTCTGGCCTGTCATCTCTATCCAGAAGGTGCCGAATATGACGCAGAGGACAACGAGCATAAGCGTATACGTTATTATGTGCACCCACTCGGGTATGTAGGTTATGCCGCCCCATGGCATATAGAGCGGGCTTGACGCGGTAAGCAGGTATGATACGTATGGACCGTATCCCCCTATCCCGTACGGAGCCGAGTAAGGAAGAGGGAAGTTGGGAGATATAAGATAAAGCAGGCCGCCGACAAGGGTCGTAGACGTGCCTGTGCCAGTGGACTGCTTCTGGTAAAAGGCTATGAAATGGGCTACGTTTGCGAAGGATCCTCCGGCGCCTGCAAGAAACGAGAACCAGACAGTCATGGATATTATCAGGGATGTAGCAAGTATGACAGGAAGCACGCTCACGTAGAGGAACGGTATCGGCAGCCTTCCTCCTATTCCCCTCAGCTGGCTGAATGCAAGAGGCAGCTCTACCTTCATGTCGTATGCATATATGCTTATCAGCATCACTATGATCGCGAAGAATAACGGGCCGAACGCCTCTATTGCGGCAGGAAGCGCCCCTGCGCCTCCGGCTGCCAGGGCAGCCATGGCCTCAGGGACCAGTATGTTTACTGTTCCCCCTATGATCGAATATGCTACGCCGCCTGCGATGAAGAGATTTATCCCTGAAGTCAGGCCGTACTTCACCATGGTCTCGTCCAGGAATATGACTATTATCGCGCTTATCGTCAGCTGAAGCACGACAATACCGAAGAAGCTCGGGTTGGCAAGCGGAACATACCCTGTTGAAGTGAATATTATTGACTCTATTATTGCTATGGCTATGGCCGCCATCTTCTGTATCGACTGGAACTTGCCCTTCTGCTGCGGGTCGTTCAGGTCTATCTTTATGAGCCCTGTGCCCTGTATCAGCTGGAGGACTATGCTGGATAGGACGATTGGACCTATGCCTACGGTGATTAGTGTGCCTGTCCTTGCGGCAAAGATTATGTTGATCAGCTGAAGCACTGGCTGCTTAAGTATGGTTATGTTGACTCCAAGCGCAGGGGTGCTGAACATTGCGAAGTAGATTATCATTATGGCTGCGGTCCACTTTAGCTTGTCCTTGAATGAGAGCGGCTTGGCTGGCTTCTTTATCTGAGGTATGAGATTCCCTATAGTGTCCATTAGCCCCATTTAATCCCTTTTTCTCCAGATCCCTATCACGGATGTATAGCTTTTGTCCTTGTTCGTAATGAAGTCGATATGCGTCTTCATCCCCGCAGACAGCGCAAACCCTGAAAGCAGCGCTGCGGGCACTGCGACGAAAGCCTGCATTGAATTATAGCTCTCGTATCGCAATTTTATAATGCTTTTGATTCCTCTCCGCTCGACCTTGGCGTCCTTGGCTCCGAAGTAGTTGGCTATGTTGGAGACGACTGAAGAGATGTGGGCGTTTGGCGAGATAGAGCCGAGCTTCTCCCCGGCCATGACCATAACCTTGAGTATCTGCTCTGAAATAGCCGAATCTGTAAGCGGCAGGTATGCCAGTATCCTGTAGTATTCCTCGCTCTGCTTTTTGTAGCAGCCTTCTTTGAGCGCATAGGCTATTGAATATGCCGCGTCATCTATGCCACAGCCCCGGAAAGTCTGCTTTGATGAGAGCGGCTCTGATATGAACTGGCATTCCGAGGAGCCGTTGTATATGCACCTTTTTTCTTCCGTGCATATCTTGGTCCCGGTATAGGTAGATAGGTATCCAGATATTACTCCGGACTCGTAGATGTGTATGTTGTGGTGTATCTGGGGAGGTCGGTATTCCTGATGTGGCTTTGAGGTGATTATGACCTTTTTTTCCGAAGGATAATACAAGGAGTCGTGGAGGCCGATGTTGTCCAGCACAGAGGTAAAGCCCTTTTCAGTGCCTGTCTTTAGAGTCATTGCCCTGCCTACAGAGAACCCGAACCCGTATCCGAGCTCCGACATGCTCGGGGTCATGCTGTATATCAGGTTCTCGATGTCCGTGCCATTGGAGGCCTTTGCACCCTGCCTTATCACCATGTCTATCAGGAGGTCTTCGATGTCGGGGTTCGATGCGCCGGGCTTTGCAGTTTTAGCCCTTCCTTTTACTGCCGCCCTGTAGCCTTTGGCCTTTATCCTTGGCTTTTTCTTCTGCATGTGCCACCCTTTTCAGTGCAATAATAAATTTACGCAAAGACATATATTATCTCTTCAATCCTTATTTAGCATGGACTTTTTAGGGCTTGTGCTGATGCTGCTTGTAGACACGTCGGCATCGTGGGTCAGGATGTTCATAGCCTTAGGAGCGTCCGTTGCAATAAGCATATTTGTTGGAATATATGCAGCGACATCGCCCATAGGGGAGCGTATAATAATACCTGTGGTTGATGTGCTGCAGACAATCCCCATACTCGCATTCTTCCCTTTTGCCATATTCGTTTTTGTGGCAGTGCTTCCGGGATACATCGGGATAAACGCCGCTGTGATATTTTTGATCATAACGAGCATGATATGGAACATAATATTCGGGGTTTATGAGGCGGTAAAGACAATCCCGAACGAATTTATTGAGCTTGCGGGCATCTATCACTTCGACTTCTGGAGCAAGCTGAGGAGGATATACCTGCCTGCGAGCATGCCCAGGATAGTGGAACAGTCCATACTCTCATGGGCGATAGGGCTTTTCTACCTGGTTACCAGCGAAATATTCTCAACTGGGAACGCGAGCTATAAGGTCACATACGGGATAGGCAGCGCGCTTCCTGGCCTGGCAGCGCAGGGAATAGTTCCGTACATCACTGCAATTATAGTATTCGTAGCCTTTGTGATAGCGACAAGGTTCCTCTTCTTCAGGCCGTGGGAAAACTATGCCACTAGGTACATGAGAGGCAGCGGAGCAGGAAAAGGCAGGCTAGACTTTCCTAGGTACGAAAAGATGGCGCTTGACTGGATAGGACAGAAGATTCCGAGGAATCGCGCCGTGTTTGACAGGGAAGGGTTCAGCGTGGGCGCAGTCAGGCGCACGCGGCGGGTTCAGGCCGCAGGCTCGGTTGCGGCGGGAGGAGGGAGGCTCTATCCCGCTATTGCGGTCGTTATCGCGTTCCTGGCAGGATACGCAATAATGTCGAACAGCACATTGAGAGGATACGAGATGACAGTGCTGCCTGCCCTGGCCGCATCGTTCGCTAGGGTCTGGGCGGCTTTTGTGATAATGCTGGCGATAGCGATCCCTGCCTGCATCTATCTCATTTTTGTGGCAAAAAGAAGCTCGAACTACATGGTATTTTTCCAGATAGTGGCGTCTATACCGGCTACAATATTGCTGCCTGCAATAGTGCTCGAGGTGCCGCACGGCGAACCTGTCGCTTTTGCGGTGTTCATACTCAGTGGGATATGGTATGTGATATTTGGCATCATGGCAAGCGCAAGGACGCTCCAGAACAGCGTGTTTGAAGTCAGGAAGATGTTTGGGGTGACTGGTAAGAACGCTTGGAAGAGCATATACCTGAAGGCGATACTTCCAGGCCTGATAACCGGCTCTGTTACTGGAATCGCGGCGGAGTGGAACGCCAGCATAGTCGCAGAATACTACACCTCCGGAGGCATATCAGGTACTACTGTCATAAGCAGCGTTGGAACAGGGATAGGGAAGCTGCTTGACACTGCAATAGCAAGCGGAGGCCTTGAACTTATGGCTATAGCCCTTTTAAACCTAGTCGTTATGATAATCCTGATAGATACTTTCGTATGGAAAAGGTATTACAAGAAGATAGCAAAGATGTATAGTTGATTTTATGATTATGATGTCTGTCGAGAATGTTTCGTTTGTGTTCAAGAACAGCAATCTTGAGATAATGGATGATGTATCCTTTTCTGTTAACAAAGGCGAATTCGTGTCTATAATAGGGCCATCCGGATGCGGCAAGAGCACGTTGCTCAGGATAATGGCCGGGCTCATAGAGCCGAGCTCTGGGCGCGTTGTGTTCATGAAAAAGGAGATACACAGCCCGAACAGCAAGATCTCGTTCGTATTCCAGGACTTCGCTCTGCTTCCGTGGCTCACGAACCTTGAAAACGTGAAGCTCGGGCTGTCGTTCTCAAGGATAAGCGAAGCGGAGAAGAACAAGAAGGCTTCTGAGATACTTGAGAGGTTCGCCCTGGGCGGCTTTGAGGACCACTATCCGAACGTGCTCAGCGGAGGCATGAAGCAGAGGGTAGGAATTGCGAGGGCTATAGCATCTGAGCCGCAAGTACTGCTCATGGACGAGCCATTCAGCTCGCTTGACGAGCTCACTGCAAATACCTTGAGGTCGGATATAATACAGATGCTTGAGAACAAGAACATATCCGTCAATTCGGTGATCATGGTCACCCATAATGTTGAGGAGGCGGTTGAGCTGTCTGACAAGATAGTCGTCCTGTCCGACAAGCCGTCTCGCGTGAAGAAGATAATAAAAATACGCTCCGGCAGGCCGAGGAACAGGAAGTCCGAACAATTCCTGGAGTTGATAGACGAGATATACGCGGTGCTTGCGCAGTAGGCTGTGGGCGGAGCTTTTCTAGGCCTTTTTCCATGTATCTTCTTCTACGTTGTATCTCAGAAGCCCCGCTCTGACCCCCCAGCGAATCAGGAGCTTCTTAAGAAGCGCTTCGTTTGTCAGCTCTTCCCCGTGAACTACTATCGACCTGCTCTTCAACTTCGAGAAGAGCTCCTGTGATGGGATTTCCTTGTTTCCGAGTATCTTTACAGTGCTCTTGAACGGTTCTACGTTGACAAGCCCGGCTTTTATTGACTTTGAAAAATTTGAAAATGTCAGCTGCGCGCCCTTTTCTGTGAGCCTTAGCTCTGACTCGTCAACATTGACGAAGCCTAGTAGTTTGCATGCCTCTATGAGGGGCAGGAGGTCGTCTATATCCTCTTCTGACTCTTCGGCCAGCTCTGACATCTCCATATGCCCGTTGTTCTGCTTGACCAGGCTTATGATGCCGCGGACCCTGCTTATTCCTGTGTTTAAAGGGAAAAGGTCATCCATGCTCTCTATTTGGATAATAAAGCTTTTAAGCGTGTGTCCTAACGACAGTTTGGGGTTTCGGGGCCTTGCATGCCGCAGGGCTTTGGCTTGGCAGGAAGGAAATGCAGGATACGGGAACTTATATTTAATACGAACTCCTATTTTAACTTGACGGTCTGGTTTTGTCTGCAGATTAAATTTAAATAACCAGAACAGGTTATGGATATATCGTGGGTGACATTTATGGACAACAAAGCGGAGCTTGGGAATGGTGAATTTAGAATATTTACTATATCTGAGATTGGCGGCGGAACCAGATATATGTTTGGGGATGGCCTCATAGGCCTTGCTCAGATCTTTAAAAGTATGTCTGAAAATGAAAAGCCGGACATGTTCGTGATAAGCGGAGGTGTGCTTCCAGAGATCCCTACAAAGGGCGGACCGCGGAATGACGACAGATTGCGTGTGCTTATTGATGGTGTTCAAGACTTTTCAGGAGCAGCGGCAGTAGTAGAGCCTCACATGGAAAGACTCTTCTCCGTACTTCCTACAACAACTGAGATTGTTTATGTAATGGGAAGCTCTGACAGGATCAATAAAGAAAGCATAAAGGATTATTATAATTTATTATATTCTAAGGTAAAGGAGACTATAAAGAAAAATGGTGAGTTAAACCTTTTTACACTTAGCGTAAAGGAAATAAAGACAGATATTAACTCAAGAGAAGAAATGCTCAAAGCAACCAGAGAGGGAATAGTGCAATTTGAGGCACAGCTTGCTTCTGCCAATAATCAGGAAGAGAGGGATCGTGTTTTTATTGATCTGGGAAAAGCTAAGGCCAGTTTCAAACTGAACAAGGAGAGAATTCATGAGCTTGAGGAAAAGAGAGTGCTTTTTGGGAAACTCGAGGAAATCATAAAAAACGCTGTTGGGCCTGATGACTGGCAAAAACTCATAGATAGTACTAGAAAGCAGTTATCGGCAGTTACAGCAAAACGGAAGAAACTGAATAAAGTTAAGAAAGAGAAAGAAACTGCGGAGCAAGCCTCAAAGAGAATGGCAAAGGATGCTCAATTGCAGAGTGAGGCAAAAACCCTGAGCAATAAGCTAAAGCAGCTCCAACATAGGCTCAGGGAAAGCATAGACAGGAATGTGACTGATGACAGAGACTCACGGCTAGGGAGCATAAACAGACACAATCATAGGACACCAACGCCAAAGGATGCGACTGATATAATTGACAGGATAGTCGAGATAGAATATATGACGCATATAAGAGATGCGTTTGGGAGGAAGAGGGAAATAAGGATACAGGAAGATACCACTGACATATATCAGAAGAGAGTAGGATCGTTTAATTTTAGTGTGGTGTTGAGAAATGTGCTTGCGCAGGAGAGTAGGACAGCATACAATATAGGAAGCAATGATAACGTTCCTGTAAAGTTCTACGAAGAATTTCAAGACGGCGGAAGGCGAAAGGAGATTGAAAGTACTGGGCTGACTGTGGTAGTTGAGGGAGGTCATGGACATACTTCGTTTGCAATGGATCTGTTGCAAGATCAAGACCCTGGAATTATGGCGGTGCTTGTAAAGGGTCCTTTCCTTGATAAGAAAGTGGTGAGTAAACTCTTTACTAAAGGGGTGATAACAACAATAACTAGTGGGTCACGACAAAAAATTGATGTGTGCGCGAGTGAAATTACAATACACGGTGATGGAGGATTGGAACATAGAATAATAGGAGCAGAGGTATTCCGTGATGAACGGATTAAAAGTGATAAAAAAGAAGCGGAGAAACTTGAAGAAATAGTTACTAAAGTACGTGAAGGGACTGGAGTACCAGTAGGGGGAGAGAACAGCGAACTTTCAAGAGCAATTGCAAAAAGTTTTAGAATTAGTGAGCTTCCAGATACCATCACGCCGTTTTTGGATGAACAACTGGTGAAGGCGCTTGTGCCTTATTTAGATGCTGCAGATCCACAGAAACTACGAGAAGTCACAATGGCACTTTTTAATGATATTCATATGGGGCATTATACAGACCTTGATCTTTTAGAAGCGTCTGTGGCGGATGCGATCAAAAAGAAACCAGATGTGCTTGTATTTGGAGGCGATAACCTAGACGGGAAGTTGAGAGGTCAGCATGATGAAGCAAGACCAGAGAATATACTTTACAATATGGTAATGTATGAAAAATGGTTAAAAGCACAAGGATTTGATGAACTAAATGTGCTTAGAATTTTAGAAGACAGGAGAAAAAAGCAGGACATTAATGAAATACTAAATGTAGACGCCCAAGCAAAAGCGTTGATAGACAGGATGGCACCTTTGATAATAGATGTTATACGGCGAGGAGGCAATATTGTGCTGGTGTCAGGCAACCATTATAATGGGTCACTACCAAACGATTCGACAAGAGATGAAGCCACTGTCTTAGATGGTGCTGTAAAGCTTTTTCTTATGGGTCAAGAGGGTCTTCCACAGGACTGGGAAGACCATATAAAAACAGTTAGGGGAGGTAAATCGGTGGCAGAGCCATTCAAACTAGAGGTAGCGCCTGCAGAAGGCGAAGAGGAGCAGATTAGATATAGTACAGATATTAGTATTAGGCATGCACTTGCAGCTAGTTTTAGGGGAATGGTTGGGCTTGTAAATAGGAAAAGGAGTAAGGATGCATTGACAGTATTTGGCGATAAACACTCAATAAGAGGAGTATTAACTGGGGAACAATTAATAGTGGAGGGGCAGAGCATGCAGAGGACAGGTACCAGCCCGTATGTAAAAACACTAGGCGTTCCTACAACAATAGAGGATCCGCTTGCGGGTTACACTAGTTTGAAGTTGAAGATAAAAGGAGAGAATATTGTTGAAAGCGTTCAGCAGCCTGTAGGCAGGGCACAACTTGTGAGGAGAGATTGGGATACGCTGTGGGCGCGGTTCCAAAAAGAAACAAGCACAATAAAAGTAAAGGCAATGGCTTAGCACGTTTATTTCTTCGACTTCCTTGAAGAGATGGGTGTGATCTTTCCTAGATAGTAGTATACAAGAATTACATTAAGGGTTATCATTGATGATAAAATCCATATCTGGTACGAATTTATGGCTGACGCTATTCCTGCGGCCTGAAGCACGCTGACCCCGAAGAAAAGCAGAACAGACTCGAGGAGAGGGAAGGCGCAGCCGCAGCTTGCAACCAGGCCGCCGAGGGACGGAATGAGTATCCCTTCTATGCTGCCTAATTCACCCATCCTTCTCGAAGCGATGGAATGCCATATGGCATACAGGCTTATCGAAAAGATTGCGCCTGAAGTGATGACAAGCGCGTATATTATGTACATCGGTATTAGGACAAGGAAGATTCCGTGGTTGTTGACTTCTATCAAGTATCTGAACAGGTAGAAAAATAATATTGATGCTGCAGCCGCGATCATCATATATGCAGGCTTGCTGAATATCCGTATTGCGGTGTCCAGCCTTGTGCCTGTTCTATGTTTCATTTTCAGCTCACTTCAATAATGCCTCCATTGAGATTATTGACGGGAGAGTGCAGACCTTGGCAGTGTTGTTTATTGACTTGCATATTGCCGCAACGTAGAGGTCGGCTGCAGCATACTCGCTGAAGGCGAACTGGTCATTGGGAGCAGCAAGCTGCGAAAGCACCTGCGCGTGCGTCATGTATGTCAATGCTACAGAGTTACCTGAAGGGGTGGAATTACCGAATACCGCTGCGTCTGCTCCGCTGAACTGGTAGTTGCCCCATATCGTATATGGAGTGCCCTGGAACGCCGTTGTCTTGTTGCTGCTCAGGTTAAGTATGTATCCAATGGCGTTTGTGTATGTCTGGTTCTGGTACTTCCTTACGTTGCTCACTATTACGGGCATCGGATTAAGGGCGAAGCCGCCAGTTATCGGATTTAGGTCCTCTATGGAGATGAACGAGATTATGTTGCTTGTATAGTAATTGCCTATGGCCGTTCCTGATTTGTTGTAGTCCACGGCAGTCCAATATAGGGTCGGTACGTCTGAGTCGCCAAAAGAGGAATATCCATTATAAAGTCTTGAGAAGCTGCCGAACCTTGAAAGCGCCAAGGCCATCGCCCACCTGTTCTCTCCGCAGAATATGCATGTTATTGAACCAAGATAGACTACTGCGGGTTTACCGTTCACTGAGAAGGGGTGCACCATGTTGGCGTCCTGGGGGAAGACTGGATTTGCGATCGACCCGTTCAAGTACATCGCCCCTGCAGTCTCGAAAAAGGCATTGGGAGCGGAGTTTATGACTGAAAGCGCCGTGCTGTTGAGGGGCGTGTCAATGCCTGCAAGCGTATGGCCAAATGTGGAGTTGGACTGGTTGTTGGTTGAAGATGAATTTGATGCATGCAACCCTGCTATGTCGCTGGATAGGAGTAATGCAATTGCAATTGAAGAGAATATTGCTATTATGCCAAGCATCAATGCAGCTGATGATATTATCCTGAGGCTGCGGAGGGTCCGTTCATACTTCTGTACTGTGTCTTTTTTTGATAGTTTTGCTGAAGGCATTGGAATACACCATTGATAATCACCATATTATTAGCATTGTTATTTAAATCCGTTATGCATTCTGCACGCATGTTTGGGGGTTTTGCCTGGCCTTAAAAAGATGTCGGATAGAGTTGGCTGGCTTATTTAAATTTGGAGGGTAGAGTATTATCATGTCATTAGCTGAAGATGCGCCGATCAGTATGGAGGGAATAATGAGGCTTGTAGACCACACTTTACTGAAGCCTTATGCTGACATGTCCCAGATTGATGCCTTTGTCAAAGAGGCTAGCGTGCTAGGAGTGTATTCCGTCTGCATCCAGCCTTTGTACGCGGAGCGTGTGAGAGAGTTGATAAACAGCAATGGTTACGGATTGAGGCTTGCAGTAGTGGTAGACTTTCCGCACGGGTCACTGGACACAGGGGAGAGGATATCAGTTATAAGGTCGCTAAAAGGGATTGCAGATGAGATAGACGCAGTCATGCAGGTTGGCCTTGCAAAATCTGGAAGGTTTGAGGACATCAGGGAAGATTTGGGCATGCTTGCGGAAGAAGCGCATGGGGGGAAGATGAAGCTTAAGGTGATAACCGAGGATGCTTATCTCATAAGGGCTGAGAAGGAAAAGGCGTATGAAGCGGTCTTTGGATCTGGAGCGGATTTCATAAAGACAAGCACTGGATTTGCGGAGCCTAAGTTTTCAGAATCAATAGGAAATAGGATGACCGGAGCGGACCTTAACTATGTACGGCTTATGGCTGAGGTTTCGGAGCGAATGGGTAAACAGGATGTTGGAATAAAGGTGGCTGGAGGTATAAAGACCTTGGCGCAGGTCATGGATTTCCTGAAGGTTTCTGGAAGAAAGGCGGATCCAGATCATTTCAGGGTTGGAGCAAGCTCATCCAAGGCAATATACGAAGAACTAAAACTTAGGCATCTGCCGGGGTGATTCCGAGTAGCAGAGCCTGGTTGCAGGCTTGATATACTTTCTTGTCCATTGATAATTGGTGTTTTTATGTGGCTTGATTCTGTCAGGGAAGATGACCCTGAGACATTTGGGTTGATAGTGGAAGAGCTCGGCAGGCAGAGGAATGGGCTTGAGATGATCCCTTCTGAGAATTTCACAAGCATTGCCGTGATGCAGGCTGTTGGCTCTGTGCTGACAAATAAGTATTCTGAAGGATATCCAAACAGGAGGTATTACGGAGGCAACGAATTCATAGACCGCGTTGAAACGCTGGCTGTGAACAGGGCAAAGGCGCTGTTTGGTGTTCCGCATGCGAACGTGCAGCCTTATTCAGGCTCTCCGGCAAACCTTGCAGTTTACCTTGCATTGTGCAAGCCCGGAGATGTGATATGCGGCCAGGGGCTTACCGACGGCGGCCATCTTACGCACGGATGGAAGACCAGCGTGACTGGGCAGATATTCAAGAGCGTGCAGTACGGGGTTAACGAAGAAGGATACATAGACATTGACAGCATGAGGAAGATCGTGCTTGAGAACAGGCCTAAGCTCATATGGGTGGGATCTACAGCCTACACCAGGCCATTCCCGTTCAGGGAGACTTATGAAATCGCAGGCGAGGTTGGGGCTTATGTTGCGGCTGACATATCTCACATATCGGGGCTTGTGGCAGGAGGAGTGCATGAGAGCCCGGTTAATTATGCGCATATAGTAACTACAACGACACACAAGACGCTGCGCGGACCCAGGGGCGCTATTATAATGGTAACTCACAAGGGCATTGAGAAGGACCATGACCTGCCGGACAAGATCGACAAGACCGTCTTCCCTGGTATGCAGGGTGGGCCGCACGACAATACCACTGCCGGAATCGCAGTAGCATTGCTTGAGGCTTCAAGGCCTGAATTCGGAGAATATGCAAGGCAGGTAGTGAAGAATGCGCAGGCTTTGGCCGAAGGCCTGAACAAAAGGGGGATGAAGCTCGTTACCGGAGGCACTGACAACCACATGTTGCTTGTGGACTTGACCAAGTTCGGAAAGGGAAAGGGGGTGTTTGCGCAGTATGCCTTAGATGCCGTAGGGATAACAGTTAACAAGAACACTGTGCCAAAGGACCAGAGCTCGCCGTTCTATCCCAGCGGGATAAGGCTGGGTACGCCTGCACTGACTACAAGAGGCATGAAGGAGGAGGAGATGGAGGTCATTGCAGGGTTCATAGCCGAGGTAATAAATGAGGTGAAAGGCAATGAGCTTCCTGAAGACAAGGAGTCCAGGGTAGCATACCTCAAGGAGTTCAGGGAGGGGATAGGGAAAAACAGCAAGCTTGCAGAGATAAGGGAATCGGTGGTCAGACTGAGCAGCAGGTTCCCACTGTATCCAGAACTCACTGCCTAGTCTCGAACTTCTTCTGCGCGTCCCTCTTCTTTTGGGCTATCCTTATCTCGGACTCAAGCCTACCCATCTGCTTTGGCTCCATGTTCATAAAATTCATGTATTTTGTAACAGATGGAAGGACTTTGGAAGCGGCCAGATACACTTTCTGCGCCAGATCCCTGTAGTCTGGGTGGCCCCCCATCCCTGTCCTTAGCTCGCAGAAATGGAACATCTGCCTTGCATTCAATGAATAGTACCACCTTATGTTGAACCCGAATGTGACAACATACTGGGCCTGGTACGGCATGGCCTCGCTTATCCTGTTGTAGAGGCTTATTACCTGTTCCATCTTGCTTTTGTAATCGTCCTCTATGCCTATGTCCTTGAACTGGTCCCTCATGTTGTATCCGTGCTTCACGGTGAACATCTGCCTCTCCTGCGTGCCCACCCTGTGCCTCTGCAGATCCCTGTATATGCCTATCCTGCTGCAGAAATCTAAGGTAAGGGAGATATTTTCGAAGGCGCGCCCGGGCTTGTGCCTGCGGTTTTTCCTGACGCACACGTAACTGGATATTACCGACTCCCTTTCTGCCTGCGACATAGAATCCGCGATGGCGATCGACTGGGATAAGGAAAAGCCCTTGCCGAACCTGTATACTATGAACGAGGCCAGTTTTATGCTTGCGGCCATGTCAGGATCTTTGCTTCCCATGCCGGTATAATCTATGAGCCTGACCAACTCCCTGTCATTATCAGGCTGTATCCTTTCTGAAAGCCCTGCGACTGCTAGGATCGAGTTGTCCCTTGAGTTGCTTATGAACTCGCGGCCGTAAGCGCCGTGGCTGTCGTTTATCCTCTTCAGGAGCGATGGGACCACTTTTGTCAGCTCCCTGTGCATCCTGCTACCTATGAAGTTGCATTCTGACAGCGGCGAAGCGAGCAGTTTGGTTATGGCGGATTCATAAGACCTCGCGTTCATGCTGATGCCGACGTGGGTGAGAAGAGACATTGGAAGATAGTCCCTCATGAAATCCAGGGCGTTTGCCTTCGTTGCGTTGTCGTAGGATTTCTGGAGGTCATTGATTGTGACTCCAAGACGCTCTTCCATTGAGCTGCTCATTTCCTGCGAGGTTACTGTAGTGCTGCGCACGCTGAACTTCTGCTCCTCGAACGGATTGCTCTCTCTTATGAAGGCCGTCATCTTATCCATGTTCTTGGCGTAGGAGTCGAATAGGCTGCGCATGAGCTCCAGGTATTCGTCCCCGAACCTCGAGGAGAGTATGTCCCTGTCCTTGTAGAACATGTAATCTCCGTTCTTGAGCTTCATGTCAAAAGGGACGTACCTTGTCGACTTCTCTATATAAGAGCCGAACCTCGAGTCCTCTATCTCCTTTGCTGCTATGTTTGATATGAACTCGCAGGACATGGGCATGCCTCCTGCCATTTCCTGTATTGAATCATCGCCGTAGTCCACAAGCCACGACTCGAAGAACTCCTTTCCTCTAGACTTGTTAGGCAAGAACTCCTTCAGGAACAGCCTGCGCCCTGTGAGCGAGGTCCTGCTATACCTTGAAAGCAGTGCTCCGGACTGCTCTGCGGAGAGGTCTTCACCGAGTTTCCACGCATATATGTTGTCATCAGCATTTGTAACAACCTTTGACAGTGACGCCTCTTCACTATCAATGAATTCCTCTACAAGGATGCAGTCGTCCTTGGCATCTGTCCTGATGAAACTTTCAATCATAAGCATCAGCCTAGATATCTTATCTCTCCAGTTAATTATTAATATGTATTAAGGGATGAGACTGCACAAATATATTGGCTTACTAAGCACATGCAGAAGCAATTATATCCACATTTTCTTATTAGCGGAGCAGGGTGATTGGATTATTTTGTTTGCATTAGATAATTTATCTTATGTCTACCTTCTTGCAGCTTCTGCAAATTGTCTGAAGGTTAGATTGCCTGTTTTTATACCTGTTTGGCTGTCGTGAGATTCTACTAATACCGCTGGGGAGGCGTACGGCTGATAATCACACACATCTACACATGACACTAGGTCGGCGTAAAAATAACGAAGAACCGGGCTGACTTTGTCTTCCTTGTCGGATTTAGTTAATTTCCTTGTGTGGGCCTTGTCTCCTGTACCTATAAGCACAAGCCCTGTTATGGGGTCTATTATCCCTTCAGAATTATCTAGTGGCGCTGCATTGGGCAAGAATACAGGAGGACTTATTGACGTTACGAATGCAAATGGCCCTGATATTATTATTTGTGGGTGTTCAATGAAGATTAGTCCGCCGGTATTTCCTATGGCTGCTTCTGGTATCATTTGGTATGGTAACGTTAACTTTACCCCCTCTTGATTTGGAAAGGAGTCATAAATATTATATCCTTTCCTGAATTCTTTGCCTGAAGCAAGGTATGCTACAATGGAACATGATCTGATCCATCCATTTCCATTCCAAAGGAAATTTGCCAGTTGTGCCCGGGTTGATTCATCTGTTACTATCTTCTCAAGCTCCGATGATGTCGGCAACCTTAGCTTTGATGGGAGTGCATCTCTTATCATGTCCAAATAATATTGGTTGCGTTTCAGAACTGTAAGTTCGCCTACTGGAGAAGGTATTCTTATGGCTTGTGCTTCTTTTATGGTCATATTATCATACTGGAGTCTAATTGGTCAGATATATAAAGTTAACTTTTAGAATCAATTCGGTAGAGACGGATGTTGTTTGCAACTTTTATGAAGACAGATATTGAGATATGCAATTAAACAACTATATATTGAATATTCAACTTTTTATTGAAAAAAAGCAAGTATTTATATATTAGTTTGTATATAGCCTTGGATATGACGAGCGGAGAACGGATAGTGCTAAAGGCTGTCAACAAGCCCTCGAAGACCGACCTGAAGGACCTTGCTGACTGGTTCTGCAAGGTATTCGACCTGAACAGCAGGGACGACTGGCTTGAGCCTGCTATATTCAGGGAGATAGTCAGCAACAACATGAGCGGCAAGGGAGTGACCAGCAAGAGCCTGAACAAGAAGCTTGACGTGCCTAGGACTACGGTGATATACCACCTTAACAGGTTCATATATTCAGGGCTTGTGATAAGGAGGGGGACAAGGTATTACCTAAGGTCGGAGGATATGAAGAGCACGCTTGAGGAGCTGCAGGCAGATATGGAGAGGGAGTTCGGAAGGCTTATGGAATTTGCGGAGAAGATGGATGAGATGTTCGAATCTGATGTTTATGGGAGAAGAAGACAAAAGGAGTGAGAAGGTAGGCGCATCTGAAGAGGGAGCTAAGTCAGAGTCCAGCGAGTCGGACAACCTCAAGGACAGAGTGTTGAGGATGGCCGCGGAGTTTGATAACTACAAGAAGCGCGTGGCAAAGGAGATAGAAGGATCGAAGGAGGCGGGGAAGGCAGACATAATAACAAAGCTGCTCCCGACAGTGGACGAATTCGAGCTTGCGCTCGACTCGTTCGGGAAGGACGATGAGCATAGGAAGGGCATTGCGCTGATATACTCGAACCTGATGGGCACGCTTAAGGGATGCGGCCTCAGGGAGATAGAATCGCGGGGAAAGTTCGACCCGTACAAGCATGAGATAGTATTGACAAGGGAGAGCAAGGAGGAGGATGGAGTGATAATAGAAGTCATAAGGAAGGGATACATGCTCAACAACATAATGCTGAGGCCGGCCTCTGTCATAGTTTCTAAGATGGAGGAAGGGAAAAAAGAGAATGGTGAATAGATATGAAAATAATAGGGATAGATTTGGGCACATCGAACTCAGCAGCAGCCGTACTTGAAGGAGGAAGGCCAGTGTTGATACCTAGCGCGGAAGGGACATCGCTTTACGGGAAGTCTTTCCCAAGCTATGTTGCGTTCACAAAGGACGGGGACAGGATACTGGGAGAGCCGGCGAAGAGACAGGCCGTAGCCAATCCGGAGGGTACGGTTAGCGCATTCAAGAGGAAGATGGGCACGGATTTCAAGTACAAGGTGTTTGGAAAGGAGTATACGCCGCAGGAGCTGTCTGCGATGTTGCTCCAGAAGATAAAGAAGGATGCTGAGGCATTCCTTGGCGAAGAGGTTAAGAAGGCGGTAATAACCGTTCCTGCATATTTCAATGACAACCAGAGGCAGGCAACGAAAGACGCAGGGGAGATTGCAGGGCTTGAAGTCATAAGGCTCGTAAACGAGCCAACTGCAGCGGCGCTTGCCTTCGGGATTGACAAGACGAAAAAGGACATGAAGATACTAGTCTATGATTTCGGTGGAGGGACACTTGATGTCACAATAATGGAGTTTGGAAACGGCGTGTTTGAGGTCAAGTCTACGAATGGGGACACGCAGCTGGGAGGAACTGACATGGACAACGCCATTGTCAGCTTCCTTATCGATGAGGTCAGGAAGAGCGCCGGGACCGACGTCTCGAAAGACAAGCAGGCCCTGCAGAGGGTGAAGGAGGCTGCTGAGAAGGCCAAAATCGAGCTATCGACTACCATTGAAAGCGAGATAAACCTTCCTTTCCTTGGGATGGGGGCTGGTAATGCTCCGATACATTTCACTTACAGGCTAACCCGCGCAAAGCTTGAGGACATAGTAGTGCCGATAGTAGAAAAGACTACAAAACCGGTGATACAGGCATTGAAGGATGCACACCTTGAGCCTGCGCAGATAGACAAGATAATACTTGTAGGAGGGCCTACGAGGATGCCGATAGTCCAGAGGTATGTGGAGCAGCTGCTCGGAAAGAAGATTGAGCGCGGAGTAGACCCTATGGAAGCTGTCGCGTTCGGAGCTGCGATACAGGGAGGGGTGCTTACTGGAGAGGTTAAGGACATTGTCCTGCTCGATGTTACGCCGCTTTCCCTTGGCATAGAGACAATGGGGGGAGTGATGACAAAGATAATAGAGAAGAACACCACCATACCTATAAAGAAGTCGCAGATATTCACTACCGCTGAAGACAACCAGCCTGCTGTCGACATACGCATACTCCAGGGCGAGAGGGCGCTTGCGAAGGATAATGTCGAGCTTGGGAAGTTCGATCTCGTTGGGCTGCCTCCGGCAAGGAGAGGCGTGCCGCAGATAGAAGTGACATTCGATATAGACGCAAACGGGATACTTCATGTGAGTGCAAAGGACAAGGCCACAGGAAAGGAGCAGCGCATGCAGGTGGTAGCGCCGAACAAGATGAACAGGGAGGAGATAGAAAAGAAGGTGAAGGAAGCCGAGAATTATGCGGAGGAGGACAGGATAAACCTTGAGAACATACAGGCTAAGAATGAGGGAGAGACGCTCGTGTACACGACAAACAAGACGCTGGCAGACTACAAGGAGAAGATACCGAAGGAGCTGTATGACAAGGTTGAAGGGGCGAAGAAAGAGCTTGAGGAGGCGCTTAAGGGAGAAAACTTTGACAGGATAAAGACCTCTGTAAGCAAGATGAAGGAAACGCTGCAGGAGATAGGCTCAAGCATGTACGGGCAGGGAGGAGGCCAGGCAGGAGGTCCGGGGCCAGGTGCAGGCCCTTCTGGAGATGGAGGCGGAGAAGGGAGCGGGGACGGGAATACAGTAAATGCTGATTTCAAAGTAGACAAATAGTGGTAATAGATGGCCGGAGAGGAATATGCATACTGCAAGAGCATATTCACGCCCCTCAACAGTGAACTCAAAAGAGGTTATGGCAGATTTTGCAGTAGGAAATGCGCTGGAAAATACAATAGAGTGGAAAGACAGATTGTTGAGATGGTAGATTATGGATAAAGATTATTATGAAGTATTAGGTGTGCCGAAGAATGCGTCGGAGGAAGAAATAAAGAAAGCCTATAGAATTATTGCACTAAAATATCACCCTGATAGAAATCCAGATAAGAATGCAACTGAGATCTTCAAGCAGGCAAATGAGGCCTATGCGGTTCTGAGCGATCCAGAAAAGAGGAAGCAGTATGATGCCTACGGCCCTGAGGGATTCAGCCAAAGATACACTGCAGACGACATCTTCAGAGGGTCGAATGTGCAGGACATCCTCAGGGAGATGGGCATCAACCTGAATTTTGGGTTTGGCAACGATGACCTGTTCAGCTCTTTTTTCGGCGGGGCGCAGGGGCAGCAGCACGGGCAGGATGTTCTTTACAGGATGGACGTGACTTTACAAGATGTGGCAAAAGGCGTTTCTAAAACCATTTCGGTCAGGCATGTTAAGGTATGCGGCATGTGCAGGGGAAACGGAGCCGAACCAGGCACAAGGCAACTGAAATGCGCAGAGTGCCGCGGATCGGGTTACGTGAATGTCATCAGGAACTCCTTCTTCGGCAGGATACAGACGACGTCAGTATGCCAGAAGTGCATGGGAGAGGGGAAGGTTTACGAGAAAAAGTGCAGGGAATGCGGTGGCAAGGGAGGGATTGTGGCCAACGAGAGCGTGCAGGTCAACATCCCGCAGGGAATAGGGACGGGAATGAGGCTCAAGCTTGACAACATGGGCGATTTTGTGAAAGGGGGCGGGAGCGGAGACTTGTATATAGAGATCAAGGAGCTTCCAGACAGGCTGCTGAAGAGGGAGGGGAACAATATAATCGCAAATGCGAGCGTGCCGTTCTACACTGCAATACTTGGGGGAGAGATATCTGTTCCTTCAATAGATGGTATGAAGACAATCGACATCGCCCCTGGAACTGCTCCTGGGACTAGGATAGTGGTGAGAGGAGCCGGAATAAAGAACCTGAACTCCAGTTCGAAGGGAGATGAGATAGTTATAGTGAACGTCAGCATACCAAAAAGCATTTCTGCGAGCGAACGCGAGCTCATAGAGAGATATAGGGACTGGGAGAGAAAAGCCGGAGGCCACAGCGACAGGAAGTTCGGCATATTCTGATCCTGTTAGTTGATGCGCATGCCAGTCATTTCATGCCTGTCAGGAGTATTCTGCAGTGAATGTCGCTATCTTCTGCGTCTGCGATCCGTAGCTTCCTATTGTGTAGTTGAGCCATAGGAATCCGCTGAACTGCCTGCCTAACGACCCAGTTGCTATGTTGCCGCCTTGGGCATAGCAATATACGTAGAATACGTAGTACGACCCGCTGTAGAAGACGTTTCCTGGAGGGTAGTGCCCGGTTTCGCTGAGAGGCGCAGGATAGAACGTTGTCATTGAATTGACATTGACATTGCCATATAATGGAGTGTCATAAGTGTAGTTCTGCTGGTTTGCGCACCCTACCCCATTGATCGTTATCTGCGTTCCGAGGGCCTGCGACATCTTTGCAGTAAGGACCCCGCTGGTCGAGATCGCTATGAAATTGCAGTTGAAGCCTGGCGGTGCGATGCACGAAGGGGTACGCGGCTGCTGCAGGGCCAGGGCCCCGACCGCAACAAGGGCCACTGTTATTGTTATGAGCACGAGTCCGTAGGATGCCAGGAAGTCTACAGCTGGTTGAAGTTTGAGATTCCCTGCCAATTACTTCGCCTTCATCTCCACTTTGGCCTCAAAGTCGGAGACTTTATAATTAAACTCTTCGTTAGATTTTATTAACCCTTTCTCCTTCAGGTACTCCCTTGCGAGCAGGAAGTACACAAGGGCCAGGGCCCTCCTGCCCTTGTTGTTGCACGGGATGACAAGGTCCACAAACTTTATCCAGTTGTCCGTGTCGCAGAGCGCCACTATGGGCACGTTTGTCGTGCTTGCCTCCTTAACCGCCTGCCTCTCGTTCCTCGTATCGCTTAGTAGCACTATACCTGGCTCCATGAAGTCGCCCCTGTTAGGATTGGTGAATATGCCTGGAACAACCCTCCCTGCTATGAGCTGCGACTTTGTAATCTCTGCGAACTTGGAAGCGGCAGCTATGGCATAGATCCTTGACGCGGTCACGACTATGTCCTTCGGCTCGTACTGCGCAAGGAGCTTCGCCGCCTCCCTTATCTTCTTGTCTATAAGGCCGAGCTCCAGGAGATAAAGGCCGTCTTCCCTTATCTTGTATATGAACATCTTCATTCCTGGAGTCTTGATCTTTGTTCCTATGTGCGTACCTGCCTCTAGGTATGTAGTCTGATCGATCAACAGTTCGTTTGCCATATAAACACCATTCGGGGTCGCCGAGACTTTCATAAGCGTGGGCTTATTTTGAACTCGGGTCTTATGCTCCCTAAGCACAGAGCCTAACCAAGCTAGCAGACGACCCCTTCTAATTTATTATACATTGTCTCTTTTTAATGTTTCTGACCACTCATTTCCTGCTGTAATTTATAATGTCATCTATAAGGTCTACGTGGCTTATCAGCATCCTCCTGCAGCAGTATCTCTTCACTCCCATCTCCTCGAGCACCTTGTTCGGATCCTCTTTCTTCGCGTTGACCCTTTCATTGAACTGCTCCCACTTGTCCCCTACCACTGCTCCGCAGGAGAAGCATCTTATTGGTATCATCATTGTATCACATCATCTATATGATTTCTGGAATCTTGCACGGGCCTTTGGTCCTTTGAACTTCTTCGGCTCCACCCTTCGTGTGTCGTCTATTAGAAGGTTCCTGTCGTATTCCATATAAAAGTTCCTGAGCGAGTCCGGAGATGGGGAGGCCTTAAGTATCACCTTTGCTATGGCAGTCCTTACTGCCTGCGCCTGGCCACTGAATCCGCCGCCATAGGCGCTTACCGAGATGTTGGCTCCGCTCGCTATCTGCTGGGCCACCTTTGTGACTTTTATAGCTTCGAGCATCAGTTCCCTTATCTCCTTCGGCTTTATAAGATTGACATCCACTCCGTTGACCGTCACCCTTCCGCTGCCTCCAGGTATCAAGGACGCTCTTGCAACAGCCCTCTTTCGCTTGCCCTTGGACAGGATTGGTTTTTTGATTACCGCTTTCTTCTTTGCTGACTTTGGCCCTCCGGTACCCCTCCTCGAGCTCGGTTTTGCCTGCTGCGGCTTCGGCTGGTACAGAGCGCCTAGCTCCTTGTCAAGGTTTTCCAGCGCTCCTTTTGGTTCATTTGCCATGCTCTTCATCCCTGTCGTACCCTAACTTCTGGGTCAGTTCCTTTATCGTGATCGTGCTTTCGAATATCTCATGCGACTTCCTTGACTCTGCATCGAACTCCTTTGCCTTCTTGAGCTCTTCTGGGAATCCCACATAGACCCTGAGCCTCTTGAATGCAGCCTTTCCCCTCGGTTTCTTGTAGGGCAGCATGCCCCTTACAATCCTCTTGACGAACATGTCAGGCCTCCTGGGCCAGTACGGCGAGTGTTCTGGATTGGCCTTGTCCTTTAGGTCGATCAGCCTCTTGTATTTTTCTGTTATGTCCTTCTCGTGGCCGGTGATTATCATCCTTTCAGCGTTGACGACGGCGACAGTATTCTCATTGAGCAATAGCTTTGCGGCCTGGCTCGCTACCCTTCCAAGCACCTTGTCTGTTCCGTCTATCAGGTATTCCATGGGCATCAGATTATTATCCTTGAATTCTTGTCAGCTAGCATCTCCTCTATCCTGACTACGCTGCATTTCGAATCCTTCAGCTTCTGCGCTGCGCTCTCCGAGAAGTCTATGGCCGATATGCTTATCCTCTTGCTCATAGACCCCGAGCCCAGCACCTTGCCAGGCACTATTATACTCTCGCTCTCCTTTACCAGCTTGTCCAGCCTGCGCAGGTTTATGTTTGGCCTGCTCCTCTTTGGCTTCGAAGCCAGCTTCAGGAGGTATGCGACCTTCTTCGAATTGGCCGACTCTGACCTGGCCTTCTCTAACGCATGGATCCAGCCGCGTACGTTTGCGTTTTCAACCTTCATTACATCACTTTTTCGCTTGCAGGGGGTGAGATTTGAACTCACGCAAGCACTAAAGCTACTGACCCCTCAAGCCAGCGCATTTGACCAAGCTCTGCCACCCCTGCATGTAGGGTCATTTAATCTCCTTACTTACCTCTTTCAAGCTATTGCTTATTATATTTAGTGCCCGGTGCACTATCTCCAATGGCGTCATCTGGCCAAAAGTCTCAACATAAAACTCAAACTTGTCGTCGCCTATTGCCTTGTACGTCACGAGGCCGGCCTGGAACTTCGAACTCTTCATGGCATTTCTGAATATGGCCTTTCCGTCAACCTTGATCGTTTGCCCCTGGGCCAGCTTGATTATCGGTATGTTCTCGTTGGCCACCTTTATCCCTTTAGCCGTGCTTTCCAGCTCCTTTGACATGACTGTGGAAGGGCCTTCTGCCGAGAGAGAGAACACCACTTCGTCCTTCTCGTCGTAGTCCTTGGGCGTGTGTATTGGCACAAGGCCTATCCTGTGCGCTATGTACTCGTCGAACATCGCGCTCGAATTCTCGTAGAACGTCACCTTGTCTATCGCCAGGGTGCCTACTCCGTTTATCATCGACCTCCTGAGCGCATTCGCAAACGAGAAGTTTGTGCCTTCAAGCCTGAAGCTCACTGACTTCTCGTTGCTTTCAAGGATGGACAGTTTCATGTTAAATATTCCTCCTAAAACTAGCTATTAGCAGAATTGATTTAGATGTCAATATTTATAAACTTTGGCAAGAAGTGGCACTGCGGATGCGTCTGCCTAGCCGACGGCTTGCACCGTGGCGGTTGCCACTTCCTTGGAATAGAATGCTCCTCCTGCATTGAGCTGATACCTTGCCCATATTGCCCCTGAAGCGGAGCCTCCCGAAGGTACGCTTACATACAGCTGAACAGACACTGTCTGGCCGCTCTGAAGTCCAGCAGCAACGCTGTGTGTAGAGCTGGAGTTGAACGAAGGCTGGGAGATTCCCGTCGGCACGAACTGGAATGCAGCATATGTCCAGTTCACTCCTGTGTCCTGCGCAAGCATAAACGTTGCATTGCCTGTTGAAGGGTTAAACGATGCTCCTGAGCACACGAACCCTGCTTCTGGCAGGCAGGAACTGAAGTGAGGTGAACTGCCGAGCGTGCTTCCTAATATGCCCAACGCGAAGAACGCGACAAGAAGAACCACGATAACCCCTATTATTATGGCGGAGAGGAGGACTACAAGGAACGCTTTTAGCTTCGTGGTGTTTTGCTGGTTTGAAAGCGCTGCTGAAAGGATGTAGATTGACCACAAAGACACTAGGGACGCCAGGAGCCCGATTATCGGTATTGGGAGGAGCCATAGCAGCAATAAAGGCAGGAAGGAGGAAAACGTTACTGCGGTGAATGTGTTTCTGTATCCGTTCTTGAAGATGCCAAGGACCTTGCCCACTGCGTGGTAAATTGCTGAGTCTATAGCTATGCCTATTGGTATGAACACCAGGACGTATGCGGCGGCAAATATTGCTGCGAGCACGGCCCCGTATCCAAGAAGGAATGGAAACACTGCTGAAAGCAGGCTGCTGGCGATGAGCGCCATCATGACTGCCAGTATGAGTGGTATTATAGAGAACTTGTAATACATCCTTAGAGCGTCTCCTGCGCTCATGCTTGCCTTGGTTGTAGTGGCTGGATGCAGGATTACGTCTATGCCTTCCTTGAAATCGTCCAAAATCATCGTAATCCAAACAGATATGCTGATAGCAAGCTTTTAAACATGATGCTTATGACGCCTTGTGTGGCTTTTGTTAGCGTGGTTTCAGAACTACCATGAAAATCCTGAATTCCTTCCATAAATCTACAAAAGCCTTTTTATAATATAGAGGGCCTTTATGATAGATGACATGATTCAAAAAAACCCTGGGGCAATGCGTGTTTTGGCTACGCTGGCAGTCCTTATTGTGGTTTTCGGGTCGGTCGCACTGGCCGCATTGAGATTTGGGTTGGTGCCAGTGGATTATTTGTCTGTATTTTACGGTTTTGTCGCTCTTGTTGCTGGGATTTTAATAACAACGTTCGCTTCTAAGGTAATCTATGACTGGATGGCAAAATTTTCAAACCAGCAGAATGCGGCGTCGCTTAGTTTTATAATAAAAATAATAGGATATGCATTGACGTTTATAATCTTCTTTTCGTATTTTAAGATTAGCGTGACCACGGCGCTTGCTGCTGGAGGCTTTTCTGGATTGATACTTGGATTGGCATCCCAGAATGTCCTGTCAAACCTTTTTGGGGGAGTAATGCTCCTTAGTACTAGGCCATTTAAGGTTAATGACAGGATAACCATATCCACCTGGCAATACGGCCTCGACGCTCCGGCATATCCGCCAAAATTCTGGTCGAATGATTTTATAATTCCAGGCTACACGGGGGTAGTGAAAAACATATCGCTCATATACACATACTTGGTTACAGATGATAATGTTCCTTTAAGGATACCAAACAGTGTGTTGGTGCAGGCGGCAATATTCGTCCAAAGCGGGAGCGATGCGCGGTTAGTAAGGACAAAATATGAAATACCTAAGAGCGTTGATCCTGGCGATGCTATCAAAAGCATAAAGAAAGGCCTTGGAGAGCTTAAATTTATAAAAGAGGCGCCAACGATAAAGATACTTGAGTCGACGCTTAGCACATACATTATTGTGATAGATGCGTTATGCAAAGGACAGAATGAGGAAGCGCCAAGGAGCGATATAATAAGGGTGACGATGAAGGCTGTGAATAGACTGATGGAGAAGAAATAAGTAGCATATCTAAACAACAATTGCTCGCTGAGCTGCGGCAAAAAGCGCCAATGGCCCTGTTTGCCTTGTATGCAGGTATTGCTTAGTGGCCGATTGACATCCTATTTTTATGTTTTGCCAGCACTATTTGAGGCATAGGAGGGTGTATTCTGGTGGATCTTTGGAACTCTTACAAGGAGCGCGCGTTGGGAGATTATGCCGCTTCCGCATTTAAGCTGAATACTGGGGAGAGAAAACATACATCTCTGAATATGGTTGCGGGGAAAGCGCGTGAGCTGGAGATGAATACTGCTTTCTTCCAGCATTATGACGAATCCAGCAGGTATGTGACTGTGAAGGACCTGACTTATGACCTTTTGCTCACGGTGTATGACGTGAATACACGCAGCACTATGGCGGCAAGGATAACAAGGGAACTTGGCAAGAATGACTGGGAAAGGCTGCTCTCTCCTGTCAAAAAGGTGAGGCACCCGAATTTCGAAATGAGGATTATAGGACTGCAGAACAATTTCGTTGCGCCGTTGTCTGGGCTCGACATGTTTTACAAGGTCCTTGGGGGGATGCTCATGGAAGTGGACCTGTTCGGTAATAACGTGCGGCATATAGCATTTGACACGAAGACAGGGATGCCATACGACCTTCTCCTTGAGAATAGGCTTTATAGGCCTGGTGAGCTTGTCTGCAAGATCAGCAGGGAGGACTTTTCAAGCAGGGAAGGTCAGCTTCTTTTCGTATAGTGCAACGTACTCCGAGCCTCCGCTTGACAGGTAGCTTTTGTATACAGAGATGGAGCTGGCGACGAAGGACCCGAATTCATCCACTGAATGGGCATTTATGAAGTCGTCTGTTTCGGGTTTCTGCACCGACTTCATCCTCCCTATAGTTATGTGGGGGGTGTATCTGTTTTCCGCTTTGGTTTTGATCCCTTCGGCAGCCAACGCGTTACTTAGGCCATTGTGAATGCTGAAGATGTTTCCTTTGTCTATTACGTTGGCGAAGACCACGCGTGCGATCCCTCTGCTTTTGAAGCAGGATATGCCCTTAATCCGTGCCGTGAACTGCGACTCTTTGATTGACCTGACTGCGCCTATTGCCTTTGCAAGCGCGTCTTCGTCAATTTCGCCCAGAAACTGGAGAGTTATGTGAAGATTGGGCTCTGCCACCCTGGACATCCGGCCCGGCACCAGGCCTCCTGTTTCGAAGAGCCTCTTCTTTATTTCTCCTGGGAGTCCTATGGCTATGAAAACCCGCATACAATATATAGTTAATCTCTTTAACTTATTTGTGCTTTCATGATCAACATCGAGGCTTTTTCTGAGGTTGACATAAGGATAGGGAAGATTGTTGAGGCGGAAGTCCTCGAAAAGGCCAGGAAGCCCATGTACAGGCTTGTAGTGGATTTCGGGGCAGACATAGGAAAAAAGAGAATAGTGGCAGGCATAAGGGATTATTATTCGGGAGAGGACCTGGTCAATAAAAAGGTCGCATGCGTGGTCAATCTCAGCCCTAAGGTCATCGCGGGCGAGGAATCCGAGGGGATGATACTTGCTGCAGGAGAAGGAGAGGCGCTTGCCCTGCTAGTGCCGGACAAGGAAATTGCGGAAGGCTCAAGAGTGCACTGATGGTTTTATGGCTAAGAAGCATGTCGTACTCATGGTGGTCGGACTCCCGGGATCAGGGAAGAGCATTACTGCCAAGATGCTTGAAAGGAGAGGTTTCGAGGTGATAGAGCTTGGAGACATCTGGAGGGAACTGCTTAAGAAGAACAACATATCCAGGTTCGATCCCATCGCTACGAGGGAGTTTACGAGGAAGGTGAGGCAGAGGTTCGGAAAGGATATATACGCAAAATATGCGTTCAGGAAGATACAGAAGAAGAGGAAGAAGATAGCGATAATGGGCGTCAGGAGCACTTATGAGATGGATTACCTTAGAAAAAGGATAAAACACATAAACATAATAGCCCTCCTTGCCCCGATGAGTGTGCGTTTCGGGAGACTGAAGGCCCGCGGCAAGCCAGAGGACCCGAAGGACCTGAAAGGCTTCAAGTGGCTTGAGACCAGGGAGAAGAGGGGATTTATGAAGGCGAGGTCTGAGGAGAAGCACGGGATAATGCACATAATAAAAGAGGCGGACTTCGTAATAGCCAATACCTCAACCATGGCGAACCTCGACAGTAACATTACAAAGATGCTGAAGGAAATAGAAAGGAAGAACCCATAGGAATGAAGGCCTTGCAGACTTGGCTTTGGCACACTGCCAGGCAGGCCCTTATCGCGTATATCATTTTTCGAGACCTATATTCCCACCTGGGCAGAGACAATGCGGTGGTACTGCCTGTGGTCCACGTCCATTATCTTGCTCCTTATCACCTTCATGCCGAATTCCGTCAGAGATAGCGGCCTTGGCTGTTCCCCCTTCTCTGTGAAGTCTAATGCGCCTTCTTTTTTGAGTTTCTTAAGCGTGTACCATATCCCGCTCTGCGACACCTGATACTTTTCCGCCATGGATTCGACGAAGTCTGTGGCCGTAGGGATCAGGTTCAGCCCTATTTCATACAGGACTGTCAGCTCCTTGTCAGTGACTCTGAGCTGTCCGACATTTTCAATACTACTAGTTTGTATAGGCATAAGAGCACCACGAAAAAAAGATTTTTGTTTTGCTGCCCTTATGCAACAAAAAGGTAGTTGCATGTTGTGTGCTTATTTATGTAATTTGAGTTTCCTATGAATAGAGCTAGGGCTGGCATAAAGCACTGCCATGTCATATCCTCTAGCTTTTCCTGCATAAGCGACACTTTCATAGTTGATGATTCATGTCACCTATTTAAATCTTTTCTGCAGAATGATGTTGTTTGAAATGCTTGGCTATCGGGAAATAGATATCGCTGTCCTTGTCCTAGTGGCCCTAGTTTATGCCATATACGACGTGTTCAACAAGCGGAACGTGCCGAATTTTTTCGTTTACGCCACTGTGGTAATCGGGATCGTGGTTGCAGTGGTGTTTAACAGCAACTTCCTGGGCCTTGACCTAGGGGTCGCTGCGGTCGTGGGCCTGATAGGATATGCATTCTACAGGTCCGGCCTCCTCGGAGGCGGAGACGTCCTCGAGTTCGTGTTCATAGCGCTGGTCATGCCGGTGCAGATACAGCCGCTGCTTGGAGGGCCGTACCAGTTCAACATACCTTTCATACTCTCAGTGCTTATGGCTGCTGGATATGCCTCCATTATCTTCATACCTGCATATTATCTCGGATTCAAGAAACCTAAGAGAAACTCGGGACCTGGCAGGAAGGGCATTGTGGTTGGGGCAGTGTTCTTTGTTGCATATGTGGCATTGATACTGGCTCTGGAATTCACTTTCGGGATAAGCCTTCTTGGAGCGGCGCTGGTGCTGGTGCTCGCAGTCATGTCTGCAATAACCATGGCTTATGAGAAAAGAGTGTATCTTGGTATGGTCTCGTTCATCTATCCCAAGCAGCTTGAAGACGGGGACATGATAGCAACTAACCTTATGGACAAGAAAGACGTCGCATATTTCAAGAGCAGGACAGCGTTCGGAAGGCTTGCCACTGGGAAACTGATATCAGACCTTAAGAACGTCAGGAAGAGGATACCAGTTTACAGGGATTCTGTGCCGTTCTCTCTTTTCATATTCATAGGGATAATAGTGTCCCTGCTGTTCGGGAACATAATACTGGCTATTATGGGGATTTAGTCTTTCTGCTTTGCCTGCTGAAGCATCCCCTGCATCTTGTTTCGTAGTCCTCGGCTCCTCCCACATAAGAGGGCTTTCCGTCCACCATCTTGTAAGGGGTGGTCCTTTTCGTGAATGACGCCCTGATGCTGCATACCGAGCATTTTGAGTTGAGCAGATATATATTGTCTGCAAGAGGGAGTATGTCCTTTGCTATTTCCAGTGCGGTACCGTCATCGCTCGACCTTGAGAGCATGGACACGTATACGGTCTTTGATTGGAATGCGAGCTCATTCAGGGCCTGCGCGAAGCCTTTTGTATCCTCCCAGAAGTGGGCTTCGTCTATGCCTATAACGTCATAGTCGCTTGCCGCCTGCTTCAGGGCAGCGATGCCCTCTTCCCCTTTTGGAAGCAGAGAGGCAGGGGCCTTTGTGCCGTCATGGGACACAACATCAGAACTGCTGTACCTGTTATCTATGACGGATTTGAAGAGGACGACCCTCTTGGTCTTCTTGAGCTTGTTTAGGTCTTTGATAAGCCTTGTGGTCTTCCCTGAGAACATAGGGCCAGTTATTACAATAAGCCCACCTCTTGTTTTCATTCTTACCCCACCCTTTTCCTTGCCTTTCTCGTACTTTTGGACCTTGCAAGGTCTATTAACATCCTTATTGCTTCGCTGGCAGTTGCAACCCTTGTCACCCCTTTCCCGTCCTCTATGTGCCTGTTGTATGGGCTGTCCACAAGGAACAGCTTTGCCTGCCTTGTATTATGCTGTATGCTCCTTGCCAGCGACGGGGAGTCGTCTATGTACACATCGTAATCGAAGTTTGTTGACTTGTCTCTTGCAGGCGGGCAGAGCACCAGATGTATCTTGTCCTCTCCTATCCCATGCATATTGCGCCATTCGTTAAGGGCGTCCACTGTGCCTGCAGTAAGCCCGTCCTCCGACGCGCTCCTTGACGTAAGCAGATGGACAGTGTAATAATCTGCCAGGGAGTTTATCAGGTTTATGTCTACTGTAAATGGTATCTCCTTCCAGCGTTCGCGCCACAATTCAACATATATCTGCATCATTTCGGCATACGAAGAGCCTATTGATTTGAAGCCCCAGTCCTTGCAGTCCTCTAGGGTGAAGTTGGTGCCTTTCGCCTTGTTGAGGCGCTCTATCATCAGCCCGTGGATCGAGGCCAGCGTACCGTCTATGTCTATTGCAACCTTAGGTTTGGAGGCGTCGCTTCCCCTCAGCAGCAGTTGTAGCTCCCCCATAAATATCATACTTATTTGCAAAAGGACTGCTTAAATTACTTTTCTGCTGATCTTGGCGTTGCTGCGGGCGGCATTATGGTTGAGCCACAGCGATGGGGATCTCTGGCTGTGCGGCTATTTTTTAAAATGTTTGAATGTTGTTTAATATTGTAATTGTATGGTAGTGCGGTATTGCGCCAAACTGCTGTAATCAAAAAGGGCCGCTTCCATAGGTAAGAGATATTACAGTTAAATGCCTACATGGCATCTGATGACATACAACGCTTTATTATGATGCTGTTTTGCAAAACAATTAAAACCAGGCGCTACGAATAGTTGCGTATGGAGCAGATGGCGATTGAAGAAATAATTTATAGAGCCAGAATGCTGAAAAAAGAAGGTGGCCGGTGGCATTTTCACATGTTAGGAAGAGCTTGCAGGTTCAATAAAAACCGCGGTAAGTTCAGCGTGATATTTGAGGATGAGAATGGCACTAGTTATTGCCTCTTTGATGAAATGCCTGCAAAGGAGTCCAAGATGCTAGCTGAGTTAGCATATGGCAAGGGCTTCCTTGAAAAAGAGGGAGCTGGTGTCCACAATCCTGACTTTGAGGTTATATTAGAAAGGGCCAAATATCTGAAATCCCACGGTGTAGAGTGGCACCATCATCATTTCCCACCAGAATGCATCTTCAACGAAGACAAAGCAAAACACTGCATCGTATTAGAAGATCCCATACTCAAAAAGGTGTTTGTTGCGGTTTATGATGGGATCCATATGCATGACCTGACAAAAATCGAAGCATTATTCCATAATCTCTGACTAAGGTTGCACCTAAATGTTATTGGAGTGCTCCCATCGGGATTTGAACCCGAGTTGCGGGGTTGAAAGCCCCGCGTCCTTGGCCAGGCTAGACGATAGGAGCGTTGTCTTCATTTGACTATTGAGAGGATCTCTTCTTTAATTGTATCTATATCTTTTGATCCGTCTATCACTCTGCATCCGTATTCCTTCGCGAGCTTCTTGTATACCTTCCTCGTGTTCTGCAGGAACTTCAGCTTCTCAAAATATACAGTGCCTTTGGATCTTGAGGCTATCCTCTTCATCGCAACCTCCGGAGCCACATCGAACACGAAGGTTATGTCAGGCCTTATGAACCTCTCGTTTATCTGCCTGAGCCACCCCTCGTCCAGTCCGCTCGCCTTTCCATATGCTATTGTGGAGAAGAAATACCTGTCCGATATTACTGTGCAGCCCTGCTTAAGCTTCGGCTTTATCAGATTCTCGGTGTGGAACGCCCTATCCGCGGCAAAGAGGAGCTGGACAGCCATAGGGTTGATCCTCTTTCTCTTTATGAGCTTCTTTATGAAATTCCCTATGTCTCCTTGCGTCGGCTCCTTTGTTAGTATGCATTTCCTGCTCTGCCTTAATGTATCATAGAGGATCCTTGCCTGCGTAGTCTTGCCTGAGCCGTCTATGCCTTCGAATGAAATGAACATGAATAGATAATGAGGAGTATGGTTATTTTAGCCTTGTTGCGTGTCTTGGGCGGTGCCAGGTATTTAAATGTTTTATGCGGAGAGGATATTGATTTCATGATACTTTCTGATTTTGACCTGGAGAACTACATACGTGAAGGGCGCCTTTCGATAAGGCCCTTTGACAAGGAGATAATAAGGGAGAATGGCGTTGACCTTAGGCTCTCTGACGAAGTGGCAAGGCATAACTCAGGGAAGCCTGCCGGGATGATCGTAGATCCATCAGACTCTAAAAGCTTGAAGGATGAATACGTATTGAGGAAGAAACAGAAGGAGATAATCATAGGTCCGCAGGAACAGATGCTTCTTTCCACCTACGAATTCGTTGAGTTCCCTGACAATCTTATGGGATTCGTTGAGCTCAGGAGCACATGGGCGAGGCATGGACTCTTCATGCCCCCTACAATCATAGACGCGGGGTTTGCAGGGAACGTCACGCTCGAGGTCTTCAACAGCAGCAGGTTTTCAATCCTGCTGAGGCCAAAGGTGAGATTCGCACATATCATATTTGCGACAACGCTAAATAGGGTAAGGAACGCGTACAAAGGCAAATACCTTAACCAGAAAGGCATTCACCTCCCAAAGCTTCTTTGAATCTATCTTGTCAGGTCGTCCACTTCGTCCTTCCTGGCTTCCTGTGATGTGATCAGCGGGGATGATACAAGAACCACGTCGCTTACATTCTTCACGTTTTTGTATAGGATGCTCTTGTTCTTCAGGACTATCTTTGAGTCTCCTTTTGCGGTCTTCCATGGGACCATCAGGAGCCTGCTCAACTCCCCTTTCTCTAAGTCTACAATGATGTCCTGGACTTCGCCGAGGTACTGGCCAGCATCGCTATATATATCCATGCGATATATTTCTGAGAGTTTCATGTTGTTCGCCTTTGATACTATTGCTTTATAAGCATTTATAAATCTTGTTAGCCGTCGGTGAACTTCCACTTATCTGTTTGCATTGGAAAACTGGGTGGGTTGATCGTGTGCGTTAAGGTTTTTAACAGGATATGTTGCATATTATAGTGATTGAATGACATCTGTAAAAACGATAGAGTATGTATCGGCCGGGAAGGTCTTCGCTGTTTTGGGCGGAATTTACGGCTTGATAGAGGGGTTGGTTGCCCTGGCTGGCGGAGCGTCGACCGGAGGTATGTTGGGGTCTGGGATAGGGGTCGTCGGGCTTGTGACGGCAATAGTGTTCGGGTTGATAGGCGGATTCATAGGTGGCCTGATAACCGCACTTCTATACAACTTCGTGGTGTCAAGGTTTGTGAAGCTCGAAGTGCAGTAAGGTGCCTGTTTTGCGCCGCATCACCTGGTGCGGCGCCTTCTCTTTTTAAGTCCCTTATGGCTGCATCCAGTCTATCTCGTAATACTCGTTTTCGCTTCCGTGCAGCCGTATCTGCCTCACCCTGTAATATGTGACTGATGTCTCCCTGTCGGCTATGGCGAGGATCAGCTCCAGTCTCATGGACTTTGCCGCCCTTATAGCTGCAGCGAACTCGCTACCGCCTATATATTCCTCCTCTCCTAGGGACAGCATTGCATACCTCGGGGTGCTGGTGTCCGGATTCTCCGCGTCTCCTCCCTTCCTGTGGTACAGCACATAATCTATCTCCGTCTTGCTGTCATTCAGGGTCCCTGGAACCGCCAGTATGAAAGTCTTCCTGACGGAATGGGCGACCCTTATCACCCTGGCCCATTCTGATATAAGCAGCTTCGATTCCTTTGGAAATACGTGTATTACGTGCTTTGAATGCATCCAGGAATGGTCGCTCTCGCTCTTCACTGGCCTGGCTCCTGGGAAGTATACCCTGAAGTGCGTTCCGAACTTGAATCCAGTCTTTATCACGTAGCCTTTCTCCCTCCAGTCGCTGTATACCCCGTAGAGCCTGTTGAAATCCTTCCTCCTCGAGGTGGCGAGCCTTATCACTTCTTTCTTGTCCGTGTTCTGTAGAGTCAGCGTGTTTTTTGACATCAGGAATACGGTCTCGTATATATCAAGCTTGTTGAGCTTGCCCCTGTCCGAAGCCTTGTAGGATCCGTACTGCCCGAACCACAGGCTTTCATATATGTCCTTTCCTTTCTCACAGTCGTCTATTATAGTAGTTAGGTCTGATTTGAAGAAAGTCCCGATCAGCTTGTATTCCGGTAGCTTTATGGTTGATCTGGGGTACTCCTTTGCCGCAGCGCTGCTTGCTTCGGGCTGCTTGGATGGCGCCTTTATTATAAGCCCCCTGTCCCTCCAGTCCCTGTATGTGAAGTACCTTGCGATGAACTTGCGCTTCTTCCAGGACTTTGCAGCGAGTTCGTTGAATGATATGCTTCCTTTCGCAGACCTGCACTCGGCGTTCCTTACGTCCATCAGGTAAAGGGCCTCTTCCTGCGACAGCTCAAGGCCGCCTTTTGTGGGGTTTCCGAAATAGCCCTTCCTCAGTATGTCGATGCTTGACTGGTCCTTCACTATGAGCCTGCCGCCTGTGCGCTCTATGACTACCATGGATATAAATGATGCGAGAACAATTAATAAATTGGCTATCTCTTGCTCTTGAAAAACATTATGTAATACATAGGCACCATTATTGCTGCGAATGCTGCAAACGCGGCGTCTAGGATGAAGGAGATGACTGCTCCGAGTATCGGAATGGTCTGTATTATACCTGCCACTACGACAAACCCTACGGTGATCAGTCCAAGCGAGAGCATGGTCAGGAAGATCCTGGTCCAGTCCTTTTTGCCTGCCGCTATGCTCGCTTTGAGCGCAGGCACTGCGGCTGCCCTGTCTATTACTATCATCGACGGCCCAAGCCAAAGCAGTATCGAAAGCGCTATCTCTGCTATTATGTATATTGCGCCTAGGATCAGCAGCGCTGCCAGGAACGCGACAAACCCTATGTTCCCGACAGGGATGTTGTTCATGAACGGGTAGATGACGCTGCTGTAGCCCAGGAAGACCGCGGGGAGAAGAAGAATCGCTGCCAACACTACATTCAGGGCGAACACCATGAAGCTGTATAGCAGAAGCTCCTTGTATCTTGCCTTCGCAGCCCTGAAGGCTCCTGAAAGCGAAGCTTTTTTGGATCTCCATTTATAGCAGAGGTCAATGTACATACCGTTGACAAATACCGAGGAGAGAAAGATCGCTATAAACATTGCCGCAAGCCCTGGCCACATATAAGCCAGCATTGATGAAAGCTTGGTGTATATGCTTTGCCCTGCGGCTGTGTGGAAGGGCATTGAGGCAAGAAAGGCTATGCTGAGTATTATGCCGAGCATGAATCCGAGGAGCATTATGAAGAGAGCAGGAACAAGGTACTTAGGGTGGTTCTTCACAGCGGCGGCGCTGTTCGAGATCACGTCAAATATATCCATGGGTGTTTATTGCCTGCGCATGTTTAAAAGTCTAATTGGTATAATAGCTGTATGCTAGAGGACGTGATCGACCAGTTCAAGGAAGGCATCGATTTGATACTTCATCCTGACACAGGCACGAGGCCAAGAATGGGGACTGCGCAGGCACTGAAGATGTATTACATGTTCTCCTTGGTGCCTGCTGCGCTTGGGATCGTGGTTGGGGTAATTGCCATAGCCGCAGTGCCTGGCGCGGCGCAGGCGGCAGGGCTGCCTGGGCAGGCAGGCGTGTTCGAGCTTGCCGCGCTCGCAGTTTTGGCCCTGCTGCTGCAGCTCTGGATATTTATGCCTGTAATTATCCTTATATTGGCTGGCTTGCTGCACGCTGTGGGAAAGGTGCTTGGCATGTTCAAGGGCACATATTCAAACACTGCGACTGCTGTGGTATATTCTGAATTTGCACTGGTGTCTGTGGTGTGGCTCGCCGCAATACCGGTAGTCGGGCCGCTGGTGATATTTGTAGCCGACATTTACGGCGTCTGGATCTTCCTGTCTGCAGCAGCGAACCAGCACAAGACCACGAAAACGAACGCGTTCATCGTGGGCCTGGTAACTGTGATAATACTCGTTATAGTTATAGTCATGGTGGCAGGAGCCGCTGCGTTCGGCCAGATAGGGCATGGAGGATTGGCTTCCCCGTCTAGCGTGGCTTAAGGTATGGCGCTGGTCTTCGGCGGCCAGTCCCGGTTTCTCCTGCTGCGTTTTCATAGTTGCCAGGTATACATCACCTTTTAAAATTTGCTGTTGCAAATTATTACTGGGATTGAAATGTTCTTCGATACCTTCATGGGAGGGATAGATGCTGTTCTGCATCCGGACAAAGTGACGAAAGGCGCAAAGACGGTTGGCGAAGCGCTGCTGCTGTATTACAACTTTTCTGTAATACCGCTGATATTGCTCGCGATAGTGGCCCTTGGGGCCGGCTTCTTCCTCGGAGGAGTGATCGCTGCGATGGGGTTGGTGCATAGCGTGTTCACAGGCTCTCTTGCCCTGCTCGCCGTTGCCGGAGTCATAGTGTATGTGTGGGGCCTTGTGCCTTTGGGTCTTCTTGTAAGCGCCCTGATACTTCATTATGTGGGGCGTGGGCTGAACCTGTTCAAGGTCGGTGATTATTCAAGCACGTTCACTGCTGTGGTATACAGCGCCATGGGCCCGCTTTCTGTATTGTGGCTCTCGGTTCTTCCTGTGGTAGGGGGGGTCGTGCAGCTTATTGCGTTTGTGTGGAGCATCTATGTGCTTGTGGCGGTCTTGGCTAACGTGCATAAGGGAACAAGGGTCAGCACGTTTGTTGCTGTACTTGGAGGCGCCCTGGCCGCGTGGCTTATAGTGGCCGTGGTTGCTCAGCTCTTTGCAATAGGGCTGTTCGGGACCTTGGTCGGACCGCTGATAGGAGTATGGAGCCACTTCACAAGCGGAGGGCTGATGAACAGCACAGTGTAGCTTCCGCTCTCTTTTTTCCGGGCCGGAAGAGGATTCCGGTCCGGCGATTTTCCTGCGCTTGGGCACCATGCATGCTGCATGTGCGACGTGGCGGAAGCAGCATAAGCGCATTTTGGATTGGCGCTTTCAGGATGTTATATATTTGTTCCTGGATTATCTTTTCTTGAGGAATAGTAGATTTTATGCCACGCGGGAAGGGCTTCGGCTTAAGAAACATCGAGAGCATAAACGATAAAAAATCCTATAATACCGCAGTAAGGTCCGCAAGGAAGGCGGTCCTGATAATACTGCTCGTCAGCTTTGTCATATTCGCCTCTATAGCGGTGATAGCGGTATCGAAAGAAGGATTCGGCAACTTCGTATCCACATTCGAGTCGATAAACCTCGGCTACTACCTCCTAGCACTCTTGATAATATTTGGGAGCTATACTATGAGATACCCGAAGTGGTCGATGTACCTCAGGAGGCTAGGGGTGCGCATCCCTGCGCGCAAGAACTACGTTATCTACATGTCCATGTATTCGATGGATATGACTCCGGGCAGGTGGGGGAGGGCCATAGTGTCATACACCATAAACCAGCTTTCGGGAGTGAGGTTTGCTGTTACGTTCCCTGCGGTAGTCGCCGACATATTCACGGATTTCCTTGGGTTTGCTGTTATAACAGACGCGATGGCGCTGGTTGTCAACAGGTTCGTCTTTGTCTCTTTCTTTCTCACTTTCCTGCTCATGGTCCCGTTCTTCTTCGTATACATACAGCGGCCCTTCAATTATGTAAGGAGGTGGTTCTGGAAGTTCAGGAAGAAGTTCAACGTGCTGAGGAGACTGGACATAATATTCTATACTGCTACCCTTTATTTCCGGCATAACAGGAGGCTCGGCGGAGGCGTGTTTGCATACTCCATGATGCTCACCATCCCGAGCATGTTCCTGAATGGGATGGCGCTGTATGTTACCATGCTCGCGTTCGGAGTGCCTGTGAATTTCTCTTACATACCAACAGTCATCTTCATCTTCTCATCCTCTCTGGTGCTTGGGATGATAACAGGTATCCCGGGCACGCTCGGGGTTACAGACGCGGCACTGATCAGCCAGCTCCAGTATTTCTATCCGTCCACCATAAGCTTTGGGCTTGCCGCTGCCATAACCATATTCTTCAGGGTGGCTAGCGTATGGTTTGTGCAAGGCTTCGGATTCGTGGCCTTCTTGTATACGCTGAAGTACTGGAAGGATTAGTCGTGCCTGGCTGAAGCTTCCTCCTCTGCGAAGTTCATCTCTGCTGGGACTATGAGAGAGATTGTCTTGCCTTCAAGCTCTCCCTCGTGGGAGAGGACCTCTGAGAATTTCGTGCGGAATACCCTCTGGCCTTCCCTTCCTATGTCCGCAAGCACGATCACCGTGTCCTCTTCCTTTATTGTCGTGCCGTCCTGCTTGCCCTGGGCAGCGGCAATTATCTTGATAGCCTCTGCTATGTCCATCGGGCGCGCTCCGTCCTTGTCTATATCCAGGAGTAGCAGTGTGTGCTCGCCATTCTTCCTGTTCTTGGCTACGGTGTCTATGAATGATGTCGGCTTGTAGTGTTCGCTCCAGAACGGGACCGTGGCGCTTGGACCGAACTTGTATATGTCTAACCCGCTTTCCCCTATAGCTGCGGAGAAGATTGACGAAGAATGGAACACCGCGGTCTTTATCCCCTGCCTCTTTGCCTCGTCTAGGATTATGTGGTGTGTGGTGGCTATCAGCGGATCTCCTATGACGAGTATTGCCATTGTCCTGCTGGCTGCGGCCCTGACTGTCTCCTTCAGGCCCTCCTCGAATGCGCTCCTAGGCTCTTTTTTAGGCTCCTTGCCTGTCTCTTTTATAATGAATTCGATGCTCTCCTTCCCAATCGTCGACGTGTAGCCGTCCATGACCACTATGTCGGCAGACCTGATGAACTCTATTGATTTTACTGAGACGTCCCTTTCCCCGAGGCCGATTCCTATTAGGGCTATCATGCAGATCCGCAGCGCTAGTCCTTTATCCCGTCAGGGGTTATCTTGATGACGGCCTCTCCCTCAGGCATGTTCGGCGAATCCACAAGCCTGACTATCCTCTTGTCCTCCTTGCTCTTCCTCATGTAAAGCCTCGTCGTCGCTGCGTGGGCCACTATGTTGCCGCCTACCGGCGTTGTTGGGTCACCGAAGAGTATTGCGGGGTTGTCCATTACCTGGTTTGTTATGTATATGGCGAGGTCATATGTGTCTGCAAGCTTCTGGAGCTTGTGTATGTGGCTGTTCAGCTTCTGCTGTCTCTCCCCGAGAGCGCCACGCCCAAGGAACTCGGACCTGAACAGAGCCATGAGCGAGTCCACAACCACGAGCTTTATGTTGTTCTCCTTGATCAGCTTGTCGGCCCTCTCTACTGCGAGGATCTGCTGGTCTGTTGTGGTTGCCCTTACGACGAAGATGTTATCCAGCACTTCCTTCGGGTCGGCTTCCGAGGCCTTGGCTATCTGCTCAATCCTGTCAGGCCTGAATGTGCCTTCTGTGTCTATGAATAGGACCTTGCCTGAAAGACCGCCCTTCTCAAGCGGCCTCTGCACGTTCACTGAGAGCTGGAAGCCAAGCTGCGTCTTTCCTGCCGCGAATTTGCCGTAGGCCTCTGTTATCGCATTCGCCTCAACGCCTCCGCCGAGCATCTCGTCAAGGCTCTTTGCGCCTGTCTTTATCACACCGAGCGACTTCCTTTTGTCGTATACCTGGTTACCGGTCGAATATGAAAGGGTAGTAGCCTGCTTTGCTGCGTCTACGGCCTGCTTTGCTGCGTCTAGCTTCATCCCGGTAAGCTCTGCGAGCTCGTGGGGCGATGCAGTGGCTATCTTTTCCACATCGTCGTAGCCCAGCTGCTTGAGCTTTGCCGCTATTGTAGGCCCAACTCCTGGAAGATCTTCGAGCTCCTTGATGCCTTTTTCCTTTGCCATGTTATTACCGCTGTTTCAATAAGAAGAATAGCTCTTGATATTACTCAGGGAAAGATTATAAACGTCTTGTTCCTGCCCTGAAATCCGCATTTTTGGGCTCGCTGCAACGGCTCGGGGGAGGCTTGGTGCAAAACAGGAAGAGGCCAGCAACACACATAAATGCGTGTGCTGGCAAGGCGACCAGTTATACTCTTCCATGATAGAGAACTCGTAAGGATTATATTAAATTCTGCATTTAAAAACCTTCCTGAATAGTGGAACTATCTGCCCAAATTCCATCGGTTTGGAACGGTTTGGCCTGCTTTTTAATAATTTGCCTTTGTAAATAACCATCATGGCTTCTGTGTTTACATTGGATCTGAGCGGGACCCTGCTTGCTGTGCTGTTTGGCCTTATTACCTTCTACTTCGGCCTTCAGCTATGGTGGTTCTTCATGGCCGTCCTTATAGACTTCCTAGTGCTGTCGGCCATAGCCACACAGGCAAAGGAGGAGGAAAAGAGGAAGATTAGGGGGTATGAAAAGGTCAGGAGCTGGAAAAATGTCGTTGCGAACGGCACTGTTCCTGTAGCTCTTGTCGTAATATACTTTGTTTCGGTCAGCTATGCCGGGATTTCGACGGCTGGCAGCCAGATAATAATATACGCCTTTGTTGCCAGCCTGGCTGCTGTAACTGCGGACAAGTTCGCCAGTGAATTCGGGGTTCTATACAACAACCCGAAGGATATCGTTACGCAGACCAGGGTTAGGAGAGGGACGTCCGGAGGAATCACCTGGATGGGTACGCTGATGGGGCTTATAGGGGCTGTGCTCATAGGGCTTACGGCCCTGTCCATAGGTGCATCGCTGATGGTCTTTGATGTGATCGTAATTGCCGGTGTTGTCGGAAACGCCGTAGACTCTGTCCTAGGTCATTTTGAGGAGAGAGGGATAGGCAACAAGTACACCTCGAACCTCGTTTGTGCGGTGGCTGGAGCTGCTTTGTGCGCTTTGGTGCTCCTGGCAATCTAGTCAGTCAACAGGAGAGAGCCAGCCCCTGTATTTCTTGTCCTCTCCTCTAACGATTTTTGAATATCTTTCTCCCAGCGCCTTTGCTATCTGCCCTGGTTTTCCGTTCCCTACAGCCCTGGAGTCAACTGATATGATGGGAGTTATCTCTGCTGCTGTTCCGCAGAAGAAGGCCTCGTCGCTGACATAGAGTTCCTCCCTCCTTATCTCCCTCTCTGCCACTTCAAGGCCCATGTCTCCTGCTATCTTTATGATCGTGTCCCTTGTTATGCCGACCAGTATGTCAGACTGTTTGGGAGGGGTTATCAGGATGCCGTCCTGGACTATGAAGATGTTCTCTCCCGGCCCTTCGGCGACCTTCCCGAAGCTTGACATGAGGATGGCTTCGTCGTATCCGGAGTCGTTTGCCTCGATCGAGGCAATTATCGAATTCAGGTAGTTGCCGCTTGCCTTCGCGCCGACAGGGAGCGTCGAGGAGTTTATCCTCAGCCACGACGACACCTTGCACCTTATCCCCTTGCTCACGCCTGCATGCCCGAACAGGTTTCCGAATGGGATTGCCGCTATGGCTACGCTTGTCGACTTTCCCTTGGTGTTGAAGCCTATGCCTATGTCCTTGTAGAACATGAACGGCCTTATGTAGGCTTCTTCCAGCCCGTTCTTCTTTATCGTTGATATTATCCCGTCCCTGAGCTCTTCGGCGCTGAATTTCGCCGGCATCCTGTATATCTTCGCGCTGTTGAGGAACCGCCTTATGTGGTCCCCGAGCCTGAATATGGCAGGCCCTGCCGCAGTCTTGTAGCACCTTATGCCTTCGAACATCCCGCTTCCGTACTGGAGGGAATGCGTGAGCACGTGCACTTTGGCATCCTCGAATTTCACCATCTTCCCGTCGAGCCATATGAATTGCTGTTTCTGCATCCTGTCATCCGGAGATATTTGGCATGAAAACTATATAACCATAGCTGGGGAGTGTGGATGCGCCAGCCGGGATTTGAACCCGGGCTATGGCCTTGGGAAGGCCAAGTCCTACCAGGCTAGACTACTGGCGCACGGTTTTATTCGGGCAGTTCAACTTAATATATTTTCCTTGAGCTAGACTATCATGAGACTTGGCAGCGTTGCGGCGTTCCTTGTCCTGTTTGGCGTGATACATGCCTACCAGACTCTCGGTGCTGGATATTTCTTCTATTACAACGTGAGCGTTGCGAACGGGTCTTCAATATTCGTCGGGCTGGACACCAACACCAGTGTGAGCCTGGTTGTGATCAAGAGCTCTGAATTCTGGGCCTGGGAGCATTATTCGAATGTTGCGGAGATCTATAATTCTAGCGTAGGCTCTGGAATCTACAGGATTGGCGTTCCGCCGGGCAGATATACAGTATTGGTATCGGCAACCTCGGCTGCCAGGCTTTCTGGCGGAGTGATAGCTGCAGCCGACAATGAGGCCTCGGTGGTTAGTTTCAGGGGAAGCCATGCATACAACCTCACGCTTGACAACAACAGCGCCGTGAACGTGACAGTGCTGACTGATAGCAATTTCCAGGCATACCCGATGCGGCTGCGGCTGCTTTATTACAACAGCCTGATAAATTCTGACTCGAACCTGGAATTCCTAAATTTTACCCTGAGCAGGGGGAGTTACCAGATAATATTGGACTCTCCGGTGCAGGTAGAGGCGCTTGTCTTGACCAGGTCAGAGCCAAGGCTAGTAAACCCCATAGCCAGCCTGTCAGGGCCTGTGTCTGTAGGTGTGGCAAGCTATGGAATTTATAATAGGTCCGGCACGCTTATACCTTACCAGATTTCGGCTGCCGGTGTTGTCGGGACTGCAAACATAACCCAGATAAGCGCAGAGGGTCTGAACGCTTCGGGCAACAACTCTGCTGCGGGTGCGAGCCTGCAGCTAAACGCTATGCTCAATACAGAGTATGGAAGCCGGAAGGCGGTCTTTTGGATCCAGGATGTGGTGGATTTCAATACTGATCCGGGCAACAGGACCGTGTATTTTGTAAGCAACATATGGAACAATACCTTGCCTTCTGCGGGCCTGTCCGGCTCTACGCTGAAGGGATCCGGAGGCATAAACACATGCTATTCGTGCAGCAGCAAGAGTTTTTATGCGTATTCGTATCCATACGGCCAGCTCGGATATGCTTTGCCTTTCAACGTGAAGCTCGTCATGCTCGAGAACCAGACCCAGAACGGCACTGTGATCTCTTTTGGGTACCAGGTACTGCAGAACGGCACCGGAGGCATGCAGCCGGTTGTGTTTTTTGACAAAGTCCTGTTGCCTGGCAGCCATAATTCCACGTTTTTGGTGACTCCATACTATACAACACCTCCTGGGACAAACAACAGCGGGAACTTTTATGACACCGAGCTTGTGTTCGGGGGAGAGTCTGGGGGCGCGGAGTCGGTCTTCAGCAGGCTTAGCGCCGTCCTGTGGATCTACTACTACAATTCAAGCAGGGAGCTAACTCCCTTCCCGTCTTCTTGGACCTTCGGTCTGGATACAAAGGAATCTGCAGGGAACCTCAGGGTACTGCCGTATGGGAACGGGGAGGGGGCCTTTGTCACAACCGGGGCGCTCAACCACAAGGAACAGATACGTGTGGGGTCGGCCATAGACACTTACACAGCGTTCGTATCCAATGCGTCAAAGTACATTGCTCCGGTAGCCAACCGGAGCGTAGGGGGCAATAGCAGCTCTGCGGGACAGCAGCTGTCAGCCCCATCCGTGCCAATAAATATTGGCTTGTTTTTATCGTCGATTAGACCATATGCCTTGGATTTGGTTGTGCTGGCTGCCGCCTTGGCTGCCCTCTTGGCCCTCAGGAGAAGGTAATTATCTTATATATGGGAAATTTTCCTTGCGTGTGGGGCCTTCCTGCACGCTCTTCTGTGCCTCTTCGAGCTCTTTTATCATCCTGTCTGTTTCGTTCTTTATCTTATCTATGTTCTCAAGATTTATCTTCACTCCTAGTATGCTCTTTATGACTTCCAGGACCGCCCTTGCCGCGTTTGCGTCTATCTCCAGCACGCTTGTCTCGCCCATTATGCATGCTCCGTGGATCCTGTTCTTCTTCGCGAATGACACAATGAGGCCTGCGGAACCCCATATCGCCCCGTTTGCCAGGCCGAACAGGATGCCTTTCTTCGAGAGCGCGTTTTTTGTATATTTGTCTGTTGCGACTCCGAATACTCTTGGGTTCTGTATGTAGTGGCTGCCTGCGCTGTACCCGCCTATTGTGTATATTGTCTTTCCTCCAAGATGCTTGAAGAACCGCACTATCTCTTCGTTAACTTCGTATTGCCCCTCTGGTGTTCCGGCCTGTGTGTCGCCCAACAGTATTATCAGCGTGTTTGCCTTCAGTTCTTTGTAGTAGAATCTGTTGCTTATCAGGCGTGTATATCCGCTTTTGAGCATGAGCGTCTGGTGTATGAAGTGTGGTGAATAAAGCGATGCGAATCTCTTTGCGCCGAGCTCGTTCTTCAAGTATTCCCCGACAAGGCTGCCCACGCTACCTATGCCTGGAAGGCCAACTATCATTATCGGGTCCTTGAATTTTATTTTCCTTTTATAATATATTTTTGTGTTTTTCATACCTGCACTTTTATGCTCTTCATATTGAATTCTATGGTTTTGTACTTTTCTAGTATGTCCTGGGCATGTTTTATCTTGTCTTCGGCTTCGGGATAGCTTGAGTCTGTTGCAAGGAACCTGTATTTCGGCGCGCCCATGTAAAGCACTTCCACTCCCTCCTTCTCTATGCTGCTGAGTGCTTCTTTAATCAGGTTTATCCCGGCTTTTGTGTCTGTCGTCGTCAGGTCAACGTTGTACGAAACGGTGTATGTTTTGGGTTTTATGGTCTTCGCGACGAGCTCGTATAGTGCGTCTTTGAAGCTTTTTTCCTTTATTCCGGCCAGGGGGTCCTTTCCATCTGATATGCTGTTTATGATTTCGTTGTATGTTGTTGCAAGTCTTGATAATTCTTCTACTATGGCCTGTTTCTTGTCTTCGTTTTTGGAGGAGGCCAGGGCTTTGTTGAACATGCCCTCTGCGCGCTTCTCGAGGCCGAACTCGTTGATCTTGTCCTTTTTAGCCTTGCTTGTGACCTTCTTTAAAGATATGTCTACGGATCTCTTCTCCTTGTCTGTAAATATTACCTTGGCTACGTCCTGCTGGCCCTCTTTGATGAATTCGTGTATGTTCTTTATCCAGCCGGACGACACTTCCGATATCGGCAGATATGAGTCTATGTTGTATTCTGTTATCCTGCAGTACGCGCCGTGCGGCATTATCTTGCTTATCTTTATGATTACGAATTCCCCAACGTCAGGAAGCTCTTTTGTCTTTATCAAACACTTACCTTCCTATCTCTATTTTCTTTTTTGTGCGCATGCCCAGGACTTTCTCACTTATCTTCTTGCATTCTTGGCATTCTATCATCACTTTCTGCTTCTTTCCGAGTTTTTTGGGGTGGATCTTTGGTTCTACGCTGCCTACATATCCTTTTATCGCCCTGTTGTGTCTTCTTGTTCCAAGGCTTTGGCCTCTTTGCGCTTTTTTGTTGTACGCCCTGGCGATGTGCTTTGTGTGCTTGTTGCAGTACCTGCAGAAGTTCATGTTCTCTCTTGGTATTTTCATATATATCAACTCAGTCTGTTGTTTCCCCTATCTTGTTTTCAACAATAAATTTTGTGTCTGTGTGGTCGTAGACGTAAACTATCTCGTTTTGCTCGTATGGGCCCACCTTGCTTCCCGATGGCGTTACTATCTGTGGTATGGTTTTGGTTATCTTCACTTTTGTTGGCTTGCTTCCTTCGTTGTTGTTTATTATATTTTTTATCTGTATATATAAATCTTCTTCTTCTGATGGGACTGGCCTGGGGAGGTCTTTGTTGTATGCCAGGTAGACCAGTATCTTCTGGGTCCTCTTTTCTTTTATTGAAGATATTGTCTTGCTTATGTTTTTGTATTCGTCTGTGTCCTTTTCGTATGATCCGAGCTTTTCGTTTGTTTTCGAATAAAAGTCCTTTGGGAGAGTTATTACTTCTCCGCTTTTCCTCTCGTTCCTAAGCAATGTTAACAGCCCGTTTATGGTTATTTCAACGTCCATCCGTGACACCAGGGTACAGTTCCAGTATTATTTGACTCTTTCAGACTGCATATTGGATAATATGATTAAATATATACTATACTATAATATAACAAGAGATGCACGAATAGTGGAACTGTGGGGCCTATGGTAGAATAGCGGGAGGTGGATTTGAACCACCGATCTCCGGGTTATGAGCCCGGCGGGCACTCCAGGCTACCCTACCCCGCTTCATTACTAAATAAAGAAGCAACAAAATATAAAGGACACACAAACTATTATATAAGAAAATATACAAAATACTGCTGGTGTACAGCTGTGTTGCCTTTGCCAGGGTCTGTCAGAAGCAGCAGCCATTCCTCGGCAACGCCAGCTTTCAGACGACACACAAGACACACAAAACAACCGATGCACAAAACAACAACCCCTCACACAAATATTGCTAAAAATTGTTAGATTTATATATGAGAAGCGCATTAACACCATTACAGACAACCAGACACAAACAGTGATAGTAATGCCAAAACACACACAAAAAAATAGAACAAAGGCCACTAAACTCAAAAACAACCCCAAACAGCACAAAAACAACACAAAACACATAAAAAACCCAAACCACAAAACGAAACATAACACAACAACAAAACAGCAAAAAAAGCAGCCAAAGCCAATACAGAGGGACAAAGAAGAGGCATTGGCGCGCAGCAAACAATTGGAAGAGTCAAGACAGATAACAGAAAGGCTTCAAAACAAAACATTCACACAGCACATAGACACGAAAGTTGGGGCCAACACGTCAGACATACTTAAGGTCCTTGCCAAGGCACAAAAAACAGACGAGGACATAGCAACGCAACTCAACATGAAGGTAAACGACGTGAGGAGGGCCCTCAACATAATGAATGGCTACAGCATAGTCAAATACGACGTGAACAAGGACAGCAAGGGCTGGCTTATGTTCAAATGGAAGATTAACAGCGAGAAGCTGGAAGACTACATAGCCAACACAGAGAAAGAGCTCAGCGCCGAGGCCGAACCGGAACTCCCAAGCAACTGCAACGACTTCTTCATATGCAAGAAATGCTACACCAACCAGAAGATAGTGCTGCCTTTTGAGACAGCATTCGATTCGGGATTCAACTGCGACAACTGCGGGAAGCCCTACGCCATACTCAGCCGCAACGAAGCAATAGATCTTTTCAAGACATCACAGGAGCAGTAATTGCTACAATCCGGCCTTTCTGGACAACTCAACAAGCTTCTTTAACGACCCAGAAGTCCTCAACGTGAAGAATCCCACAGGAGAGCCGTCCAAGTCCTTTATAAAAGAAAAGGCAAGGGCAATGCCCCCTTCATAACCCCTATTCACACGCACTATGAAAGCGCGCTCCCCGGCACGGCACACGACCTTAGGGTGGCCCCTTACATATCCAATAGCGCCAATCTCAGCGCAGAGGAGCGAAATTATCTTGTTTGAAACAACCTTATCCCCAACATCGAGCGGAGCGGTGGCCTCCACCAGCACGTATCTGTTCTTCGGCCTAGCTATCATAAAACATCCCCCCAAACAACCCCGGCACATCGTCAAACAGAAGCCGGGAAACCTCAGACATCTGCATCGCAGAGAGGAGCATATGTTCTGAATCCGCAAAGGAGACCAGCGACACCCTAGCACCCATCTTGCGCGAAGCTAATATTATCTTGCGCATCCTGCCCACTCTAACCCCCCTTTCCTTAACCGTCGTTTTCATAAGCTGGCCAACCACCAAAAAAACAGTCTTCCCCATTTCGGCAGCTTTCTCCACAACCTTTTTGGCAAGCTCATTATCCTCAAAAACAATGCCCGCAACGCAACTATCCCTAACCGCCCCGATAAGGGTCCCAGGGTCCTTGCTAATAACGATCAAAGGCAAGTCCGTCTTCTCCGTGCGCCCGGAAACGACGAGGTCTTTCCCGACACAATAAATTTTTTTGTAACCGAGCCTCTTGCAAAGGTCTTCACCAACACCAAAACGCGCAATGTCAAAATACCCCATTTTGGACCTCTCCTTTAGCAGAAACTACCAATCACTACGCTCCTTGGGAAGCTTTATAGATTTCGGTTATCTTTTCACTAAGCTGCTTCTCCTTTAACTTCAGTTCATCATACTGTTTCGTTATGGACTTTATCCTTGTGTCGGACAGCTCGCCCCTGTCTTTCAGGTCGGCCAGAGCCTTCTCCTTCGTAGTTTCAACTACAATACCTCCAACGCTCATGTAGACCTTGCCAGTCGAGCCAGTCACTTCCTCAGAGGCCCTCTCAAATTCGGCTTTCTGGACCTTTAGCTGCTCAAGCTGTATCGCGTACATCCTCAACTGTTCCTGTACCATCTGATAATCCCTGACCATCTTCTCCACTTCCTGCTCGTCCGGCTGCTGCACCATACAATCACTTATATAAATTTAGGGTAATATGTAGTTATAACATTAATAATATAGCCTTATATTTATAGCAGCAGGCAGGTGGGTTTTTGGATCTTAACGAAGCGTCCTTGATAGAGAACGAGGTGACCATCAGAAACCTCAGGCTCACGGACGAAGTCCTTGAGACAAGGAGGGCTGCAATACGGTGGCTTGCGCTCTCCCTGGGTATAATAAATCCCGGAGAGTCCAGGCAAAGCTCTTTGGCTGTCCTTGACGCCCTTGTGAATTTCCAATTCATAAAAAACATAGACCCATCAGTCAAGGACATCTCCGAATACATAAACGCAAACTGGGAGAAGATAAACGAGAAGACGCTCAGATATCACCTACTGAAAATGAAGAATATGGGTTACATCGACAATTCAGCAGGCAAGTTCTTCTTCAGTCCGCCGAACACCGGAGACAGGTATGACCCGCACAACTGGGCAAGGCACGCATTCGAATCCAATTACCTTAATATAGCAAACAAAATAGGGCAGGTAATAAAAGACATCAAGACCAAATCAAGAGGCGTATAGATGAAACAAATAAAAGAGAGATACCTATGGGCCGCATTTTTCATAGCGGTTATTGTCATCTCGCTATACTTCAGACTGTATTATCAGGCGCCAATCTCGCTGAATATAAGCATGCCTTCCTACAACACAACCAAGGTATACCCCTACCAGCAAGTAAGCATACCCATAACAATATCTAATACTGGGTCATCCTCATTCTCTAACCTGACCTTCGGTCTGTATATAAACGGCAACGTAAGCACGGTGTACAAGGCGTCCATACCAGGATCGAAACAAGCCTTAATGCACTTCAATTTCACGCCAAAATCTGCAGGCACATACAAAATCTCCTTCATAGCCGACCCAAGCAAGCTGTACAACATAATAAACCGCCGCACGGCCAGGGCAAACACCACAATCACGGTTTCTCCGCAGCAGGCGGCAGCTCCGTATGCCAACTTCAACAAAGGGGCTCTTGGCGTAGACACGTTCGAGCTAAGTCCCCTTGGCTTCGCAGTCTCAACTTTCCTGGTAAACAATTTCAGCACCACAAGATTCTCGCTCACAACATCAACAAATGTAGACAACTTCATCTATCCCGCCGTGGACGTATACATGCCGTATATTAAAAAAATTGCCGTAGCGCATGCATATTACACAAACTACAGCCTTGCCTCGATATGGATAAGCGGATACATAAACCCCGACTCATTGGACCAAGTGGCAATAGGTAAAGGGATCAACGTAACGCTTTCGGGAAACGTCTCCTTGATAAAACTTGGAAACAGCACTACTGCGTGCAGCTGGTATTCCGGAGGCTGGACAAAGGTCCTCATATCGATATTGGGGAACAGCTGCCTGTCCTATCTGAATAAGACCTCCGCATTTAACTATTCGGAGCTGTATAATACGCTAAACGACAAAAACACGTCAATACTAAACTACTCAGGGTATATCTCAAACCTTACCTATTCTGGAGACATACTCTACAAGAACAAGACCTTTTTGTACCAAAGCCTGATGCATGGTGGGAAGGGGGTGAACTTCAGCAACACCTGCTACGGAAACATACTCAACATATCAAACACCTCCTATTGCAGCACAAACCTGATAAGCGGGAACTTCATGCTTTCCAAAGTAACCAAGCTCATAGGTAACTACAACGTAAGCGTATGGGCCCTTACAAATACAAGCAACATAGAACAAGGCAGCAGCTACGCCCTTGGACTGGCCGAAGCCTACAACCTCACAGGGAACAAGACTGTCTTTGTCTCAGCGTTCGTGAACAAATGTTATCTCGAAGCAAGCCTCCCATGCAGCAGCCCGGCATTCAACTACAACAACATCACAATATCTTTCTCTAACGATTTTAACGAACCTGTAACAATAAACACGCTTGGCTGCTTCCTAGCAGGAAATTACACTCCAAGCGAGCTGGGACTTACTGTGGCTCCAGGGAAAAGCGCAAGCATAAGCGCCACATGCTACAACAACGGGGCTACACTTTCAGGGATAGTCCCTCTCGGCCTCGAATTCAGCCTGGTCCTGAACTACACTGTAGGAGGCAAAACCGCAACCTCGCAGGGATACGCATACATAGCAAAGTGACTCCCTGATCCTTATGGAAGAAAGCCCATACAAACTATTCCTTACAAAATTCAACGATTTTACAGATGTCCAAAAGCTCAGCATAGGTCCAATAGAGCAGGGGCACAACTGCCTAATAATCGCACCTACAGGCAGCGGTAAGACAGAAGCGGCAATACTCCCAACACTTAACAAAATATCTAAAGCCAAAAACAAGCAGGGCATATACTCCCTTTATGTAACTCCGACAAGGGCGCTGAATAGGGACCTTATAAAAAGGCTTGAATGGATTGGGTCGAAACTTGGCATAAGCATAGCGGTCAGGCATGGGGATACAACCCAGTCGGAACGCAGAAAGCAGAGACTATCCCCGCCGCAACTTCTAATAACCACACCAGAGACTATACAGAACCTCCTTCTATCTAAAGCGCTTCGGAAGAGCCTTGAAAACCTCAAGGCAGTCATTGTGGACGAGGTGCATGAGTTATATTATAACAAGCGAGGCGCGCAGCTGTCAATAGCCCTAGAAAGGTTGGAAGAGATAGCAAAAGGATACCAGCGGATAGGAATCAGCGCAACCATAGGTGACGTAGATGAAGCCTCAAATTTCCTTTTCAACGGGAAGCCGCACAAAAACATAGCATCAACAATACAAAAACAGGTCGAGATAACCGTAGAGATGCCACAGATACCAAAACACGATGACAAAGAGTTCAGGCTGTCCTTCGGTCTGGATCTTCAGGCCTACGCAAGGATAACGAGAGTCACAGAGCTGATAGCAGGCGCGAAGGCAGCAATAATATTTGCAAACACAAGGCAGGCAGTAGAGTCGATAGGGAGCAAGCTGATAATGTTAGAGAAAACGATAGACTTCGGGAAAATTGGCATTCACCACAGTTCTATAGACAAAGACGAAAGGATCAAAACAGAGAATGCATTCAAGAGCGGGGATATAAAAGCGATAATAGCCACAAGCTCCCTTGAGCTGGGCATAGATGTAGGCGAGATAGACCTTGTCGTCCAGTACGGGTCACCCAAACAGGTTACAAGGCTAATACAAAGGGTGGGGAGGGGAGGACACAGGCAGATGGCCAAGTCCATTGGAACGATCATAACACATAACGAGCTCGACTGCCTAGAATCGATTGCAATAGCCGAAGCTGCCATCTCATTAAGGCTGGAAAAACACAAAGTGGAGAGGTGCGCGCTCGATGTCCTCGCAAACCAGATATGTGCTATGGCAATGGAGTACGGGAAGATAGGCAAGAGTCAGGCGTTCAGGATAATTACAAACTCATTCGTATACAAAGACCTCACAGAAGCGGATTTCGCAAGGACATGCTGCCTATTGTCAGACCTGCGCCTGATAAGGCAAGACAGCAGCAGCATATCCTTCAGTCCGAAGGGAAGAAACTACTTCATAAACGCAATAAGTGTAATACCAGACACAACGAGATTCCTAGTCAAGGAAGTTGTTGAGAACAAGATAATATCAACCCTAGACGAAGAGTTTGTATATAATTACATAGATCAGGGATCGGTCTTCATCACAAAAGGGCTCCCATGGAAAGTAGTGAGCATAGAAGAAAACACAATACTTGTCGAGTCCAGCGATGATATGTCTGCCGCAGTCCCGGATTGGGATGGGGAAGACATACCAGTTTCAAAGGATATAGCGTCGAAGGTGTGGTGGTACATGCAGAAAGGGGTGAAGGAGGAGAACGCAAAGGTAGAGCAGCACGCACTCTCAGAAATATCAAAATTTATACAAGAAAACTCCAGATACTTCGTCCCGAAAGAGGATACGATAACAATAGAGGAGCTTGACAACTGTGCAATTGCATACATGCCCACCGGAAAGCTCGCAAACGAGTTCATATCAAGGATTGTCTCAATCATGGCATCATCACACTCCGGTGCGAAGGTGAACGCCAGGGCCACCCCATATGCCATAATTTTGGACTATAGCAGCGTGATAAGGAGACCAGACACGGCAGCCATATTCAAGGAGCTAAAAAACATCCGCATAGATGACAAGTCTTTCATATTAGACACCGACCTGTTCAGGTACAAATTCGTGCAGACAGCGAAGCTATTCGGAGTCGTTGAAAAAAAGACGACCGTGACAAAGAGCATGGCAAACAGGCTTATCAGCTTCTACGAAGCATCCCCGATATTCGACGAAACAATGCGCGACCTTTACAAGAACTATTTCGACATTGGAGTCACCAGAAAACTCCTGGAGGGCATGAAGTCAGGCTCTGTCAGGATTGAGCTTGCCGAAAAGACTCCGTCCCCGATGTCAAAGGCGATATTGCAATCAGTTTTCAAGTACGGGGAGCTCCTCTCAACCCCCGAAAGGAGCACAGTCATAGACAAAATGTTCGACAAATTCGATGGAAGGAGCATAAAAATGATATGTACTTTCTGCGGCCACGTGTTCAATGAAAAGATAGACATGAACAGCAGCGACAAGCTCCTGTGTACCTCGTGCAAAAGCCCGATGATTGTGATATACAGCGACAAATACGAAGAATTAATAAAAAAGAGAGCATTGCAAAAGCCACTCAAGGAGAAAGACAACGCACTATACAAGGAGATGATGAAGGAAGCCAGCATGGTAGACGCATATGGCTTCAGGGCGCTTGTGTCCCTCTCAGTCTACGGTATAGGGATAGAGACCGCTTCCAGGCTCCTCAGGTACATAAGGAAGGACTATAAAATGTTCTTCGTCGATGTCATAGATGCGCAGAGGAACTTCATAAAAAATAGGAAATTCTGGAAGATCGACTAGGCTGCAGGTTCCTGTGCCACCAGCGCCGCTCCAACCACGCGCACGCCAGGAGCAACATGCATGAGCCTAACTCCGCTTGCAGCCCTTCCAGTGACCCTGATCTCGTTTGTAGGGAACGTTATGCTCACCCCAGTGGAGTTTATCAGCACCACTTTCTGATCGCCTTTCAGATACATGGACTTTGCCACCTTGCCTGTTTTGGCATTGACCTTTATATTTATGACGCCTCCCCCGCCCCTTCCCTGCTCCCTGTACCTACCTATATCAGTCATCTTTCCATACCCGTTTTCAGTAACTGTGAATACACTGCCATCCGCATTGGCTGCTATTATGTTTTTTGCGATGTCATCTCCCTTCACACGTATTCCACGCACACCGATTGCAGTCCGCCCGGTATATCTGAGCTGAGATTCGTCAAATTTTATCGCCTTCCCGTTCCTAGTAGATATTATCAGGTATTTCTCTCCGGAATACATTATCACATCCTCTACATAGTCCTTCTCATTAAGCGTTATTGCCCGTACCCCGTTTGCCCTAGGCCGTGAGAAGAGATCTGCCCTTACCTTTTTAACAAGGCCTCTTGATGTCAAGAACGCTATCTTAGAGTTTGCGAACACGTTTATATTAAAGACATCTATTATGCGCTCCTCCTTGACATCCACAAGGTTGACTATGGCCTTCCCCTCAGAATATCTTCCGCCTTCAGGTATCATGTACGCCTTTATCCAATATGCCCTGCCAAGGTTTGTTATTCCTATAATAAAGTCCTTGTTATTGCATGTTAGTATCTGCTTTACGTAGTCCCCTTCCTTCAGATTTATAGATATTATTCCTTTGCCCCCCCTTCCCTGTTCCCTATAGTTGCTGAGTGCAAGCCTCTTAACGTACCCATTATTGGTAAGTATGACCGTTATCCTTTCGTTGCTTATTGTGTCCTCATCCGTTATGGTTTCGTCCTCCTCAGCATATACAAGCTCCGTTCTCCTCTCCCTTCCAAACCTCTTCTTTATCTCGGAAGTCTCATCCTTTATTATCCTGTCAACTTCGTCCGGAGCTGCCATAACCCTGCTGTAATATTCGACTTTGGTCTCAAGGTCCTTCTTCTCCCCGCTCAATGAGTTATTCTCAAGATGGGTGAGCCTGCTAAGCTTCATGTCAAGTATTGCATTGGCCTGCTTTTCCGTGAGCCCCAGCTCCTCCTCCAGCTTGGTCCTTGCCTCTCCCACCTCTGCGCTCGCCTTTATCATGACTATCACAGAGTCTATCCTCTCTATGGCTATCAGCAGCCCTTCCACAATATGCAGCCTGGCTTTCGCCACTCCAAGCTCATACTTGCTTCTCCTTAGCACCACCTCCCTCCTATGCGCAATGAACGTATCGATAAGCTGGAGTATGTTAAGGCTCTTCAAGCTCTTGCCTATTACTGCAAGGTTGATTACAGGGAACGTCACCTGAAGCTGGGTGTATCTATAGAGCATGTTTAGTATCTGCTCCCCGCTGCCTTCCTCCCTGAAATCTATCACTATCCTGATACCTTCCTTATCGCTCTCGTCCCTTATGTCCTTCAAACCTGTGATCTTCTTCTCCCTGGCCAGCTCAGCCATCGTCTGCATAAGGACGGACTTATTGACATTGTATGGTATTTCCCTGACCACTATCTGCTTCTGTTTGTCGTCTATCTCCGCCTTGGCTTTTATGCTCAGCTGCCCCCTGCCGTACCGGTATCCGTTGTAGGCATTCTGTGACATGACTGCTATTCCTCCAGTCGGGAAGTCGGGGCCTTTTATTATGTCGATTATCTCGTCTATTGTAGACTCTTTCTTCTCCAGTCTATGTATTATTGCGTCACACACTTCTGCAAGGTTATGCGGTGGAATGCTCGTTGCAACCCCCACAGCTATCCCTGTAGCACCGTTTATAAGCAGATTCGGCACCTTCGAAGGCAGCACCAACGGCTCGGATTCGGTGTTGTCGAAATTAGGTGCGAAATCTACGGTCTCCTTGTCCAGATCCTCAAGCATCTGCTCAGACAGCCTTGTAAGTCTAACCTCAGTATACCTCATTGCCGCAGGCGGATCGCCATCAACAGAACCGAAGTTTCCCTGCCCTTCAGCCAGCATATGGTTCATAGAGAAATCCTGGGCAAGCCGCGCCAGGGCATCGTATATCGCCGTGTCGCCATGAGGGTGGAATTTTCCTATGACTTCTCCCACAACCCTCGCACTCTTCTTTGTAGGCTGGTCGTGGAAATTCCTAATATTATGCATGGCATACAGGATCCTGCGCTGCACAGGCTTCAAGCCATCGCGCGCATCTGGAATTGCCCTGCTTATGATCACACTCATGGCATAATCAAGGTAGCTGGATTGCAGCTCGTCCTCAAGTGAAACTTGTACCAAATCTTGCATAATCACACATCAAGCCATTTTACCTGTTCCGAATGCTCATGCAGGAATTTCCTCCTCGGAAGGACCTCTACCCCCATAAGCACCCTGAAAAGCTCCTCGGCCCTCTGAGCATCAGCTATCGTAATCCTCTTGAGCTTCCTGTTCTCAGGATTCATAGTAGTCTCCCAAAGCTGGGTGTCATTCATCTCCCCAAGGCCCTTGTACCGCTGCAGTCCGTCAAGCTCGCCGAGCTCCTTCCTCTTCGCTTCGAGCTCGTCGTCGCTGTAGCAGTAGTATGTTGACTTGCCCTTGGTTACCTTGTAAAGGGGCGGAACTGCCGCATATACGTAGCCAAGCTCTATTATCCTCTTCATATACCTGTAAAAGAACGTCAGTAGAAGTGTGCGTATGTGGCTACCGTCCACATCAGCATCGGTCATTATTATTATCTTCTTGTACCTTATTGCCTCAGCATTGAATGTTTCATTGATCCCAGTCCCAAAAGCAGTTATCATGGTCTTTATCTCCGCATTGTCAAATATCCTGTCAATGCTCGCCTTCTCAACATTAAGTATCTTCCCCCTCAGCGGAAGAATCGCCTGTATATTCTTATCCCTTCCCTGCTTACTCGATCCGCCTGCGCTCTGGCCTTCAACTATGAAGAGCTCTGTCTTCTCAGGGTCGTCATCTATGCAGTCGGCCAGTTTCCCCGGAAGCACGGCGCTGTCGAATATGCTCTTCTTCCTGACCATCTCCTTTGCCTTCCTTGCGCTCTCCCTGGCCATAGCGGCCGTTATCACCTTGCTTACTATCGCCTTCGCTTCGGCGGGATGCTCTTCCATGTACCGCGACATGTATTGGTAGACCGTCCCCTCAACCACGCTCTTTATGTACACGTTCCCAAGCTTTTCTTTTGTCTGGCCCTCAAATTCAGGGTTCTGCATCAAGACGCTTATGACCGCGCTCAGCCCTTCCCGCGTATCATCCCCCGTTATTTTTACCTGAAGCTTTGCATTTAACTTATTCTTCTCTATGTAATTCATCACGGTTCTAGTTATTGCGGTATGAAACCCTGCAAGATGCGTGCCGCCTTCGCTGGTTTTTATGTTATTTACAAACGGCTCGATCTTCTCATCATAGGATTCAACATACTGCAGTGCAAAGTCAACGACGGTGTTGTCCTCCTCTTTTTTCGACCCTATTATACCAGTAAGCGCAACCGCTCCCTTGTTTATGAATCTTACAAAATCCTTTATGCCCTCCTCCGAAACGAAAACCTCCTCCTCATGCGCACTAAATCTATCATCTATTAAAGTTATCCTGAGCCCGGGGTTAAGGAACGAAGTATACCGCATCCTCTCCTTGATCAGCGCAGAATCAAAGGTAACCACGCTGAATATCTCTTTGTCAGGCTTGAACTTTATCGTAGTTCCGGTCCCTTCAGACTCTCCTACCACCTGCATCTCTGTTGTAGGAACGCCCTTTGCAAAGGTCTGCCTGTAAGAATGCCCATTTTTCCTCACGACAACCTCTGTAAATTCCGAAAGGGCGTTGACCACAGTCAATCCGACGCCATGCAGCCCCCCTGACACTTTGTAGACATCGCTATTGAACTTCGCGCCTTTATGTATGGTCGTCATTATGACCTCCACAGCGCTCTTATTGTATTTTTCCATGATGTCAACAGGTATGCCCCTGCCGTCATCAGTAACTTCGGCGATGTCTCCCTCCGCATCCTGCGTCAGGCGCACGACAATGTTCCTGCAGAATCCTGCCACCGATTCGTCTACAGAATTGTCTATAACCTCATAGAGCAAATGGAGCATCCCGGCCGCCCCCGTAGACCCGATGTACATCCCTGGCCTCTTCCTGATGCCCTGAACTCCCTCCAAAACTATAATTTTCGAAGCGTTGTAACTGTCTCCGTTCGGTTCCTCCATGCAAATCATGACAAAATAGCCAATATACCTCTCTTATAAAGAATATAAACCTTTTCTGACGGTTTTGTCGTCGTGATAGCCTCGTCGTAATCTAATCCCACAACATAATCCAATGCCTGCTGGCCGCGACGGTGCTGTGTGCGCAACCCTACACGCTACAACCGCAGATTCCGGCAAACAGCAACTCAAGCTGCAAGCAGTTGCTGGATAACCTTCGGTCCTATTGAAAGCATAAAAAGATAAACTGTACTTACCCTAATTATATCCTGCTTGGGCCCGTAACTCAGCTTGGTCAGAGTGGCTGGCTCTTAACCAGCAAGTCGAGGGTTCAAATCCCTCCGGGCCCGGTACATCCCACAGTAGCTTCCAGGACTGCCCCTAATCCTGTACACAATACCAACAGAGACATTTTATTAATCCTTTTCGCCAACTAGTAATGTATTGGTCTCTCAATGCCATTGGCTTTGTCAAAAAAAGTCGAAGGGAATGACTACATAAAACAGCTTGGGCGCTGGGCAGACTATCTAGCGCGCCAAGTGTCCCCCACCGGTTTCATTTCCGCGTCAGCCACATATCCTCCGTATTCACCGCATTGGATAAGGGATGCGTCATTCATCTCAATCGGCCTTCTTGATTTTGCATCGTTTGCGAAGTCTCATGGAATGGCATTCGAGGATTCAAGAGACGCGGCCCACAGGATAAACAACTTCAACTGCAGCATCATAGAGCACTTCCTAAACAACATAAATACGGCACTATTGACCCCGCTGGAAGACCCGGATTTCTTCAAATTAAAGACCCATATACCGGCAAGGGTAAACAAAGACAGGGATTATTATGCGGATGCATCCACCAATGACGCAAGCCAAAAGGAAAGCAAGAGTGCGCTAATCCAACACGATTCAATACCTCTTATACTACACGCGCTATACAAGGAATCATCCACCTTCGGGCTAGATTCCTATCAGAAAGAGTTCCTTGAAAAAAACATCAAAACACTCCTCAAATACATGGGGAAAACGTATTTCACAGCCTCGGCAGACATGTGGGAGATGGAAACCAACGCGCTGCATTCCTACGATGTGGCAGTGATATATTCCGCGTTTCAGGTGGCGAAACGGTTTGCGGAAGACGGAATCATATCAATGTCAAAAACAGAAATAGATGATATAGCCAAGGCAAGTTTTGTATCAGGTCCTCTCGAATTCCTGAAAAAATTCTTCATAAAAGACAGGGTAATATACAGGGAAAAAGAGACCTTTTCTGACACGCCTTCAGTATCAAAAAGCGTAGACAGCGCACAGATATACTTCTTTACCATGTTCGGGATAAGCGACGAGGCCCTAGGGACAACAGGCGTCGAAGAAGCGACGATGGCAAAAATCAAAGAAGAGCTCTTTTCGTCAAACACGCTTCCAATACGGTTCCTCGGAGACGAATACTTCCTCGGCGGACGCTGGCTGAACGTGGGAGCAGAGTACAGCAAATACCTGGTCCAAAAGGGCAAGATAGGAGAAGCCCAAAGCATAATAGACTATATAATTGAAAAATACGGAGACAGGCTCCCAGAGCAGGAGATCGTAGATCCTGCGAGTCCAGACGCACACTGCCCATACCATTCAGGAAACGGCAACATGCCAATCAGCGAACTGGCATGGTCATATGCCGCAATGATAAGCGCCACCTCTTTCTTGATAGAAAACAACGAGAAAGACCACTTCCAGGCGTTTAAACGGCCCTGATTTCTCAGGCACAGTGGGGCATACGCCATACACACATAAGGATAGCACGCAAACCGTGCCACTAATAACCGAAGATTAATATAGTTTATCTAAATAATACTACTGTAATAACGGCGATAATATGAATATAAGCGATCTAAAGGCAGGAGCGTCTGATGTTGAACTGGAAGCTACAGTTGCAGAGAAGCAGGAACCAAGAGAAGTCATAACAAAGTATGGCAAGAGGCTAAACGTAGCAAGCATAACACTAAAGGACGATACTGGCACAATAGCAATGTCATTGTGGGGCAAGGATATAGACACTGTCAGCGTAGGGGACAGGGTTAAGATATCAAAAGGATACGTGGGTGAATTCAAGGGAACGCCGCAACTGTCCACAGGCAAATACGGCAAAATAGAGGTTCTTGGGAAAGGCGAAGCTCCAGAAGAAGAAGCAGTAGACCTTCCAGAAGACGAATAAAGTCCGGCATCCGATTTTTAACGAAAATGCAACATTTTTCTTGAAGCCCAAGCGACGCTCAATCAGTTCCAGCCTGCAGCACCAACGATGCAGGCGTCCTAAAAGACCCCCAAGTCTATCTCTTCTCCGACTTTAGGCGACCTCGCGTCAAAACCTTCTAGTTTCAGCTCCTCTGCCAGAAGCGCAGTGTTCTCTGCGCTTCCATGCACGCATACCACTGTCTGCGGATTACTCTCCTTCACATATCTATGCAGATCCGTCTTGCCGGCATGCGCCGAGAAGTCATATACTGCGAACGGCGTCTTCACCCTGTATTTCCTCCCGTCTATGTCAAGCGGCAGCCCATTCATCAGCTTATGGCCGTTGGTCCCCTCGACCTGGTAGCCAGTCAAGAATATCTTAGAGTGCCTGTTGAGTTTCGTTATATAATCCAGCACAGGGCCTCCGTTCAGCATCCCTGATGTCGTTAGTATCACGCTGCCTCCGGAGAGCGCGCTGCTCCTGTTGCGCGGGTTTTCAACCCACATGGCCTTATTTATGGCGCCCTGGAGGAGCTCCTGGTTCTTGACATATTCCGGAAACATCTCGACGATTTCAGTTGCGGCTTTAGCCATTCCGTCTATATAAGTCCTGTTTATCAGGCCATACTTGTTCATCATCGCAAGCATCTCCTGCGACCTTCCTACGGCGAACACGGGCAAAAGCGCAATACCTCCATTATCCACCACTTCCTTCACCTCTTCTATGAACCGCTCCATCATCAATTCCCTGTTCGGGTGGTCCTTGCCTGCATAAGTGGATTCGAGTATCAGCACATCGCTCTGCACCACTTCCGCACCGCCTTCAAGCAGCTGCCTCTCTATCTTGAAATCCCCGGTGTAGACAAGCCTTTTCCCCGAATGATACTTTTCAACCAGCGTTATTGCACTGCCGCATATGTGTCCGGCGTCGTACATCGACACCTCGTATTCCCCAAACGCGTACTTTTTACCGTAATCGCAAGGCACATACCTGTTCATCAGCGTCTGGAGCTCGGATCTATATATCCTCTGGTGTTCATGCTTCCTCCTGTGTATCTTTATAGAGTCCTCTATGAGAAGCTCGGCAAGCTTCATCGTAGGAGAGGTTGCATAGGTCTCAGGAAACCCATCATGATAAATAGAAGGGGAATAGCCGCTATGGTCAAGGTGCGCATGGCTCACAAAGCACGCGTCAATCTCTCCCGCGCTCAAAGGATATTCTGTGGGATCCTCTACCTTGATGCCATAATCAAAGAGCATGGTCTTGTCATCCTCAACAAGTATGCCCGAACGCCCAACCTCACTAGCCCCACCCAGGAATTTAATCTTCAAATAACCACAAAACCAAGCCATTATCTTATGCAACCAATGTTTTTAATTATTATTATACAATAACTGATAGATTAAATGCCGGACGAAGTTACATTTATCGATTTATCCTGCCTCCTAAGGATAACCCCGGACACCACCCTCGAGAAACTCGGCAGCGCCATCAACGCAAGCATATTTGATGCGTCCAACATAGCCGGATCGCTCAAGCAGAAGGGCCTGATAGATTTTTCGGCATATTATCCAGGACCAAACACCATCTCAGTCACCGACGCAGGCAGGGCCCTGATAGCAGAATCCGACGCAAAGGCCACGGAGCCATTCGATGACCTCGACGAAGCCATACTGGCGCAGCTCTCAGGCGGCAAGCGCATCCCGGTAGACCTGCAAAACACTCTGGGAGTAAGGCCCAAGGACCTCGCGCTCAGGATATACAAGCTTGAAAAACAGGGATTCTTGTCATACGAGCTCAAGAGCGGCACAGCCGAGATACTCCTCACTGCAAGCGGATTCATCAAGTCAAAGTCATCAAGCGTGCACGGCCCTCAAAAGCCAGCAGCGCAGCCGCAGGCCGAACCGCAGCCATCGCAGAAAGCTCCTGATCAACTGCAAGAAACTAGCCAAGAGCTCCCGCAGCCCGGCGCACACAAAAGCAATAATGCATTGTATCTCTTGTTAATACTAATAGCAGTAGCCGCCTTGGCAGGCTATTATCTTAAGATAATATAAATCAGGTAAACCAATGCCAGAATTGCTCGACTATTTCGAAGGTAATAGGCTCCTCAAGCGATACGGGATAAGCTGCATAGACAGCCAGTACGTATCTTCAGCAGAGGAAGCCATTGCATTCTCAAAAAGAGGGCCGATAGCGCTAAAGCTCATATCAAGCAAGGCTATACACAAGACAAAGTCCGGACTGGTCAAGCTGAACCTCACAGGAAGCGAGATAAAGGCTGCGTATTCAGAGCTTGCAAGGAAGGGGAATGCCCTAAAGCCGTACAAGATCATAGCCCAAAAGATGGCAAAGCCAGGGATAGAGATAATAGTAGGAGGAAAAACGGATCCCCAGTTCGGGAAGCTAATATTGATAGGTCTAGGCGGCATATACGTGGAGGTGTTCAAGGACTTTGCGCTCAGGGTATGTCCTATAACAAAGAACGACACCATAGACATGATAGAACAGCTCAAGTCAAGGAAGATAGTGACCTTCAGCGGAAAGGACACAGACATGATAGCCGGCGTGCTCCTTAAGGTGTCGAAGCTGCTGATAGAAAACCAAGAGATAAGCGAACTTGACCTGAATCCCCTGATAATAAGGGCAGGCAGCTACGAGGCAGTAGACATAAGGATATTCAAATAGTGGCGTTTATGAAAAAGATCAATCTTAGACCAATGCTCAAGCCTGCATCAGTAGCCATAATCGGAGCATCAAGGGACCCGGAGAAAGTTGGCCACGTGATACTCCAGAACTATCTTAATGCAGGATACTCTGGCAAACTATATGCAGTAAACAAGAACGCAGGCGCAGAGATAAGCGGCATAAAGGTATTCGGCAGCGTACTAGAAATAAAACAGGAGATAGACCTGGCAGTAATAGCAATACCTGCGCAGTTTGTGCCCGAGGCCATGGAGGAATGCGGAAAGGCAGGGGTAAAGACCGCGATTGTCGTGAGCGGCGGATTCGCAGAGACTGGAAACAAGGAGCTCCAGGACCGGCTCGTCAAAGTGGCGGAGAAGTACAACATGCCAACTCTCGGACCTAACTGCCTCGGAGTGATGGACCCGAGGTCAAGGATCGACACGCTCTTCCTCCCTACATACAAGCTTAGCCGCCCTTCTGTCGGAGGCGTTAGCTTCGTATGCCAGAGCGGAGCCGTAGGCAGCACTGTACTCGACCTGATATCTGGAGAGGGTTTTGGCCTGTCAAAATTCATATCATATGGGAACGCAGCCAACGTAGACGAAGTCGATATACTCAATTACCTGATGGACGACGAAGAGACCAAGGTAATCATAATGTACGTCGAAGGGATAAAGCGGGGAAAGGAGTTCATAGAGATAGCAAAAAAGATCACCAAAGTGAAGCCCGTCGTGGTCCTGAAGGCCGGAAGGACGCCAGCAGGCATAGCGGCAGCCCACTCCCACACCGCAGCGCTTGCTGGTGACTACGAGACGCACGAATCAATATTCAGGCAATTCGGCTTCACTGTCGCAGAAGACATAAACGACCTGCTGAACTACGCAAAGATATTCAGCTCAGAAAGCCTTCCCACCGGGAACAAGGTCGCCGTAATCACTAATGGCGGAGGGGTTGGGGTGCTCACAGCAGACGAGATAAGCATGTCAGGATGCCTTGAAATGAGCAAATTCACAAAGAGGAGCTGCGACGCCCTGAGGAAAATTATGCCTGCGCTCGTAAATATACGGAACCCCCTCGACCTGGCAGGCGATGCAGACGGGGAGCGGTACAGCGACGCACTCTCGGTGCTCAGCACAGACGATAACATAGACATTTTTGTGATAATCACGCTGTTTCAGACTCCAGGGGCCGATTCGAGGGCAGCCGCGAGCCTTATAAGCTTCAAGGAAAAGACAGACAAGCCGATGATAGACATCAGCATCGGGGCGGAGTACACAAGGATGCACAGGATAATGATGGAAAGCTCTGGATTGCCGGTCTACGATTCTCCGCTCGCAGCGATAAGCTCACTATCAGCCCTGCTCAAGTACTCAATATACAAAAACAGAAAATAAGCATGTCTGCCAAATCCGATTTCATAATAAGGGATGTCCGAATACGCGATTCGGAAGGGATAATCAATCTATACTATTCATACTACGAAGAGCTGGGTGCAAACCCAAGTCTAGGCCTTGTCTTATACCGTCGCAAGCCAGACTTCAGGCAGGAATCGGAATGGTTCAAAGCAGCATACAAGCAGATAGGGCTGGGCAACAGCATAGCCCTCGTAGCAGAAGCAGACGGAAAGATTGTAGGTCTGTGCGATGTAGTAAGGATAAAGCCTGGCACAAGCGCAGACCATGTGGGCCAGATAGGCATAGCCATAAAGAAAGAATACAGGTCACGCGGCATAGGCAGGGCCCTAATGTCCGAGGCGATAAAGCGGTCGAAGGGGAAATTCGAGCAGCTTATACTTAATGTATTCGAGAACAATAGAACGGCCCTTAGCCTGTACAAAAAGCTGGGCTTCAGGGAGTTCGGGACCTTAAGAATGTCGCAAAAGAGAGGCAACAGGTATTTCAACGAGAAATATCTCTATCTAAGAATCAAATAGACAAACACGCAGGCTTGGCAGGCTCAATACATCTCCGCACTCATCCGACTAGCCGCTCCAGCGCATTCTTCACTGCTTTATCCTTGTTCGCATCAGAGCCAAGTATCTCAAACAGCTCCGCAGCGCTAAGATTACCCAGATCAACCTTTGCACCGGCTATCTTTTCGATGAATACTGCCAGGCCGTAATCCCTGACCGACATCCTCTCAAACATTGCAGATTCAGCCACAGTTGCTGCATCCGCTTCCTGACCACCGACAACAGGCTTCGATATCTCAATCACAGCAAGGTCCTTGTACCTCCTTGGTATGTCATTGAGCTCAAGCTCGATGTCCGCTGACCTCTTGCTCTTTCCTTCCACAACAATCCTTATCACCGGCCTTCCGTTCCCGGATTTTATTACGCCATCAATGTCTTTCCTGAGCTTCTCAACGAACTCCCCGTCCTTCGCCGAGCTCAAACCCGCCCTGAGTATCACGAACCTCCTCGAATTTATCTTTTCAAACCTGTAGGTGTAGGTTTTTGTATCGAAGAGCCAGAATCCTTTCGCCTCCTGCTCCCCTGGCTTTAGCTGCGTGAGCACCGTGCTGCCCGGTATCAGCAACGCCTTCCCGTGCACCCTCTCCTCTACTTTATTGTGCATATGCCCGTTCACGTAAAGGTCGAACCCTTTCGGCAGCTGGTCATAGTGCATGAACTTCTCATTGAAAGGCAGAAGTTCGTACAGCGATTCGTGGAACATGAATATATTGAATGCTCCTCTGACAGGCTCAGGGTTAATCTCCTTCACAACATCATTGAATCTGTCGTCCGCTATGCCACCGACACCGCGTACAGCGACAGCCTCACCTCCGCCTTCCACTATCGCCGTGGCATTGCCTACGTCCACGACAAGGCCAGCAAGGCCGAGCACCCCTACAGGGTCGACAGCATCCTGCGCCCTGCGTTCATGCGTTCCTGGGATCGCTATAATCGGCACCTTCGTGTAATGCTTTCCTTCCCCAACAAAACCAGTAACCTCGCAGTCCCACTTCCTTGCGGCCAGCTCCCTGAAAATGTTTATCGCCTCTGCTATGACATCTGGCTTAGGGGTCCGGCTGTCAAATATGTCTCCAGGTATTATTATCATGTCAGCGAGGTCTGCCGCTTTGTTCAAGGCCTCCCCTGCCTGTGCATAAGCGTCTCCGCGGAACCTCTCATAGCCCAGGTGGAAGTCCGACAGTATTGCAATCTTCATAAGGCCGCATCTCTATTAAGGGTCTTCTCTATGCTCTCCTTTATCTTTTCGGGAGGATAAGCCAGCTTTATGAGCTTGGTGTGCCCCCGTATGCCCTTTCCAGACTCGTAAGAGACTATTATGCCCTGCATATCAAGGTCGGATATGTACTTCCTGTACCACCTCGAGCTCTTCGGGTCCTTGTTCAATGAATTAGAAATAGAGACATACTTGTCATAGATGTCTCCGCTGAAAAGGTATGTCTCCCCGCTTTCGCTCAGCCTCTTGTACCGGCTTCCCTGTATCGAAAGCATGGCGATCGCGTAGACTATGAGCCTCTGGTGCTCAGGCAGTGTGTTTATTACCTCATACGCTATCTCTTCCTCCGCTGCCCTTGCCGCCTCAGTAACCTCATTCGCAGTTATGGCCGGCAGATCCCTCTCCTCAGCCAGCTCTCCGGCCTTCGAAATTATCTTCAGGGCAAGCCTCGCATCCCCACTCTCCTTCGCCGCAAGCGCGGCAGCAAGATTCACAGCAGCCTGGTCTATTGTCCCCTTCCTGAATCCCTCATCCACCCTCTCCTTGAGTATGACTGCCAGCTCGTTGGAGTTGTATGGCGGGAACACAAGGTCGTTCTCGTAAAGCGTCGAGAGGCTCCTGGGGTCGAGCTCGTCCTTGAATGAGACCTTGTTCGATATCCCTACTATGGTTATGCCACCGGATTTTATGTCGCTGTTGGCCCTTGTCAATGTATATATGAGGTCATCAAGGTCCTTCACCACGTCTATCTCGTCAAGCACTGCCACCAGGATCTTCCCATCCTCGTCTATCCAGTTTATTATCCTCTCGTATATGTCCACTATGCCGTAGCCCCTCTTCGCATAGAGCGGGAGGTAATCGCCCACAATCTTGTGCAGCACCCTGTACCTGGAGTTGTATATCCTGCAGTTTATGTACGAGATCCTCGCCTTGGATATCGGCAGGTTATTTATCTTGTCTATCACGCTCTTCATGCACGAGGTCTTCCCTGTGCCTGTCTTTCCGTATACAAAAAGGTTCCTTCCGCGCTCCCCCTTCAGCGAAGGCGTAATATATCTTGCTATCTCCTGCATCTGCTTCTCCCTGAAAAGAAGCTTGTTTGGCATATAGTGGGGCGACAGTATCTCACGGTTAGCGAAAATCCTTGATTCCTTGAATATATCATCAAAAAGCTCCGCCACATGATCACCGTACCTAACCTGTTATTTTCTTTACTATTCTTATAAACTCTTCCTTTATCTCTGCATCCTCCTTCACCGGTACGAGCCCCTTGTCGCTCAGCTCCCCGAATTTCCTGCTGTTTCCTATACTCCCCAGCACCTCGCATCCCATCGCCTGCGCCACCTCGCTTGCACCGCGTATTCCGCCTTCCGACATGGTCTCGACGACACCGAGCACAGCGACTCCGAGCCGCTTCGCCATCGTCCCAGACCTTATGGTGTTTACCGAGGCTATATGCTGCGGGGTGGTCACCAGGACGAAACCGTCGAGGTCCAGCAGCTGTATTATGGATAGCGGAGCGTCAGATGTCCCAGGAGGAAGGTCTATTATGAGGTAGTCAAGGTCCCCCCAGTCAGCGTTCTCGAAGAATTCCCGTATCATCTTGCCTATCATCGGGCCCCTCCATATTATCGGCTTCTTAGCGTCGTCAACGAACATGGCGGTAGACAATACCTTTATCCCATCCTTGTCCACAGGCTTCAACGGGTACTCGTCAGGGAACGAGCCGCTTATGCCAAGGAACATCGTAACATTAGGGCAGTCGACATCCGCGTCGAGAAGACCCACCCTGAATCCGAGAGAAGCCAAAGTATACGCAACATTTACAGAGACAGTAGTCTTTCCAACTCCCCCCTTCGCGCTGTAGATGCCTATCTTATGCTTTATATTGGCAAGCTTCTTGCGTATCGCCTTCTTCTGCTCCAACACCTGCAGGATCGACGGGTGGAAGTTCGGAGGCAGCTGCTGTTTGTTCTCCACATTGTTCTCCATATATATCTCCTTTGCCTTGTCCAGGAATCCGAAACCATATTATGAACTAGAGATAATATAAAACATGTTCCATACAAGCCCGCAATACTGCTGCTTGCGCAATATCAGCTGCGGCACCAATCTCCTATTCCTTCCATTTCCTTGGAAGTCTATACTGCTATCTGCATGGCAGCATTCCTGGCTATTGGAAGGCAGTCCGCCAAAATCAAACAAAAGCAAAAGTATATAATTATAATCAAACCATATATCCCTGATTTCTCCTAGTTTATAAAGGTGTAATTTATGTATCCAAACGTACAGGCTTATGACAGGGGCGTAATGTTCAATCCGGACGGCAGGCTATTCCAGGTGGAATATGCAAAGGAAGCCGTCAGGAAGGGCGCGACGTCCATAGGCCTGACAACAGAAGACAGCGTAATATTCGTGGCCCACAAGAACCTGAACGAGCCGCTGGCAGTGCCATCGACCATACAGAAGGTCTTCAGGATAGACGCAAGGATAGGGGCGACATACAGCGGGATGGTGGCTGACGGCCTGCACATAATAGACACTGCAAGGAGCCATACACAGAACCACAAGCTGGTCTATGACGATGTAAAGTCAGTGGAATCGCTGGCGAAGAACATCTCTTCATACATGATGCAGGCAACGCAATTCGGAGGCATGAGGCCATATGCGGTGTCGATGCTGCTTGGAGGGATAGACGATGTTCCAAGACTCTACGAAATAGAGCCGGGCGCTTCCTTCCTTGGCTACAGGGCAGACGCGATAGGCAGCGGAAAGAAGGTCGCGACAGAGATGCTACTAAAGGAATACAAAACAACTCTAGACCTAGACGAAGCAATAGGACTGGGCATAAAGATAATCAAGAAGATCAGCGAGACCCCAGTAAACGAAGATAATCTAGACATAGGGTATGTGCAGGACGGAAAGGACTTTGTGATTCTCTCTCCAGACAAGCTCAAACTACATCTTTAGTCTTACAGTGGATTAAATGTCAAAGACAGTAATAGCAAAATATTCAG
>JAJZKW010000025.1 GCA_021803945.1 Microcaldota archaeon
GCTGTGGTCTTGCCGTTCGCCAACCCGTTGTTTGCGATCGCGAACTGGAAGCAGTATATCTGCGGTGAGATATAGCATGATGAAGGAGTGTTTGTGGAGCCCTTGTTGCTAAGCAGTACGAATCCTATAACTGCGATGACGATTGTCAGTACGAGCAGAGCCACTGCGAACGTTGATAGATATTCTATTGAGGGCTGGACTTTCCGCCATTTGCCGGTTTTCGCTGAATGCGGATTTCGAGACCTGCTTTTTGGCATGGCATTTCCCATTTTATACGGTATAAGCATGGCGTTAAGGTATATATTCATTCTGTATATGCCAGCGGAGTGCGCTTGAGGACCATTTGATATGCTATAAATAGGTTTCATCATGTAATATTAGTGGATTTGGATGGGCCGCAGCATAAGCATAATCCTGCCGACAATAGAAGAGGAGAGCATATTCGGGATTGTAGACGATCTCAGGAAATCCCTTGGCTCTGGGATTGAGATAATAATAGTGGACAAGAGCAGCAACGAATACAGGAAAAGGCTGAGGCCCATAGGGGCTACGGTGCTGAGACAGACTGATAGAGGAGTAGAGAATGCGATAATGCAGGGCATGCGCTCTGCCCATGGAGACATACTCGCAAGCATAGATGCTGACGGAACTCATGACATAAGCGGCATACTGAAGGGCATAGGGATGATTGAATCAGGTAAGGCGGATATTGTCCTGGGGAACAGGATGAACGGCCTGCAGAGAGGCTCGATGGACGGCTACATACGCGCAGGGAACGCAGCGCTTAGCCGGCTGTTCAGCATCTTCTATAAGTCTGAGGTGCATGATGTCCTTACCGGGCTATTTGTAGTAAGGAGGAGGGCCTTCGAGAGCATACGCGACATCGATCCTTACAGGGCAGGCATAGCTTTCTTCGCCATAGAGCTCGCAAGGCGTGGATACAGGGTAAGGGAGGTTGACATAAAATATTATAAGAGAGCGTATGGAAAGTCTAAATTGACCAGATTCAAGCTCGTCTATGGTGTAAATGTGGCATCGCATCTGATAAGGCAGATAAGGGACTACAGCCCTCTCTCGATATTCGGGGGGATAGGGGTTGTCATGTGGCTGGCAGGCATGGTATTGGGGATAGGTGTGATCTCAGAGTTCATAAGCTCTGGGACCTTCACGCTTACAGGAAGGGCGCTGCTCGCGTTCATGCTTGTCGTGCTTGGGCTCCTCTTTTTCGTATCGGGCTTGATACTGGACATGCTGCTGGAGATAGAGAAGAAGCTCATCAAGAAGTAGGCCTGCCGTAATACTTTATGGATATGAACAGCAGCGCAAGCACGCATATGTGCACCCCTGTGCAGTATATGCATATGCTCCTCAGGAGGAATTCGGCGGTGATGTAGTAAAGGACGAATGCAAGGCCTATGCCGTTGATCATGACCATCTGGTCCCTGCCGAAGTATCTCCATATCACAAACAGGTCTATGGCGAAGAAGACAATCCCGAGGACGGCGTTTGGCACCCCTAATATTGTAGAGTACTGGCTTGAAAGGACATTGGCGCAGTTTATCACTCCTGTGTCCGGGCATGCAAGCGAGATGGAGGTGTACCTTGTCAGCGTCAGGTATGAGCTTATCATTAGCCCGATTATGGCTATTGCAAGAGCTGCCTGCCTGGCTCTCAAGGTCATGCACCGCCTGCGCTCATTGCCCTGAGAACGGATGTGACATAGGGCTGCGAGCATACGTTCGAGGGAGTGTCATTTGTCATCCTACATATCTCAGCCGTGAAGACGTCTGCGCTCCCGACTATGGACTGCGCAACTGAAGAGTTGACGTTGCCCAGGCTCCCAGCTATGGAATTCCAGTCGTAGCCTGCAAGCACCTGGGGCATGAACGGGGCCCCGTTCTGTATCGAGATGTTTCCGAAGTCGATGAATGGTATTCCGCCGCCTGGATTGTATTTTGAGAAGATGGCGCTCTGGAAGGCAGTCATGTTCTGGAGCGGCTGGTAGGGATATACGCTAGTAGACGTCTCGACGCTTACGAACGATATGTAATTGCTGCTGTAAGTTGAATTGAAGAAGGTGAATGTAGGGGTGTTTGGATATACATCAGAGGAGCTTGAAGCCATGTAGCGGAGGTTTGAGAATGTGCCGAACCTCATCAGGGCCATTACCAATCCCCATCTTGTGACTGCGCAGTACGGGCAGTATTCCGCTCCTATGTATAGCACCTCGGGCTTTGTTCCGCTCCTGAGCGGAGGCGCGCTTATGCTGGTTGGGAACTGGCCTACCGTGCCTTCGACTATCTTATTGCTGACGCTGCTAGGCACGTTCAGCTCCGATATCAGTGCCTGTGGCACCTGCTTCCCTATGTATGCTGTGACATTGGAGCTCGGGCTCCTGCCTGAGGTGTTCAGATACACAAGGACAGCGAAGATTATGACTATCGCTGCGCCGAGGCCGACATACATTTTTTTCCTGTCCATAAAACCGCTTGCTCACGAAAGGCGAAGATCTGACACCTTACTTTGCACTGTTCATATTTTTAAAGCTTGAGATTCATTAAACCATTGCGCCTGCGCAACATCGAAGTGCATGCGGCAATATGCCTGCATCTTGAGATGATAGGATGATATATGCAATAGTGACATCGCTCGACAAGGACCACCTCTCGGCCACGCCGAACGAAGACGTCGACCTTGCCAGCCTTGTCGGAAAAAAGGTGCAGTATGTAGACAAGAGCGAGAAGATCTGGCCTGGCGTCATAGAATCGGTAGAAGACCCCTTTGTGATAGTGAAGTTCGACCAGTTCCCAACAGGGCTCGGTCAGGGCCAGATGCTCGAAATCTTAGATGAAGAAAGCTAGGCCACGCGTGTAATTGCGCGTGACGGTCTGCGCCCTTACGCTCCGCTCAGTATTTCGAGCATGCCCATGGCAGATATCCGCTCGGATATCTCCTTCAGGCTCTTCCTGTTCTCGGCCTCCTCTCCCGAGTACTGCCCTATTAAATCGATCACTTCTGCTCTGGATTCAGGAAATGCTACTGCAAACTCTTCAAGGCAGTCCACTGACTCTAGAAGGCGCTCTCTGCTTTTTACGGCAGACTCTCTAGGTATTGTGTTTTTTTCCATCCCCATTCCCCACAGATGTAATGTATCTCTTTTGATATATAAACCTTTTGTAGCAAATTCCGGCAACAATTCCAGTATACATATTTTCTGCAGAAATATGTTAGTTTGGCCTACGATGCTGTCGGAGCAAATCGACAGACGGTCTTCATAGCATTGACTGTCCTCTGGATGGCAGTCTAGACTCAAGCCTGGCGTTGACTGCTTTTATAAGGTTGATCATCTTCATCTCCCTCTGCTCGGAGATCCTCAGGTATATCTGGTCCTTTGTGCCATTGGCCACGATTATGTATATGTCTCCTGAATCCATCCTTCCCGTCCTTCCCCTCCTCTGTATGTTCCTTATCTCATTTGGTATTGGCTCGTAGAATACCACGACATCCACTCCGGGGATGTCTATCCCTTCCTCTCCGATTGAGCTTGCCACGAGCACGTCGAACATCCCGTCCCTGAACTCCTGCACTGTCCTCTTCTGGTGCTCCTGCGTTACTCCGTCCTTCTTACCTATGAATGCCTTGGCCCTTATCCCGTTGTTTGTCATGTACTCCACCAGCATCTTTACAGTGGAGCGGTACTGCGCAAACACCATCACCCTCTTGCCATGGTAACCCTTAAGCAGATCTAGAACTGCAAAGACCTTTGGATGCTCCTCGCCGTTCTTTATGGCTTCAAGCGCATGCTCCCTTGCGGAGATCATTCCCCTGCTCCTGAGCAGGGACTCCAGGCTCCTGCTCTTCTTCTCCCTGGAGTACAGGGACTCGATGTACGAAGAGAATGGTGCTATGCCTTCCGTAAGTACAAGGTCGTAAGCGTGCACGGTGTTTATGAGCTTTGAATATGCGACCATGGCGCCCATCCTGTAATTGGCAGCCTGTATCTTGCCTATCTGGTTCCCTAGGTCAATCAGCCTGCCCTTAGGGATGTAGTCAAGACTCTTGAACCGCAGCAGGCCCATGCTGTTAAGGGTGGCCAGGCTTGAGTCGAGCTCCGGCTTTAGTGATCCTGCTATCTCCCTTATCCTGTCGCCAATGTCAACATTCACTATATGTATGTTCTTTTTCATTACATACCTGATAACATCGCTGTCTGTTGACGCACGTGCCTCTATGTGGCTTATATTCAGACCGTTTACCAGGTCGTTGATCTTCTCCTTCTTTGCGCCTGGGGAAGCTGTAAGCCCTACAATCAGTATGTCCCTGACAGAGCACTCATTTGCTATGTATGTATATGCATACTTCCCTACGGCCCTGTGGCATTCGTCAAAGACCACAGCATTGAAATCCTCTATGGAGAAGAGCCCGTTTTTTAGGTCATTGGATACTGTCTGCGGAGTTGCGATTATAAGCCTAGCGATCTTCTCTATCTCTGACCTCTTGCCTTTAGGAGTTGTGCCAGTGACAAGTGCTATCTGATCGCCAGGTATGTTTATGAATCTCCTGAGCACGTTGTAGTGCTGCTCTGACAATGGCTTGGTAGGCGCCAGTATCATGGCCTTCTTTCCGGAAGCGAGGGCCCTGGCTATGACGCCCACGCCTATCAGTGTCTTTCCAAGACCTGTCGGGAGGACAACCAGGGTATTCCCGTTCTTCTCTATCGACTTTATAATGTTGAACTGGTATTCCCTGAACTCCACTCCTTCGAAATTTATAAGGCTGAAGGAATCGCCTAGCTTCTTCCATCTTTCATCCGTAGGCATGCTTATCAGACATTATGGACGAAGCTGTTACTAGAATGTGACCTGGCTGAGTTCTCCTGTGCAGTTTGGACAGGTGTATGCGTCGCCTCCATCCTGCCCGGGTATACCGCAGCTCCTGCAGAGGTAGTTGCCGCATCCGTCGCAATAGAATGCCGGTCCGTTGAGAGCTACGCCACATGACATGCATTTTGTAACCGCCATACGTTCACAGAATACCATTCTCCGTCCCTAATATATTAGCTTTACCATTTACTTTAAATATATTGAGAATTCATAATTTTTGCTAAAAGCGAGTGTAGTCTAGCCTGGTAGGACTTTGGCTTGCCAAGTCAAGAGCCCGGGTTCAAATCCCGGCACTCGCAT
>JAJZKW010000001.1:0-72810 GCA_021803945.1 Microcaldota archaeon
TTAGAATCTGCAATCAGAAAGATAGATAAGTTCTTTGCAAGGCATTCTAAATGAGGAGGCATCGTCTAGTGGTAGGATAGCGCCTTTACACGGCGCGGGCCTGGGTTCAATTCCCTGTGCCTCCAAAGGTTTTTCATTAAAAGACCTGATTCTACTCATGCTGAAACAACCTATAAAAGACATTTGGGTTCGAATATCCCGAACCGCTTTTTTGAAAGTTCGAGTGCCTTGACTTTCATAAATGGCATACTCCTTCTCTTATTATCCCTAGTTAGTGAATGGCTCTATATAAGCGATCCTAAAACAAGCTCTTTGGCAGCGTGGCTTATAAGTAGTATTATCTTAGTGTATTTGCTTTATCTGCCATTGCGTAAAAAGGCTAGAAAATCTATTACCGCTCCAATAAGCAATACAACGGCTACTACAAACACTATCCCTATGAATGGATTGCTTAAATATGCAAATCCTTCCCAAAAAGCAACTACGCTAGCCACTCCCCAAGCTATCCACAAATATCCCATAAAAAATCAAATACCATATACCAAAAGCACCTATAAAAATGCGCTGGGTGCGAATATCCCAGAGCATTATTTTCAGAGTCTAAAGGTAATAGCCATTACCTTGTCTATCATTTTTGCGTTTCTATTGTTGATTAATGCGATCGGCAATCCACACCCCTTAGAGAATATCAATACAGCACTAGTGGCACTTGTGGCCGCTTTGGTGATTCGTCATGCATGATATTCTAGATTCTGCCAAGTTCAAAGAGGATTCCCGCAATCAGAATAAGAATTATCAAGACAATTCCTATCATAGCAAGGATTCCGATTGGGCTATTATGGCCTTTCATAATCTCTTTTCAGAAAACACCTATAAAAATACGCTGGATTCAGATATCCCGAAGCACTTTTTACTATCTAGAGCTTCAGCTTTAGGCTTCTTTTTGGTGAGTAAATGAAGAACAATTATCCTTACATTCAGAATAAAAAAGATATTCTAATTTTTGTACTGTTAGGTTTATCGGTCTTTTTTTTAACAGTATTTTTTCTAAGTAAGATTATGCAAGGGATATGATGGCAAATACGATAAAAGTTACTATTGCCGATCCGACCAACGCACCTAAAAAGGGCATATTGAAAGTGCCTCCAAGCTCAAATATAAGTCCGATGAAAAGACATGCATATCCAATTCCAACTTCAGTATTGATGCCAGAACTAGATATTCCTAAAGGTGCTAGAAAGAAGTGTAATGCTAATAGCGCTACGCTGATGATAAGTAGTCCATGTGTTATAAGTCCGCCATCGCTCATAAAATCTTCATTATTCTACTCTGAAACCTTTTATATAAACCTAATGGGTGCAGATATCCCAGAATCTCCTTCTTACGATTTGGAACGCAGAGTCCCAGCTCTTCCCTCCCCACACCGAGCGCGCGGAGATACGGGACAGCAGGTCGAAAGGCTTCCTGCACATCGGATTCTACGACACGCAGGACAGGCTCGCCAGCTTCGTGGAAATGAGCAACGAGGGCGCGGAGAAGCTCGTGGAGAAGCTCGCAGACAAGCTCAAGAAGGCCTAAGGAAGCATTTCCTGCTAGATGGAGCTCTGGCAAAGATGATTTTAGTGGTTACATGACGAATCTAGAGCAGGAAATGGCCTTAAACAGAGTAAAAGGACAGATAGAGCAGATATTACCCACTCTAGGAAAGCACAGGATAGAGGAGCTAAGGAGGGTCATAGACAGGCACTACATAAAGCGGTTCAAGGGAAAGAGAAGAATCCCTAAGTACGGCTCGTTGAATAAGGGATTCACCGATAATCAGCTAGAAGCCTTCCTGAGAGCCATAAACAACGAGAAATACAGGCTTCTCTTTAGCTACCAGGCTTACATGGGCTTGAGGATAGGCGAGGTAGTAAGGCTAAACCTCAAGGACATCAACCAACAGACAAGAGAGCTTACAGTATTCACAGAGAAGGCCAAGACCATAGATACGCTGATTATACCGCTCAAGCTGTTCGAGGAAACACAGCTTTTCATCAACTGCTTCAGCTTGGACATAAAACAAGCTCAGGGCTACATATTCTTCCGAGATCCGAACAAGAGCAGGAGGGAAGAGCCTTATCTGGAGCAGAACTATGTAAGGAAGGTATTTCGGTATTACGTTCAAGAAGCACACTTAGATTCGGAGATATACGGGCAATCAGATGAGGAATTAGGAAGGACAGCTAGAAGCCTTCATAGGCTTACCACCCATAGTCTTAGGCACTACGCAATAACCAAGTTCGCTAAGGCTTGTAATGGGAATCTGGTATTGACTAGCAGGTTTGCAAGGCACTCCGAGCCTACCATGACCATGACGTATATAGCGAAGGATAAGGAACAGCTTTATACTCAAATAGATAGAGCATTCTCTTGAACGTCTTTGTTAAATAACTATCGTTTGTTAAAAAAAGTCTCAAAGTTGTTTAAAAAATCATCGATCTAGTCTTTTCTGATTGATTGGCGTTGGACTTAGTTCCTTACTTAAATCTAGTTTGTAGTCAGTTATATCCTTTATAGTAATGGTCTTCTTTGCCACTAATTTCTCTATAGAATCATAAGTGATAACATCCCACTTATCTATAGCCATTCTTTGTTGTATTAGTGGTTCGCTAAATTTACGCTTAAGGAATGATAGCCTCTGTTTTGGTATAATTATTGTTTTTTTGACTTGGTATGGTATATTAGATGCTCTTACTATTGCTTCTGTTACTTGAGTCGAGTTCTCAACTTCAAAGATATATTTTATTGTGTTTCCTGAGAACCAAATAACGTCTATTTCTTTAACTCGCTTTAATCTCTCTAGTGGGAACTTAATGTCGTTTACTGCAATTTTGTCTATTTCTGGACTTTTATCTGCTGAATAAACTTTGAAGCCTAGCTTATCTCCTAGCAAACAGAGATTTAATTCCATTCTTGTATGCATACGGTCTATCTCTACAATTTCCTGTTTAAGTCTCCATTTACCTTGTACTCGAGTTGCATATTCTTGCAAGAATGAAATAATAGTGTCTGTTTCAGGAGTATATGAATTAGGGAATTTCAAGAATACATATTGTAACACATCATCAAGAGAAACTTTATCTTTACTTTTTAATACATCTAATACTGCCTTTTCAACTCTCTCATTTAGCGGTGTTCTGTCAAGAAACGCTACTTCCGAAGGATTTTTGAACCACCATGCTGTACCTTTAATTTTACCAGACCCTACACTTACTAATATAAGGTCTTTACCTTTGTGCTTTTCTAATATATCTTTAATGTCTATTTTAGCTCCGAGAAGGAGGCCGTTTTTCTGTAATTCTACGTCTACAGAATTTAGTATAAATGAATATGGTGTCGGTTCTCCTCTTTCAGCTAATACATGCTTTACTGTATCTATTATTACCCTTTCATATCTTTCTTCTGATATTTCATCTTCTGTTTTATTAACAAATTCCTTTGATTTCATAAAGCGTATATAATAATCACCTATAGCACTTCCGTAAGGTTGCCTTCCTGATTTTACGCTTCTTACTGCTGGAGGCTGATAAACTATTTTCTTTAAATCAAAGCCACCGAAAACTGCTGCTCTAATCAAAGAATTTCTTATTCGTATATCTGTATTATGGAAAGTTACTGTCAGGTATTTATCTGGTTTTAAGACTATGTACATCTGTTGGAAGGCATCTCTTAACATCTTGTCGTAGGTAGTAAAATCTTTATTTTGTTTTGGATTTATTGTAATTTCATCATCATAATCCAATTTGAATTTTAGCCATCCAGCCCATAAAGTAGATAGCTCAAAGTATTGGACTGCGCCACCGTAAGGTGGGTCTGTAAATATATAGTCTACACTATTTGGTTCAAGGACATTCTTTTTAGGTTGAACTGTATCAATTAATTCTGTTGCTGAATTTGTCTTAATGAAAACGTTACAATCATCATTCAAATCCTCAAATTTCTTTGCAGGTTTATAGTTCTTTCCTACAACGTCGTTAGATTCCTTTTTACCTCTGTAAATCTCATTATACCTTAAGCTAAAATATTCCCAAACATTCAGTTCCCAACTTTCTGGTGGTAACCAGAAACTTTGAACAACCCATCCCTTATTTATCTTTCCTATGCTTTCATGGACATAAGGCATCATTTTTGTTGCGTTGGCGATAAATGAAGTAAATGTAAATTTAAAAATATCCTTAACATTTCTCTCAGCTTCAGTAGTTTCAGGCACTTCTTCTATGAAATTATATATGATTGAACTAGCGATCAGATTTCTTTTTGTAAATAGTTCGGATAATTCAACCTTTCCTTCAGCCTTCATAAACGAAGTAGTGCCATAAGACAGCTTGACATCTGAAGGATACCAATATGGTATTTTCATCTTTTCTATTTCAGCTACTTTTTTAAGGTCTGTCTCAGTTATCGGAACTCTCATAATTTTACAGTTAGGACAATGATAAACCTTCTCAAATGGTTTCCCATCTTTCCAAGCCAAGCCAGATAAAGCAACTGATATCTTACATTTATTGCATTTTGTTTCGTATAAAACATTAAGTTTGTCTTCTAGCAAACTTGCCATTTTGTGATATGTAGAATTGAATAACTCTAAGTCTATTGGAATAAAAGTACATCTTGTAATAAAAGAAGCTACAGGGTCTAAATCTATTGCAACTGCCTTTCTTTTGTTTCTAACAGCTTCTAGCGCAGTTACACCGCTACCTGAAAATGGATCTAGGACTATATCTCCTTCCTTAGAATAATGCTGAATATATTCAGATACGACATTATGTGGCTTTCTAGCCCACCAACGATGCATACTGTACATCGGTGGATGGGTTTTAGCTACTATGGCGTAATCTATATCCTTAATTTTATCTTCCATATGATTACAATCCTCTACTAATCCTTATAAAACTATTTAGAAATTGGTAACGTCTATATCCAGCTCCACCTTTTTCTATGACAGGAGTATCATTCTGTTATTCTAGTATATTCTGCTCTATATAAACCAAAACGCATTACAGAACCAATAGCCATTATTACAATAAATACAGCATAGGATGTAAGAAAAGTAGTGAGAGTTAAAAATAATAAATTAAGGATAGTTTGATTTGGGTTTATTGTTGTTATTATGACCCCAGAAATACTTATCACAACAGAAATTCCTGCAATTACTGAACCATACCAAAATAGGAATAAATGGTTCTTGTAAAACTTTCTATCTTGCGAGATAAATTTTATGAATTTTGTATCAGAAATAGAAACCACTATAGCTAATGAAGCTATAACTATTGCTATCATAGCTGAGTCAATTGTTGCATATGTAGAAAAAATTCCTGTGATTTGATTTATTACATTAAAATAAGATATACCAAGTAAAAAAATTATAGTTAAAACTATTGCTAACTTAAAATCTAACGATTTAAAAAGTCTTTTGACACCGAAGCTTCTAAGCATATTAATAAACTTTGTATCTTTATAGGTCATAATCTCTTTATTCATCTTTTCCATCTTTTTCTTTTTTCTTATAACTTTCAAATCTTTTTAAAATAGATGGCACTTTTTCCGGTGAAAGTTTATCTAACTCGATTGTTTCTCTTAATACTTTATCTTTCTCTGAAGAAATTATCTTTTTCCTTCCATCTTGTTCTACTTGCGCTCGGTATTTTCCATAACTTGCACTAGTTAATGCTACTCCTTGTCTAGCTAATCCTTCTTTATCTAGATTCAAACCATTCGACAGATTCTCGATTTTTATCCTAGCTTTTTTGACCTGCGCCTTCCTTAGAAGGGTGTCTATGGGTCTAAAATCTTCTTCGTCATCAGGATTAGATGGTTGTAAATCAAATTCAATATAGAGAATCTTTTTACTTCCCAAATCTTCTAATAGTTTATCTTCATCTTTCACCATATCTATTGTTATCTCATCCTGTGTGCCATAAAAATCATTATAGCTATGCTTAAACATTCTTATGAAATGTTTATATTTTAATGAGGCCTTTTCTTCAAATATTATAGTTTGGTGCTCAGGATTTATGATAAAGAAGGAATAGGCTTCTGCTATATTTTTTTCTATGTATTCTCTTGAGTAATGATGACTTTGCATATTAAATGTACTTTCCATTCCCTTTCCTGTTATTTTTCCAAATAAACCATAAAGTAGTATTTCTTCTTCAAATTGCAATTGGCCCAACAATTCAAATGCCCATACCTTTCTCCATCTATTAGGTTCTTTATATATACCTTCTTTTACCAGCTTATGCAATCTATCTCTAAAAAAGGTCTTTGGTAGAGTATCGTGTATCTTTGTTTGCATATGTAAGTGTATTACTCCCATTAAAAATTCGTGAGGGTATGTATCTCTCATATCCAAGGATACGCCCTTAACTTTTTTATAGCCTTTGTTTGTAGCCTTATTAACATTGTTGAGAATGTAGTTCATGTATAATTCAGACCCAGGTCTTTAATCTGAACCCAGCGAAAGTGAACCCACGTTCTTTATATACCCTATTTTTCCAATACTAGAATCAGAGTGTGCTGATATGGATTCTGATTCGGGGTTCGATTCCCTGTGCCTCCAATTGCCTTAAAGGCTTATTTCCCAACCAGGGCCGATCGGCGTGCGAGCTTATTGCTTGTTCTGAATTCTTTCCGCACCTTTTCCTCGCTTCAACCTACGCCAATGCGTAGGCTAAGCTGATGCCGATGCTGCTGCCGGTTGTGATGATGCCTATGCTTGCAATGTTGGTGGTAGTGCTGGCCTTGATGCTGTATTATGAGGTGTGGCTCGCCCTCGCGTTGCGCTCGGGCTCGCTGCCGAGCTTGTCATAAATCTGCACTGTCTTCTACACACCTATTATGGAACAGGACTCTGGTGTAGTCTGACATGGCACGACTACAAAGGAAGTTGAAAACTACACCTGATTTTCAATGGCAGTGCAGTCAAATTCTAATAAGGTTTTAGAAAAAGAATTTGCCGTCCCTTGTGCTTCATATGGCTTGAGTTGCATCGTAAAGTTGATTTGTGGTCATTACCTGCACTAGGTTTTGACCCTCCCTTAACAGCCTATCATTAGACCAGATAGAGCAACCCTCGAAGATTGCGAGCGCTATGTACAATGTATCTTTCGGATCAGGCGATATTCTTTTAGCAATTTCAATATAAGTCGTTAACATACTTGTATCTACAAATTCAATGCTGGCCAGTTTGAATAATTCTTCTGCAAACTGCGCAATTTCGTATTCCGTAGTGCCTGTTTTTTCTGCAAAATCGGATTTGTATTTCATTACCTCTTCTTTGAGGAAGAGCGGCGCGTAGAGGATTAATGCATCATTCAGGAGAAGTTTCCTTGTCCTGCCGTCCTTCAATATGGAAGAGATAACGATATTGGCATCTACAATAAGCTTCATTTTATCGCATATCGTTTTGCCAATGCTGCATTTATCTTTCTGCCTAGCATTATCGCATCGCGATTGGTCAGTTTGCTATTTTTTAACAGTTTATTTGCCTTCTTTAGGAATTCGCGTTTTTCAATAGCCCGTTTTATTGCAGCTTCAGCTACTGATTTGATGTTTATACCCTCCTTTGAAGCCTTTTCAGAGAGTTTTTCGCTTATTGTTACCGTAGGTTGTCTGAATCTTGTCATATACACACCATTGCATATCAGATGGAGTTATAAGTATATAAGCTTTAACCGCCTTTCAGAAACCTTAATATTTTTTGCTGGAGTCATATTTGTACAGGATGCAAAGGGCAAGTTGCTTTTTGCATTAAACTGAATTTTTTGATCGAGGGCAGTTAAGTAAATCCAACCCACTTTACGCCGGAAGAACTGTGCCTCCATCGAACCCCAATTTTGAAGGGGCCGTCATCTGAGAAATTCCATAGATCTGAGCCGGATTCAGTTCCCCTACTTTCAGTTTAATGGAAAGAATCATCTAGAAATATTTCAAGATATCTTCTTTTTCTAGCTCAGTTTGCTTAAGAATGGCATTTAATGTACCTTGCTTTATTTGCTCATTGTGTATAGAAACTATGGTCGTATGGCCTTTCGAGTCTCTTAATTTGACATGACTTCCATGCCTGCCGTAAATAGAGAATCCGTAGTATTTGGTCAATATCTTCACTAATGCCATATCCTTGACTACAAGTCTAGGCATGAGCAGTCATCCCGAGTCTGGCTATAACTGACTTAGGATAATGTTTGACTTCTTTAGCCGGATTCTTGAATATATCTTCCAATGCAAGCTCCGCGCCCTCCTTGAGCCTTTCTTCTAGTACTTTTAGTGTTTTGCCTTGATCAACAACATGCAGATCGTTGATAACGCCAACGTACCAACCTTCACTTCTGGTGATAGTGGCCCTGAATCCATAAACCTCCAATCCAAGTTTTACCTTCAAACTGTTCACCCTTGACTATATTATCCATTATAGATATATAAATCGTGTGTTTAGGCAAACATCTTACTCTAAACAAAGAGATATCCTAGATACATATCGATTAAGACAATCTTGTCTGTGCCTCCAAACAACTTCGTTTTTGAGAGGGGTTGCCATCTGGCAGATTCTTTAAGCCCGGATTAGATTCTTCCCCAAAAAAGCAAGCATCTTTTTGGACGAAGCTCATAACTTGCTCTTAAGTCCTACCCAGATTCCGTCAGGATCATATACAAAACCCATCTTTATCCCTTTTCCCTTAAAGAGCTTCATTGCAACCCGTGCGCCATTCCTGACAAGCCTGTTATACTCTTTCTCCGCGTCTTTGACCTCGAACATCAAATGGTCCATCTCCTCTCCCTTAGTATAGGGTTTGTAGAGCCGGCAGTTCTTACCGTACCACATTATCCTCAATTTTGCGCCGGTCTTCCTGTCTTCGAACAATATACTCTCCTCCCCCGGTATCGGCTTCCTCCTTTCGACAACTCTCAGACCCATCTGTTTTGTGTAGAAATTTACCGATCTCTTTACGTTTCGCACCCTTATGCTTGTATAAACTAATCCCATAAGATCATCTGCATACCATATCCATGCAAAAAAGCTTTAAATAAATGAAGCTATCATTTCAGTTACCTCCATACCGGTCCATCTATTTTATGCCGGTCCTTGAGCACGGGCAATTAGTTCTGGATGTGTGTCTCATGAAAGCAGACTCATAGAAAAAGGCCTGAAAGTAGTAACCTGACAGGATACTAATAATTTCTGCAAAACAAGGTAATTACCAGGTTATAAGTAGTATTTACGTCTACTATACTATGTCTCCAAGTTTTAAGTTGCACATTATTTAAATATAAAGTTTATTTTTAATAATAAAGTATTATATATAATAAGAAAGACTTATATACTATTATGCCTAATTATATATGAATCTAAAGGCGAGTATATGAATAAACAAGAGCTGAAAGGAAAGAGCAAAGTAGTTGAGGGAAAACTCCGTGAGAACGTTGGCAAATTGACAGATGACAAAGTGGAAGAGTTTTATGGCAGAGTTCAGCAGGTTGAAGGAAAGATGGGCGAGAAGGCAGGAAAACTTGGAGCAAAGTCAAAAAAGTCCAGCTACAGCTCAGAGAAATAGATCCGCTTCAGGGTTTTGATAACAATGTGAATACATATGACAAAACAAAGTATTTCGAGAGGACATGAGCTAACGGAGTTCTATGGGAAAGAGTGCCCGCATTGCCATGCAATGGATTCGCTTGTAGACAGACTGGCGAAAGAAGAAAAGGTCACGGTTAAACGGTTGGAAGTGTGGCATAATCATAAAAATGCCAAAACAATGCAGAGCGTAGGTAAGGGCCGTTGTGGCGGAGTGCCATTCTTTTTTAATGCAAAAACTAGCAAATCCATATGCGGAGAGACAGGTTATGCTGCGTTAAAGAAATGGGCCCTTGAAAAATAATACGCCCTTCAAGACCAGGTTAGTTAATGGCAAAGCTTCAAAAATTCGATTTGATAGTGATAGGAAGCGGGGCTGGGCTTGATGTTGCTTCTGCGGCATCAGAGAATGGGCTTAAAACTGCAGTGATAGAGAAAGGGCCTTTAGGCGGGACATGCCTCAACCGCGGATGCATACCATCAAAAATGCTGATACATAGCGCAGATGTGATAGAAACTATCAACAACGCCAAGGCATTCGGAATAAAGGTAAATGGATACAAAGCAGACTTCTCCTATATAATAAAAAGGACTAATGACACTGTCGATAAAGATTCTGCACAGATAGAACGCAGCCTTAGGCGTTCCAAAAATCCTGTGCTCTTCAAGGAGAGCTGTGAATTCGTTGGGAAAAAAGTGATAAGAGTAGGGAATAACGAGATAACCGCAAAAAAGATCCTTATAGCTGCAGGAAGCAGGCCTACGATACCAGATATCCCCGGGCTGAACGGTTCAGGTTTCGTAACTAGCACTGAGGCGCTCAGGCTTGATAAACAGCCAAAAACATTGACGATAATCGGAGGAGGATATATCGCAGCAGAATTGGCTCATTTCTACGGCTCTTTAGGAACAAAAATAAACATCATTCATCATAATGACCTGTTAATCAACCGGGAAGACGAAGAGGTTGCCTCCAGATTCACAAAAATTGCCAGATTGAAGTATAATATCTACACCAATTCAGAGCCTATCAATGTATCAAAAAAGAACAAAATAATCACTGTCAAGATAAAAAACAGAGCAAACAACAAAACCGACACCCTGGAATCCGATGCACTGCTTGTAGCTGTAGGCGTGACCCCCAATTCAGATACCTTAAACCTAAATAAGACAGGAGTCAAGACAGATGCTAAAGGCAACGTAATAGCTAATGGCTACCTGGAAACAAACGTCAACGGCATATACGCTCTCGGCGACCTGGTTGGTCACTATCTTTTTAGGCATTCGGCCAATCTAGAGGCCGAGATCGCTTATACAAACATATTCGGAAGCGCTAAGGTTCTTGTAGACTATACTGCTATGCCCCACGCAATCTTCTCTTCTCCACAGATAGGTTCTGTTGGGCTGACAGAGCAGAAACTCAAAGAAGATGGCAAAGATTATATCGTTGGTAAGGAAGAGTATATCAACACCGCAAAAGGTATGGCGATAGAGGACCGAACTGGCTTTGTTAAGTTTTTGGTGGATAGGCGCACGAAGAAAATCCTCGGATGTCATATCTTAGGTACCGATGCGTCTACACTAATACATGAGGCTATTGTAGCGATGAAGAGCGGAAAAGGCACTATAGACAACATCACCAATGCAGTCCATGTGCATCCTGCGTTGAGCGAAGTTGTTGCAAGGGCCGCTTACAATGCAAGGTAGATTATGCCTGGTGGCAAATTGTAAAACAAAGGCAGATGCAATGAGTGCGACACTGGCTTTGATGACATTAGAAGCACAAAAATAAAAAGGCAGGATTGCCATAAGGAATGAATATGCTGAGTTATGCTTGGTGAAAAGTTCATACCTTTTTCTGTATTCCGATCACGCGGATCCTGAATACCAGCGTCTTTCCTGCGAGCGGCGGGTTGAAGTCTACTGTGGCTGTTGTTGCATTCGCTGCAGTTATCGTTCCCTGTATCAGGTGCCCGTTTACATTCTCTCCGACAGTCATCCCTATCTGCACCGTCCTGTTACCGAAACTGCTCATTGGCACCTTCACTATCAACGAGGCGTTTATCTGGCCATAGGCTTCGTTCGGCTGTACTGTCACTGTTCTCTCCTCCCCCAGCCTCATCCCTACGACTCCATTGTCAAATCCAGGAATCACCTGCCCTGCCCCTACCGTAAATTTAAGGGGCGGCTGGCCCGCGTTTGAGCCAAACACCGTGCCATTTGTAAACGTCCCAGTGTAGTTGACCTCAATCGTGTCGCCTATCCCTACCGTAGGCACCGATGCGCTGCTAACTGTAGTATAAATTGCCCCTAGCACTGCCAAGGCAACAATTGCAGCTATGAAAACAAACAGTTTTCGCATATTATCCCATGCATATGGCGCTTTCCTGCGCTGCTAAAAAGCTATGGCGCTTACTTCAGGCTCTTGTCCAGAGTCTTCCTGAGCTCAGCTGCCGCCTTATTAAGCGCGTCGGAAAGCGGCTTGAACTCGCCTTCTATGGTGTTCAGGTTGACTATGAATCCGTTCAGGCAGTCCAGGCATATCGGCTTCTCCGGATGTGCAGTGTTAAAAGCTAACATACTTGTGTTCCTGTCGCATATTGTGCAGTTCTTTGCCATCCTATCCCTTTATACGCGTCATCATTGCCCGGAAGGTCCAGCCATGCGAACTCTAGCCTTTCTGCACGACATCCGATGCAAGGCTGAAGCCAAGCGACTGAGACCGCAGATCCGTTTTAATTATCTCCTTGGTTTCTTGATTATTGCAGCATATACTATAACTGCGCCTATTATTGCAGTTATTATACTACCTATCTCCAGTATGGTAGAATTGTAGCATGCCTGAGCTCCAGTGCCTCCGAAGATAGATGTTATCGCTGTAGATATCTTCCCACCAATAGTATTGCATTGCGTTACGGTATTGTAATTCTGCCAGAATACCGTCACCCCAATCACCAAGATTATTATTCCTGTTATTGCTTCCCATGTGTTCATTTTATTACCTTTTTAAAGTGTTATCTTGTACCCCAGCATCTTAAGCCCGAAGTATATCAATACAAGGCCGATGACTGCCTGCAGGACCTGCGCGAGGTTAAAGAGTATCAATAATACTCCTATTATGAGTATTATTGCTCCGGCAACCGCACCGTAAGTCAGTCCGTCCTTCTTAAGCTCCCTATCCACTCCTGCCTTGTTCAATCTCAAATCTTTCCGTTTATCGCTCTTTGCCATATAATCTTCCTTTGATAGTATTAGGAAGCATGTCTATTTAAACCTTTTTATCACTAAAGTTTTATTCAATAACCTAAAATTTTGTTTAAAAAACTTTGATATGGTGGGTGTGCTGACTTAAGTTTGCATCATCATGTGTTAGGCGCAGCATGCCACGCCACCTAAATCTCGGAATGAAGCTCGCATCCTTCAGGACTTGGTAGCTCACGTTTCAGAGATTGCGTCTGCTATGTGCTTTCCGACTTCTGAGCATTTGCTGCTGCCTCCCAGGTCAACGGTCTTCACACCGTCTTTTATCGACTTCAGCACAGACCTCTCTACAGCCATTGCTGCATTGCCGTGCCCCATCCAGTCGAGCATCATCTTTATGGACATTATCGTAGCGATAGGGTTCGCTCTGTCCATGCCCGCATACTTCGGAGCGGATCCGTGTATCGGCTCGAACATTGCATAATCCTCGCCTATGTTTGCAGACGGGCCTACGCCAACCCCTCCAACGATCATCGCCGCCTCGTCCGACAGTATGTCTCCAAACATATTTTCAGCGACTATTACATCATAATCCTCAGGGTTCTTTATCAGCCACTGCGCCATTGCGTCTGCATGCGCCTCGTCCACCCTGACTCCCTTGTACCTTTTCGACTCCTTTATTATTGTGTCCCTGAAAAGGCCGTCAGACACCTTCAGTATGTTTGCCTTGTGCACTATCGTGAGGTGCTTTCTCCTGCTCTTTGCGAGTCCAAGTGCGAATCTGCCGATCCTCTCGCTCCCCTTCCTTGTTATGACCCTTACAGCAATCGCCTTGTCCTTTGATGCCATGAAGTCTATCCCGGAATACATTCCTTCAGTGTTCTCCCTGACTATTACAAGGTCTATGCCGCCTTTAAGGCTCCAGACGCCAGGTATGCTCTTCGCCGGCCTTACGTCAGCATACAGGCTGAACATCTTCCTGATCTTGACTGCAGCGCTCACCTCAGATCCCGCCCCCTCAGGCGTAGTCATTGGCCCTTTCATCACGCAGTCAGAGCTCTTGAGCAGCGAGATCGTCTTCTTAGGCAGGTTTGTCCCATACTTCTTTATGCAGTCAAACCCCGCATCACCTATCTCAGTATGTATGTTCAGCCTGAACCTCCTGTTTACCTGGTCAAGCACGCGCATTGACGCCTCTATCAGTTCAGGGCCTGTGCCGTCTCCAGGCAGTACTGCGACCTTCCAGCTTTTTTTCATAAAATTCAGCCTAAAATCCTGTTTATCACGTAATTGAGTATGCCTCCGGCCTTAAAGTATTCCATCTCTATGCCTGTGTCTATCCTGGACGTTACCTCCGCCTCCTTACTTGCGCCTTCCATGTCTGTATAGTGTATGGCTATGCTGTCCCTAGGCTTCATCGCGTTGGAAATGCCTATGCTTATTGGCTTTGAATAGTCAATCCTCAGGGACTGCGCATCCTCCCCGTCCTTGAATTGGAGAGGCATGATCCCCATGCCTATGAGATTGCTCCTGTGTATTCTCTCGAAGCTCCTCGCTATGACTGCCTTGACACCAAGCAGCATCGGGCCCTTGGCGGCCCAGTCCCTAGAGCTTCCAGACCCATACTCTGCCCCTGCCATCACTACGAGCGGAACCTTCTCTTCCCTGTACTTCATCGCTGCGTCATATATGCTCATCTCCTCCCTGTCAGGAAAGTGTACAGTGTACCCTCCTTCCTTTCCGCCCAGCATCAGGTTCTTTATCCTGTTGTTTGCAAAAGTGCCGCGCATCATAACTTCATGGTTGCCTCTTCTTGTCCCGTAGGTGTTGAAGTCCGCCTGTTTCACCCCGTGCTCTGCTAGATACCTGCCTGCAGGGCTGTCTCTGCCTATCGCTCCTGCAGGGGAGATATGGTCTGTGGATACGGAATCTCCGAATACCGCAAGCACCATTGCATTCTCTATGCTGTCTATGCTCTTTCTCTTTTTCGGGTCGAAGCCCTCAAAGAACGGCGGCATCCTTATGTATGTGCTGCCCTCATCCCATGCATATTCTATTCCGGCAGAGGTCTTGAGGCCGTTCCAGTAAGGATTAACTCCCTCCATCCCGCTCCCGTATTCCTTTGTGAACATCTCCCTGCTTACTGACCTGCTCATGGCCTCCCCTATCTCTTCCTTGGACGGCCATATATCCCTGAGATAAACATCCTTCCCGTCGCTGCCCTTTCCCAGAGGCTCTGTAGTCAGGTCCTTCAGCACCGTGCCGGCTATGCCGAACGCTATGAGCATCGGCGGGGACATGAGGTAGTTTGCCTTCACGTCCCTGTGTATCCTTGCCTCGTAGTTCCTGTTGCCGGAAAGCACAGATGCAACCGCAAGCCCGTTAGCATTTATTGCATCGCTCTGCTTGTCTATCAGTGGGCCGCTGTTGCCTATGCACGTTATGCATCCGTATCCGACAAGTCCGTAGCCCAGCTTTGCGAGCGGCTCCACGAGACCAGCCTTCTCAAGATACCTCATGACCACTCTTGAGCCAGGACCCAGGCTCGTCTTGACCTTCCGCGTATCGACCTTCAGGCCGCGCTCAAGCGCCTTCTTTGCAAGTATGCCTGCTCCTATCATCACTGACGGGTTGCTCGTATTAGTGCAGCTTGTTATCGAGGATATGACCACGTCTCCGTCAGCGATGTCCGCCTCGTATCCATCATCGTATTTTAAGTGCACCTTCCTTATCTCCTTGTGGGTCTGTGACTCCTTCGCTGCAACATTGTCTGGCACTGCGCTCTCCGAAGAGAGTCTTGTGAGGTCAGTAACGCTTATCTTCTCCTCCCTCTTCTTCTCAGCGTCAGGCATCATGAACGTGTCCATGAAATTGCGTTTTATATCCCGGAGGGGGATCTCCTGCTTTGGCAGGCTAGGCCCTGACACACATGGGGCTATGCTGCCAAGATCGACCTGTAAAGTGTCGCTGTAGCTCACATCATCGTAATCGATTTCAAGCATGCGCTGTTCCGAATAGTACCTCCTTGCAATCTCTATCTGCTCTGCGCTCCTTCCAGTCATCTCCATGTACCTCAGCGTTTCGCCGTCGACCGGGAAGATCGCTATAGTCGCCCCGTATTCAGGGCACATATTAGAGAGGGTGGCCCTGTCCGGGAGCGAAAGGCTCTTCACCCCCTCCCCAAAGAACTCAACAAACATGTTCACAACTCCCTTTTCCCTGAGTATCTTCGTGAGCGTGAGCGCAAAGTCGGTGGCCGTGACTCCATCTGCAAGCTTTCCTGTCAGCTTCACCCCGAGGACCTTCGGAGTGGTAAGCGCGACCGCCTGCCCAAGCAGCGCGGCTTCGGCTTCTATGCCTCCGACTCCGAACCCGACAACTCCGAGCCCGTTTATCATAGTAGTGTGCGAATCGGTTCCAACAAGAGTGTCAGGGAATGCCATGTCCTTTCCATCCTGTTTTGAGACAGAGACACAGGTAGCGAGGTATTCAAGGTTTATCTGGTGGCATATGCCTGCAGAAGGCGGGAATACCCTGAAATTATTGAACGACGAGTTGGCCCATTTGAGGAGAGAATACCTCTCTCTGTTCCTTTCTATCTCCATCTCCTGGTTTGTCTCCAGTGAGGATGGCATGTTGAACGAATCCACCTGTACCGAGTGGTCGATTATAAGGTCGACTGGTATGAGTGGCTGTATGCTTTCCGGAGGTTTCCCAGAAGACGCCATGTACTGCCTTATTGTAGCCATATCTACAACGGCAGGGACGCCTGTGAAGTCCTGCATAAGCACCCTGGCAACCTTGAAAGGCATGTCCCTGTCGACAGGGCTCTTTGCATTCCAATCTGCAAGAGCCTCTACATCCTCCAGTGTAACCTCTTTCCCATCAAGGTTCCTTATAAGGGACTCAAGGATTATTCTTATCGAGAAGGGAAGTGCAGATATGCGGTGTCCCAGTCCCTCCAGCTTTGGGAGCGAGTAGTAATTGATCTCCCTTCCAGCTCCGTCCGTGAATTTTGACAGGAGGCTGGATTTAAGCTCCAGAGCGTCTGTTCCCATGCTAATAAAAATGCGCTTTAAGTTTAAAAGTTTAGACGCCTAAATCCTTGAATTCAAGTAATGAACCCACAACTGCATATTTCCATGATGTACTTAACAGAGTTCCATAGAACCTTGCATATGGCAACTCAAACTTCCTATCTCTTATCAATAGGCACGTACTCCAGGTCTATCTTCCCAGTGTAATACTCCAGAGGCCTGAAGAGCCTGTTGTTCTTCCAGTACTCCAGCATGTGCGCGCACCAACCTGAAGACCTGCTTGCAGCGAATATGGGCGTGAAGAGCTCAACAGGTATGCCTGCAGCTATGTACACAGGGCCGGCGAAGAAATCCACGTTTGGCCATATTCCGTGGCTCTGGCCTAGCTTCTCCACCATGAGCTTCTCCGCCCTAAGCGCTATTGCAGTGAGCGTCCTGACCTCCTCAGACGAATGGTCCTGAAGCCGTATTAGATATTCCTTTATTATCCTTGCTCTCGGGTCGTAGGTTTTGTACACCCTGTGGCCAAAACCCATTATCTTCTGCTTTCCTGCGAGCGCGCTCTCTATGTAGCTCTCCGTGTTCTCCGGCTTCCCTATGGCTCTCATCATCCTCACAGACGCCTCATCCGCTCCTCCGTGCAGTGGCCCTTTCAGCACAGATATGCCTGCCGTTATCGCAGAATAAATGTCTGCGAGCGTGGATCCTGCAACCAGCGTCCCGAAAGTCGATGCGTTTGAGCTGTGCTCAGCGTGTATTATGAACATCACCCTCATTATGTCAAGGCTCTCCTTTGAGGGTCTTGCGCCGTTCAGCATGTAAAGGAAGTTCTCGACATGCCCAAGCGACTTATCCGGAGCTACATACTCCCTGCCTGCAGCTACGCTCCCTATAGTGGCGACTATGCTTGACATCCTCGATATTATCCTTATGCTCTTCCTCATGTTTGCCTCCGGCGAGGCGTCCTGCACCTCTGTGTCGTATGCCGACAACGCAGACGTTGCAGTCCTGAGTATGTCCATAGGATCTGCCTTGCTGTTCATTTCCTTTATTATGTCGACGATCCCTTTCGGAAGGTCCCTGGATTCGGCTAGCTGCTTTGTAATCGACTCGAGCTGCTGCCTGTCTGGCAGCTGGCCATTCAGAAGAAGATATGCTGTCTCCTCAAAATCAGAGTTATCAGAGAGTTGCGCAATGGGATATCCCCTGTAATACAGCCGCCCTTCCTGCCCGTCGACCTTTCCCACGCTGCTTTCATCTACATATACTCCTTCAAGGCCCCTGCTTATCTGCGGCATTCCTGCGTCTGCCATAAAATCATCAGATAATAGATTGCAAAATAGTGATTTATACATTTTGATTAAACGGTTTACGTCAGATACACGGCTTGTAATCCAGGCCAGCATCTGCAATACCTTCACGCTGTTGCTCGAAGCAATTACCGCTGCATATGGCTCTTTAAGCGAAATTTGTGGAGAAAGGCGGCAATCGCAGGCGGCGGAGTGCAGACGATTGCCCAGGGAACAGGGAGAGCGAGGCCTCAGAGCAGTAGCCCATATATATTTTGCACTCCATCATTATTCCGGTATGCCGTATGGGAAGGAAGGTATCGATAATAGGTGCAGGAAAAGTTGGCGCCACCACTGCGCATCTTATCGCGCTGAAGGGGTTGGCAGACGTGGTCATAGTCAACAGGACAGCAGGCACGGCACAAGGGATTGCGCTCGACATAAGGGAGGGGATGCCGATAGAGGGATTGGACGTCAATGTTGCAGGTAGCGGGGATTACAGCGCGATAGCCGGAAGCGACATAGTGGTCGTGACTGCAGGTGCCCAGCGGAAGGAGGGCATGTCTAGGGATGACCTCCTCAAGATAAATTCGCAGATAGTCTCAGAAGCGGCAGGCGCAATAAAGCAGCACGCTCCAGACAGCATAGTCATAGTGGTCACAAACCCACTGGATGCCATGGCTTATCTGATGATGCGTAATACTGGATTCAGCAAAAGCAGGGTAATAGGGATGGCAGGAGCGCTCGACTCATCAAGGTTTGCTGCATTCATAGCCGAAGAGCTCAGGATAAGCGTAAAGGAGGTGAGCACGATGATACTTGGGAGCCACGGAGACTCGATGGTACCATTGATATCGCAGACTACGGCAAAGGGAGAGCAGGTGTCCAAACTGATAGAGAAGGAGAAGCTAGACAGGATAATCGCCAGGGCAAGGGACGGAGGAGCAGAGATAATCAAGCTCGAGCAGTCAAGCGCGTATTATGCCCCTGCTTCGTCAGTAGTAAGCATGGTCGAAGCCGTACTGAAGGACAGCAAGAAGGTAATACCCTGCTCTGCATATCTGGAAGGTGAATACGGGCACAGTGGAATATTTCTAGGCGTGCCTGTCATGCTTGGAAGAGGCGGGATAGAGAAGATAATGGTCCTCGAGGTCTCAGACGCGGAGAAGAAGGCGCTTGATGAGTCTGCATCGAAGATCTCCGCCATGATCTCGCAGATAGGCTGACTGCAGGATTCATTCGGCTCAAGTTACTGATATTGCATTTGAAGCTGACTGTCCAGCGAAGCTCGCTATGACATTGTACGACCCTGCTTCACTGGATGAGAAATAAGAGGTAGAGTTGCCGCCATGGTCTGTCAGCGAGTACAGCGGCGAGATTGTCGTGTACGCAGGCGAATTCGTAGAGAATGAGACAAGCGCGCTAGGTGCAGGCATGCCGAGTATTGTTACGTGCGCGGTGAAAAGGACAGGAGTGCCCGTGCCTATCGTGTTTGCAGCCTCATAGAGCACTATGTTCACTGGTATGCCGTTGGAAACCCCTCCAACATAACTGCTGAAGTTTCCATCATAGGTGATAGGCCTGGAAGACTGGCAGTCCTGAATATTGCCGAGCAGGCATATCGATGAGCTGAGTGATATCTTGCCGCTTACCTGCAGGGATGTCGGTATGGCCTTGCTGAGCGACGCGCTGCATAATACCACTCCTCCACCTATAATGTTAGCAGGGCTGCAATTTGCAGTCGCGCTGCCGTATCCAGGTATATCCAGAGTTCCATAGGTGGGTCCAACAAGATTGTATTGCTGCGAATTTACAATGATAAAGCTTATGGAATTCGAGGACATAGTATTGGGCCCTATTATTATCCCCCTGCAAGTTATCCCGTACGGGAAGTAGCATCTCGGAGGGACCAGGGCCTGCGGTATGCTTAGGAAATACGCGAATATGCCGATCGCAATGGCTATTATGACAAGCGCCCAGGCGTAGGTTATCATGAACTCCATTGCTGCCTGGGCTCTTTGCGGATTCTCCATATCCAACATCGATACAGAGTCTTATTTGAAGGTTAAGTTATAAATCCGTATCTGGGCCGCATTGGCATGACGTGCAGCCCAAAGCGAACGGATATATTGGTTAATGCTGCAATTATATATGACCTCAAAGGAGATGCCATGAGCTTATCGAAATTGTCAGGAATCGGCTTCACAGCTCTGAAGAGCAACTTCACGCACCTGGACAGGCCGTACAAACTGACCTTTTCGATTACCTATGGCTGCCAGAGTAGATGCGTTACGTGCGTTAAGCCAGACGAGGTTATTCTGGGAGACAATACTCCCATTTCAAACCTGCGGATTGGTAGCCATGCTGTGGGATGTTCAGGGTTGAATGAAATCTCGCAAACATCTTCAAGATCTTATTCCGGAAGGCTCTTTAGAATAAAGGCATCAGGTCTGTTGCCAATAGAAATTACCCCAGAACATCCACTGCTTATAATGAGTTCAAGAACCACAAGGCATTCTGAAAGCTCTGCAGGAAATAGTAAATATTATCGCAACTATAATTTCGGAAAACCCACCTGGAAAGAAGCGAAGGATGTTGTTAAAAAGGGGACTGATACAGATGGTGATTATCTCTGTACTCCTATCATACAAAGAACCATTAAAACTAAAGAAATAGATCTGAAGCCATTTAACAGAGGTAGAGGTGTTGCCATATCAAAAGCAAAGGGATATTCACTCAGTTTCCCATTAGATACTGAAACGGCATGGCTTTTAGGGATTTATGTTGCAGAAGGCTGCCCAGCGTCTAACGGCGCGCGATTCAACTTTAATGTAACAGAAATAAATCTCCATGCAAGAGTGGAAAAAATTGCAAATCAGTTAGGCTATTCCATAACTAAAACAGAGAAAAACAACTGCACAACCTGTTGTCTAAGCTCGCATGTTCTTTCGAGAGCATTTGTAGAATGGTGTGGGAAAGGTGCGTTGAACAAAAAAATACCCGACTTTATTCTATTTAACAATGACGAATCGATACTTAGAGCGTTTCTAAAAGGTTGGGAGGAGGGAGACGGATACTGGCGCGGTGATGATTTAATAGGGTCTACAATATCAAAAACTCTTGCCTTGCAGCTTCAGCTTGCTTATGCTTCGATAGGCATCATGGCAAACGTATCCTTTGTAAAGAAGGAAGGAATGCATATGTTTTATGATAAGCCAATACACAACCATGACGTATATGTGATTAAATATTCAAAAAATCCAGGCATAAGCTATTCTAGACGCGTAGGCAATTACTATGTGCGGCCGATAAGAAGCGTAAGTGATATCCAGTATAACGGAACAGTGCACAATATAGAAACCAGCGACAATACCTACTTAGTATCAAACGCAGTAGTGCACAATTGCAATATATGGCAGATAAAACCAACCGGCGAGCTTGACCTGCGCGAAATACGCGCGTTTGCAGAGAAGAACCCTTACTTTAAATGGATAGAGATAACCGGCGGCGAGCCTTTCCTGAGAAGCGACCTGGTTGACATAGTCAGGGCGTTTGCAGAAAGCTCGAAAGGCCTGTATGTGCTTACAATGCCTACAAACTCATTATGCAGGCTTGAGTCTGAATCTGAAAGGATCGAGGAGATATTGAAGCTCGGAATCCCGAAAGTGTCCATAACGCTCAGCCTTGACGGATACGGGGAGCTGCACGACAAGATACGCGGCATACCCGGCAACTTCGCCAGGGTGATGGCAATGGCAAAGAAGCTCAAGGAGATGCAGGCACGCTACAAGAATCTCTTCTTCGTCTTCGGATACACCATGAGCAAGTTCAATGAGGGCAGGTTGATAGAGACGGTAGAGGCTGTGAAAAAGGACTTTCCATGGGTCTCATACAACAATTTCCACGTGAACGCAGGACAGGTATCTGAAATATACTACCAGAATTCAGAGATGAGCATAAAGCCTGAGGCTACCGTATTCTCCAAAGAGCTACGGGAATTCATAAGAAGAAGGAAATTTGAGCTAGGCGCTATACCTATAATAGAGTCAGCGTTCCTCAGGAAGCTTGATTATTATGTAAAGACAGGGAGACCTCCGATGAAGGGCCGCAGCCTTGACGCATCCCTCTTCCTAGACAGCTACGGGAATGTCTATCCGTCAATAATGTGGGGCAGGAAGATAGGCAACATAAGGGAAGTCGATTATGACCTTTCAAGGCTGTGGCTAAACGCAGAGGCCCAGGAGGCCAGGAAGCTGATAAGGGAAGGCAAGGAGCCAAGGGCGTGGACTGCATGCGAGGCATATCAGACCCTTGTCGGGAATATAGGAAGCCTGTTTATTTAGTATGGCAATTTCATGTAGCGAATCTTATAGAAAAGTATAAGAATCTATACATAAAATATCAAACTATGAGAGTGCAGGAAGTCATAAAAGAGCTAAAGCTTAATGGGCTATCTGTCTTCAATGTCAATGATGTTTCAAGAATCACAGGAAAGGGCAAAAACTATCTCTATCTACTGCTATCAAAAAGCAGACTAGTGGCAAGAGCACAGAATGGCGTATATTATCTGCCCGATACGGATCCTATGGAAGTAGCCTCTTATATTGCAACTCCTTCTTACATAAGCCTCATATCTGCATTTGGATACTATAAACTTATAGACCAGATACCAAACGTAGTTAAGGTAATCACAACAAAGAGGCACGGAGAGATGGAGAAAGTGCAGGGCACAAGGATAGTATTCAAGACCACAAAGAGAGAAATGCTCTACGGTTATCATAGGGAGCACAACATTTCAATAGCCGATATAGAAAAAGCAGTGGTTGATTCCATATACTTTAATGAAGATATTCGCTATATCAAAGAAGTAATCAAAAACGGCATCAAGGCTGGCATATTTGACCTAGGCAAGCTAGAAGTGTATGCCAAAACCAGCAGGTCCAAGAGTCTTTTAGAGAAAGTGAATGGCGTGTTAAGGGTAGTTAAGTGATTGGCAGAGATGCAATATTGGAATATTCACGCAGGAAGCGTGTCAATCCTTTCTGGATAGAGAATGACTATCTTCAGTACATAGTGCTTATGGAACTGTACAAAGAATTTTCTAACGAGCTTGTCTTCAAAGGAGGTACAGCCCTGCAAAAAGTGTACGGACTTGAAAGGCTGTCGAGGGACCTCGATTTCAACCTGCAAGGCATTGAGCCAGGACCCAAATTAGAAAGGTCTACAAGAGGCATCAACGATTATTACAAGGCTTCTTGCAGAGGGCCAGAGAAATTGAAGCACGGATTGAGTTTCATGTTTTATATCAACAGCCCTTCGTACGAAGCAACTGGCAGACAGCACCAGATGCCAATCACATTTAATCTTGAGGAAAAAGTCATGTTAAAACCAATGTTCAAGACCATCAATCCCGGAGCGATCTATCGCGATCCCGATCTTCACACATATTCGCTGTTAGCCATGGACGAGTCTGAGATACTGGCAGAGAAGGTAAGGGCAGCGATGACGCGAAAGGATACAGAACCTCGGGATTTCTATGACATCTGGTTCATGCTAAACAAAGGGGTGCCGCTTGACATGGCAATGGTAAGCAAAAAACTTAATTTTGCACACAGTGTATTCTCAATCGCCTATTTCAGATCTAGGCTACGTGGCGTGAAAGAAAATTGGAAGCAGGACCTAGGTCCTTTAATAGACCCGCTGCCTGAATATGGCGAAGTAGCAAAATATATAATTCATCAATTCAAATGAACATGTGAAAAATATGTACATACTTGGGATTTGGGATGGTCATGATTCCGGAGCTGCGCTAATACGGGACGGCAGGATAATATTTGCATCAAACGAGGAAAGGTACACGAAGAGGAAGCTTGAAGTCAGCTTCCCGCGCAACGCGATAAACGCAGCGCTCAAGTATGGGAAAATAAGGTCCGGAGATGTAGAGGTTATAGCATTTCCTACCACCGAACTCGCAAAGACCGTGTCAAGAATATTTCCAACGCAGAAGGAGGCGTACTACAGGTTCAGGAGGAGGAAGATGCTCAAGCCCAGGACAGAAGGGCTCATGCATTATTCAAAATACGCGCTTACCACGATAGGCAGGCTTCCGTTTTGCGGCGAGATAAGCAGGCACGCAGTATCAGCGGAGTTGAAGGGCCTTGGCTTCGAAAACCCGAATGTTGTTGCTGTAGACCACCACCAGGCCCATGCTGCCACTGCGGCCTTTACCTCCGGGTTGGGCGACCAGCTCGTGATCACGCTGGACGGCATAGGCGACGGAGCATCAGGATCGGTAAGCGTCATGGAAGGCGGCGAGCTGGAGAGGAAGATCACCATACCTGGCAGGGATTCCGTAGGCATATTCTATGAGCAGGTAACGAACATACTCGGCATGAGGGAACTTGAGGACGAAGGGAAGATAATGGCGATGGCCGATTATTCCTTCTCATTCGATTTCAGCAGGAACAAGCTCAAGGATTTCTTTTCTGTCGAAGGAGTGGAGATAAAGGCAAAGTATGGGCCACTGAAGCAGTATGATATGCTGAACAGGATCGCATGGGGAACCCCGAGGGAGCAGTTCGCATACATGGCACAGCAGGTCCTTGAAAATACAGTGACAAGTTTCGTATCCAACGCCATTGATGAATACGGCATCCATGATGTATCATTCTCTGGCGGAGTGATGTCAAACATAAAGGCAAATATGAAGGTTAGGATGATGGACAAGCTGAAGAGGTGGTATATCTTCCCCCATATGGGAGACGGCGGCATTGCACTGGGTGCTGCGATGGCGGTGAACTACACCACGAACGGAATCTCATCGTACGAGTTCAACGATTCATACTTGGGAGAAAGCTACGACGAATCCCATATACTGAAGGCGTTGAAAAAGGAAAAAGGGCTGGAGTTTGAGTACGAGAAGAGAAAAGATTCGCATGCCGCTGAGATAATAGAGTCCAATCATTATATACTCTGGTTCCAGGGGCGGATGGAATATGGCCCAAGGGCGCTCGGAAACCGGAGCATAGTGGGAGATGCAGGGTCTGACAAGGTAAAAGACATGCTTAACCTGTATGTGAAACAGAGGGAATGGTACCAGCCGTTTGCGCCTTCCATGCTTGAGGAAGAGTCAAAAAAGCTCCTTGAAGATGTTAAGGGTACGGACAGGTTCATGACAATGGGATATGCCGTAAAGCCTTCCAGGATAAAAGAGATGAAATCCGTTGTGCATGTGGATATGACCGCAAGGCCGCAGATGGTTGGAGGCGAGAACAGGGAATACAGGGACCTGATTGCAAGGGTGAAGAGGAACTCAGGATACGGCGTGGTGCTCAACACCAGCTTCAACATCCACGGCATGCCCATAGTCGCTTCCCCCGAGGACGCGATAGACACAATGAAGAAAACTAATTCGAGGTACATGTTCATAGGGGGCTACTTCGTAGAGAACAGTGGCGCGAGGGGTCAAAGGGCATGAAAATAGCATTTGCATACGATGCGCCGTATCCATGGCATGTCGGCGGCATAGAATCAATGAACTACAACGAAGCAGCTGAGCTTGCAAAAGAAAACGACGTGCACTACTTCACAATGAAATGGCCTGGGATGGAGAGCAGCTTCGCGAAAGACAGGATAATGTACCATGCATGGCATGAAACAAGCCAGGCAAGGCTGTACAGGCATGGGCGCAGGTCGATACGCGAAGCTGCATTCTATGCGCTCTCGCTTTTCAGGCTGTTCACGCAGAGGTTTGACGCGGTCATAACCAACGCATTTCCGCTGCTCCACCTGCCGATAGTGAAGCTGTACTGCAAGATCTCAGGGGCAAAGCTAATAGTCGAGGTTGCCGAGGCATGGAACAGGGAATACTGGAAGGAGTATCTCGGGGCACCACTCGGAACTATCGCATATGCATATTCCAATTTTGCAATCAGGGGCGCAGACTTTTACGTCACAATATCCAGCACCACGACAGATAGGCTCGTCGCGCTCGGAGTGGACAGGAAAAAGACGAAGATATTCGCCCCTGCAATCGACAACAAGGCTATAGGAAAAGCGCGCGCGAAGACTGCAAAAGGCAAGATTGTGCTATTCTCTGGTAGGATGATAAAGGAGAAGAGGATTGACAAGTGGCTTTCTGCTGTCAAGAGGGCCATTGAGATGGACAACGGGATAAAAGGAATGATAATAGGAAAGGGGCCTGAGCGCAGCGCAATCGAAGCTTCCATAAAGCGCATGGGCCTCTCAGGCAGTGTCTCAGTGCATGATTTCTATAAAAGCCAGTCTGAACTATATGCCCAGATAAGCAGGTCTGCACTGACGCTGCACATGTCAGAAAGAGAGGGGCTGAGCATAATCGCAATAGAGAGCATAGCTCTGGGAACGCCTGTGGTGCTTCCATCATACACCCCTCTCCCCAAGGAGGTAAAAGAGATGTGCATAGTTCTCGGCGAAGACAAGATACCATCGAAGATAGCAGAGATAGCAAGAAGCAGGGACAAGTCGGCATTCATAAGGAACAAGGGCAACATAAACATGTACTCGAAATCAAAGGTAAACGAATTCTATTCAGGGCTATTCAAATCGTTGTATGAAGGCGACCAATAGCGTCTACACCACCTTTATATTTTTGTTGTTTATTCTTTCGAATTCTCTATCTATAGTTATTAGCTCCTCGTTGTTAGATATGCACATGCCTGCTATTAATATATCCGAATCGTTTATCAATTTACCTTTCTCCTTAAGCTGTCGGTATATCTGCGCAGAAATGTCTACGGACTTCTGGTCCAGATAATAAACGTCAAATGCATTCAAAAATTCGTTCAGTATTTTTGTTTCTACAAATTTAGAGCCTTTAATGAGTTCGTACCTGTTTATTATTGTAATATAAATTTTCTCCCTATCTAGATATTTTTCAATAAGTTTTACTGCTTTTGGATTTCCATAAAAGTAATTCACTATTACATTTGTATCAAATACAACCACGATAAAAACCTAAAATTGTTTTATATCCCTTCCAAAGTTCCTTCTATCGTTTTCTATTTGAGATAGCCATTCTTTGGCTGCAGAGTTGTCTATTATGCCCTTAAACTTCCGCAGATCCTGCCTCTTTCTGATCTCTTCTCCGAGTTTTGCCTTGTCATTCAACAATTCTGTTATTACTTCTGAAAATGATTCTCTCTTGCCCTTAAGCTGAACTAAGGTATCGTACACCTTATTCGAAACTGATAGCAATTTGGACAGATAACCACCTTACTATATATATAGCATATACATATATAAAATTATCCCGTACCAGATCTTCAAGGTAATCGGCGGTAAAGCTTTATATTCTACATTTAATAATGAATAACCATTCGTGGTTTCTAATGGATTACAGGGAGATTGACAGGAAGTGGCAGAAGGCATGGGATGAGTCCAGGATATTCGAGAGCGATGTGAGCGGCAAGGAGCCGTACATGGTGACTGTCGCATTCCCATATGTCAACGCGCCGCAGCACATAGGACACATGCGCGTATACGGTACCGCGGACGTCCTTGCGCGGTACAAGAGGATGCGCGGGTACAACGTGCTATTTCCCATGGCCTTCCATGCGACCGGAACACCCATACTCGCATTCGCGAAGAGGCTCAAGAACAATGACAAGGACCTGATTGCCGAGCTCAAACTCTTCCACATACCTGATTCAGAGATAGCGCAGATGACCGACCCTCTCTACATAGCCAATTATTTTGTCAAGGAGATAGAGAACGGGATGCACCGGGCCGGATACAGCATAGACTGGAGGAGAAAGTTCGTGTCCATAGACCCTTTCTTCAGCAAGCTGGTAGAATGGCAGTTCGGCATACTCAACAGCAAAGGCTACTTAGTGAAGGGGAAGCATCCTGTAGGATGGTGCCCCAATGAGAACAATGCCGTAGGCATGCATGACACAAAGAAGGACGTGGAGCCAGACATCGAAAAAGAGACGGCTATAAAATTCAAGGTTGATGGAGAAGATTCCTTCATATTATGCGCAACATACCGGCCAGAGACCGTATTCGGAGCTACAAATATCTTCATAAGCGAGGCCTCCAAGTATGTATCATGCAAGATAGACGGAAAGGGGAACTACTATCTTTCAAAGGCAGCGGCCCAGGCCCTCAAATTCCAGTTCAATGTAGAGGAGACAAGTGAAATAAGCGGTTCAGACCTCCTCTCGAAGAGATGCATCAATCCCTCAACAAATGCGCAGATGCCAATATTCCCAGGGTTCTTCGTGGATGAAGGCATTGGCACAGGGGCAGTTATGAGCGTGCCTGCACACGCGCCTTTCGACTATGTTGCGATAGAGCGGCTCAGGAAGGACGGAAAGGCGCTTGACATAAAGCCGGTCAAAGTGATAGAGATGCCCGCAAACGGAGTGTCGGAATTCGCAAAGGCTGCAGCAAGGCAGGACTACTTCGACATGCCCGCACTGGCATACATAGAGCTATTCAAGACAGGCGATTCCGAAGACGCCGCACTCGAATCAGCAACGAAGCTCCAGTACAGGGAGGAGTCGCATTACGGAAAGATGATGATAAGCGGATATGAAGGGATGGCCGAGCCTGAGGCAAGGGAAAGGATTTCAAAAGAGCTCCTGTCAGGTGACAAAGCGATTGAGATTTACGTACTGGCCAACAGCCCGGTCTTCTGCAGATGCGGATACAATGTTGTTGTGAAGGTGGTGGACAACCAATGGTTCCTCAATTATGGGAATCAGGAATGGAAGGCTAAGGCAAAAGAGGCCTTCTCAGGCATCGTCATACTCCCTGAAAAGTCAAGGAAGGCCTTCGAAGCCGCGATAGATTGGATAGACCTGAGGGCTGTGGCAAGGTCGCAGGGTCTTGGCACGAGGTTCCCTCTCGACAGCGAGAAGATAATAGAGTCTCTGTCGGATTCTACCATATACATGTCCTTTTACACCATATCAAATCTGATAAGAGACGTCCCAGTAGAGAGCCTTAAGCAGGAATTCTTCGACTATGTCTTCCTGAACAAAGGGGATGCCGCAAAGGTCTCAGCCTCAACAGGCATCGACTTCCAGCTAGTGAAGAGGTGCAGGGAATCGTTTGACTACTGGTACAGGATGACATCAAGGCACTCAGGTCCTGACCTGATATTCAACCACCTTACAATGTACATATTCAACCATGCGACGATATTTGACAAACCCTACTGGCCGAAGCAGATAGTGGTCAACGGCTCTGTCCTGAGCGAGGGCGAGAAGATGAGCAAGAGCCTTGGAAACATAGTGCCACTTGTCGATGCCATAGAAAAGTACGGAGCAGACGTGCTGAGATCCATGGTCGTTGCTAGTGCCGATCTGTTCAGCGACTCGGAATTCAGCGAAGTCGCGGCGCGCGGCATAGACGAGAGATTCAGGTACATCAACGATATGGCGGAAAAGTCTGGCAGCATGGAGAGCGGCGAGCTCAGGCACATAGACTATTGGCTGTATTCAAGGATCAACAGGAAGATAAAATCTGCTACAGTGCAGATAGAGCGGCTCGAGCTGAGAGGCTTCAGCACAGGAGTCATATACGACTCGATACTCGAGCTTAAGAAATACCTCGCAAGGGGCCCGCCCAACGGCATAGTTGTCAGGGACTATCTTTCAAGCCTAGTGCTGCTCCTTGCGCCCATAGCGCCGCACATATCAGAGGAGATATGGCATATGATGGGCAATGCGGGCTTCTCATCCCTCGAGAAGTGGCCTTCCCCTGACGAATCCATGATAAGCGACAAGATTGAGGCAGAAGAGGAGCTGCTGGAAAGCGTAATATCTGATTCCAAGCAGGTAGTCTCCCTGATGAGGAAGGGCGGCAAGGAGCCCAAGTCGATAAGGCTGATAGTCGCAGAAGACTGGAAGAGGGTCTTAAACAACGAGCTGTCCGGCAGCAGGAGCATAAAGTCGGTAATGGAGAAGATAAACAATGCAGAAGAAGCGGCAAGGCTTAAGATAGGCGATGGTGACAGGGAGAAGGCGATAAATTACGTGCAGCAGCTAGCAAAAAAGATAAACGCGGTGAAGCCGTCTGTGTCGACGCAAGAGGAGGAATACAACCTCCTCTCCGGGGCCAGGGAGTATCTTTCAGAGTCGTTGAGCTGCAGTGTATCAATAGAGCTCGAAGCTCATTCGGATTCGAAGAGGGCATCCAACGCTCTTCCCCAGAAGCCAGGCGTAGATGTAGTTACGTGATGCTAGAACATCCGCATGCCTGAATATATCACGGAGAACACGAATGCTATTACAAGGGCAAACGCAAGCTCCGGAAGTATCGCAGCTCCAGCAACATAATACAAGAACGCGAATATCACTGCCATTGTAACTGCATAGGCCTTCTTGTTCCACCTAAGGACCTTGCTGCCATCAAGCGGATACACCGGAAGCATGTTGAAGAACGCGAGCCAGACGCTTATGAACAATGTTACCCCGATTGCATTGTTGATGTACTTTCCCACCACGAAGTAGCTGTTTGCGATTATCCCTATTGCCATGAACGCTATGAACACTGCAAAATTCGTAAGCGGCCCTGCGAGCGATACAAGCCCATCCTCCCTTTCAGTAAATCTGTTCGTGTATATCATGGTGGCTCCAGGAAGCCCTATCAGGAAACCGAACAGCGATGACACAAGCGTTATCATTATCCCGGAATCCCATCTCTTGAATGCGGCTATAGCTCCGAAGCGCTGCGCTACCATCTTATGCATGTATTCATGGAGTATGAATGCCAGGGATACTGCCATGAACGATATCGGGAGAAAGTAGAAGAAGCCGATCCAGTCGTTCCTGAGCCCTCCTACGCCTCCAGAGTAAAGGAGCGCGAATGCTATCGTAAGCACGGCATCCGCTATGATCATGTCCTTTATCTCGCTTGAAAGCCTTACATGTTCACGTAAGCCCGGCATCAGAACCAGCATTCCATATATGCAGGCACATTTATTAAAATGTTCACCAAGTAAAGCTAGATTGTGCAGCTCCATCGTCTAGTGGTCAAGGATAACGGGCTCTGAACCCGTTGACGCCAGTCCGAATCTGGCTGGAGCTAATTGATGTTTGTTAGTAGCGCTGTTCTAATAATGTTAGCAGAGATAAAGAAATAGACGCACAACGCTGGAAACGGGATTAAAATGCGACTTGAAACAGACAGATTAATCTTAAGGGACTGGAGTAAAAAAGACATCAATGACTTGGTTGAAGGGTTGAATAATCTAGAAGTTTCAAAATGGTTGGCACATATTCCCTATCCCTATACAAAAAGGGACGCAGAAGAATGGATAAACTACTGCATTAAGAATGCCAAGAAAGGTAAAGAACAGAATTCCTATTATTTTGCCATTGAGCTTAAATCAGAGAGAAAAGTTATTGGCGGAATAGGCTTAGAGAGAATAAATAGGGTTCAGGGAACTGGTGGTGGAGGATGGTGGCTTAACGCAAAATATCACAGAAAAGGATATGGCGCAGAGGCTTTAGTAGCACGAATAAAATTTGCATTTGGTAAACTAAGGTTAAGAAGGATAGAAAATGGGTTCTTCAAAGGAAATTTTTCTTCATTCAAATTACAAAAGAAGCTTGGCTACAAAATCGAGGGACTACGAAGAAAGGCATATATATGCAAAGCTGATGGGAAAATAAAAGATGAATACATGACAGCGTTGCTGAAGGACGAATGGAAAGGGCAACGCAGCTAACTAGTACCTATATTAATCTATTGCTACTAGTTACTAGTAGTAGTATATTACTTATGGTACTAGTAACGTGATTGTATGCTATTTGACCTGAACCCAAAGGAAAACGTCTCGGAGCTATTTGATAGAAAAAACGAACTTGAAGAACTTTCTGGCGCTATAGAAAGAGGCGAAAAACTTACAGTTGTGTACGGTGTCAGGCGTATAGGAAAGACCAGTCTCCTAAGGAGTTTCATTTCTGAAAAAAAGTCCTTAAGCATCTTCTTGGACATTCGACAGATATACTACATCCATAAAAGAACCATTCCTTCCGAGGCGGTTTACGAGCAGATATTGCGAGAATTTACCGATCTTATGGGAATTCTGGGCATCGGAGCAGAGGAACAGACAAGTGTGTTTTCAGCTTATGGGGAGAACAACATCACAAATTTGCTTTCAGATATAAACAAATGGTGCTCTACAAGGAAGGTAAAATTTCTTTTAGTACTTGATGAAGCCCAATATCTAAGACATTCAAGGAAAATTTCATATGACGGTGTAATTGCATGGAGTTTAGATAATCTAAAGAGCATATTTTTCATTGTGTCGGGTAGTGAAGTTGGTGTTTTAAAGGAAATGCTAGATTTTGAAAATACAAAGGCTCCGCTTTATGGTAGGTTCCGAAATGAAATACTCCTAAAGAAACTAAGCAACGAAGAAAGCTCAGAGTTTCTGTTGAGAGGCTTCAAAGAGCAAAGTCACAAGATAAGCGATGTAGAAATAAATCAAGTTAATGGAAAAATTGGTGGATTAATAGGTTGGCTTACATATTACGGACATTACAGAACTGCAAACAATATGGCTCATAACGATGCTCTAAACAAAGTTTTTTCAGAAGGTTCGAAGATTGCAATGTCGGAGATAGAAAATCTAATTAAAAAATCGAAGAAGAGATACCTAGCCATAATGACTGGGATAGCGAAGGGCATGGGATCATGGGCAGATATCAAAGCCTATACTATAACAAAAACTGGAAAAATTCCAGACTCGGGTCTGGATATGCTACTTTCCTCACTGATTAAATTTAGCATAATAGAAAAGGATAGTTCAGGGAGCTATAAGATTGTAGATCCTATACTGAGAGAATATCTAAGTTCGCCTAGTAGCAAATTAAGCCATAGATAATCTTTTATTGGATCCGCATGTCGAAACCTTTAAAGGCGGCTATTCTGTTTCCTGTGCTTATGCAACTTTAAATTTGCATCAGAATACGAAGAGGAAAAATATATTCACTAAATTAAAGTTATCTTTATCTATGCAAAGTATATTAAACTAGTATCTTCATAGATTAGATTGGATACATATGAACAATATACTAATAGGGGTTATAGTAGTAATAGCGATTGCAGTGCTTGTAATGGCCATATCTGCAACAGGTTCGAAGAACACGAGCAGCGTCCTGTTTTCAATTTCTGACACTCCGGCAACCCTGAGTTCTGTATCCTCCGTATACGTGACTGTACAAGAGGTCAGCATGCACAGCGCCACTACAGGGCAATGGTACAACTTCTCTGCCGCAGGGAAGGGCGCCTACAATCTAGTTGCACTTAAAAATATTTCCGCTTTCGTAGCCAATGCGCAGGTATCAGCAGGCAATTATGACGAAATAGTGCTTGTAATCTCAAGTTCAAATGCAACGGTCAACGGCACAGTAAAAAACGTAATACTCCCCAGTGGCAAGCTGAAGATATTTGGAAACTTTAATATATCAAACAAGACGACAAATTGGGTAAACATGGATTTCAATGTAAATCAGTCGCTTCATGCAACAGGCAACGGAGAGATCATATTGCTGCCAGTAATACAGACAAGGTTTATGCAGGGTTCAGACGTGACTGTCGAAGCCAACGATACAATAAACGTATCAAGCCGCGGAAATACCTCCTTGGAAGTGAATGACGGAATGGACGCCAATGGCACCATGAGAAGCAATTTCGTTGTGCCTGCAAATGCAAATATTATAATAAATACACATATAGGCTAGTCTGCGCTGTAGGCTGCAACAAAAAGAGGTTTGATCTTCTGCAGGTCTCTGCCGGAAGAGCCTCAAACATTCATTTTACCAATTCCAGTTCCTTCCCTATCTTTGTTATCTTGTCAATGGCAAATTCAAGGTCCTCTTTTGAGTGGTCTGCAGACATCATCGTCCTGATCCTGGCTCTTCCCTTCGCCACCATCGGGAAGACTATCGGCAAGGCATACACATCCTCTTCGAAGAGCCGCTGGCTCATCTTGGCTGCCTTTGACTCGTCATATGTGATTATCGGTATTATCGGCGTTTCGCTTACTCCTGTATCAAATCCGGCTTCTTTGAGCCTCTTCCTGAAGCTTTTGGTGTTTCTCCAGAGCCTCTTCACCAGCTTGTCGCTTTTCTCGAGCAGCTCAAGCGAGGCAATGCTGGCGGCCACGGTCCCAGGCGGATGCGATCCGGTCAAAAGCCATGTCCTTGATTTGTTTAGGAGGTATTTCTTAAGCGTCCTCGTCCCAGCGATGTATCCGCCCATGGTACCGAACCCTTTCGAGAATGTCCCCATGTCCATGTCAACTCGGTCTTCAAGGCCGAAGTGGTTGACGATCCCTCTGCCATGTTCTCCGAGGACCCCGTCGCCGTGGGCGTCATCGACATAGGTGCATGCGCCATACTCTTCGGCCAGTTTCACTATCCTGTCCAGCGGGGCTATGTCCCCATCCATTGAGAATACGCCATCAGTTATGACCAGGATCCTTTTCGGGTTTTTGGCCTTGGCCTCCTTCAGCCTCGTCTCCAGCTCATTCATGTCCCTGTGCTTGTAGATCATCCTTTCTCCTTTTGTCAGCCTGGTGCCGTCGATAATGGATCCGTGGTTAAGCTCATCGGAGATTATGATGTCGCCCTCGCGGACCAGGGCCGGTATGGCTCCGCTGTTCGCCGTAAAACCAGAATTGTAATAGATCGCATCTTCAGTACGCTTGAACCTCGCTATCGTCTCCTCAAGCTTTATGTGGATATCCATGCTGCCAGCGATAGGCCGCACGCTTCCAGACCCCGCTCCATATTTTTTTATTGCGCCAATCGCTGCCCTCTTGAGTATGCGGCTGTTGGAAAGCCCAAGGTAATTGTTCGAACAGAGCATTATAACCTCCTTGCCTGCTATCTTCGTCTTGGCGCCCGACGGCCCTTCTAGGGTTTTAGGGTTCCACAACAAATTCTTGCTTTCTAGATCCTCCAATTCCGCTCTTAGATCGTTCTGAAGCTGTTCGTTCATAAAGACAACGATTTCAGTTTTCCGTTTAAGTTATTAAAAGTTCCTGTCTCTGTCCGGCATTTCGCTGATGAACGAATTTGTCCTGGCTGCCTGGTGGGATTTAAATGCCTTTTTTCCCTATCCCTTTCATGAAAATCTTGGTCACAGGAGCAGCCGGGCAGATAGGATCTGAACTGGTTCCGGCATTAAGAAGCAGGCACGGAGATGAAAATGTAATTGCCCTTTATCACAGGAATGTGCCAAACGATCCGGGCGAGCAAGTAGTCGGAGATGCTGGAGACAGGGTGTTCTTGGAGAGCCTGATTGCAGAGCGCGACATAGAAGAAGTATATCACCTGGTCGGGATACTCTCCGCCAGGGGCGAGGAAAATCCTGATCTTGCCTTCAGCGTGAACATGGGCACCCTCAAGAACGTCCTGGACATAGCCAAAGACAGGAAGAAGGCAGGTAAGCCGATAAAAATATTCTGGCCGAGCTCGATAGCAGCCTTCGGACCTACCACTCCAAGAGAAAAAACACCGCAGCGCACAGTGCTTGAACCGGCCACGATGTACGGAGTCACAAAAGTTGCCGGCGAGCTCCTGGTGAATTACTACTTCAAGAAGTACGGCATAGATATCAGGGGATTGCGCTACCCTGGCATAATAAGCTGGAAAACGCCGCCTGGCGGCGGCACGACAGACTATGCAGTCGAAATATTCTATGGCGCATTGAATGGCAAGGAATATGTATCTTTTCTAAAACCAGGGACATACCTCCCCATGATGTATATGGACGATGCTGTCAGGGCAACAATGGAGCTCATGGAAGCTGACGCCTCCAAGATAAGAGTACGAACTAGCTACAACATTACGGCAGTAAGCTTCGACCCCGAAGGGATTGCCGCAGAAATCAGGAAACGAATCCCAGAATTCAAGATTTCATATAAACCGGATTTCAGGCAGCAGATTGCAGACTCCTGGCCAAGGTCAATAGACGATTCTTCTGCGAGGGAGGACTGGGGTTGGAAGCCCAGCTTCGGCCTCCCGGAAATAGTCGACGACATGCTAAAAAATCTGGGTCCGAAAGCCAGAGCAGGCGGTGCACCGGGCATGTAAAGCCTATCAATTGTGGCGTAGGACCCGCGCCTCATGCAGGTCCTTCTCCATACTGCAACAGATTTAAGCGCTAGTTGCCTAACAAATTCATGGCCAAGCGGCAGGTGCTGATGAAAGGCTACAGCAGGACAGGAGGCATATTGATGCTTACTGCAGCCATAGGGATACTGCTTTCCGTCCTGCTAGCACAGCACATGTATCCAGATTACAGCCTCTCAAGCAATTATATCAGCGACCTGAGCATCGGCAGCACGGCCATAATCTTCAATACTGCCATGGAGCTGTTCGGCCTTATGCTCATGGCAAGTTCATACTTTATGCATAAGGCAGGCTACCTGTATCCTTCCATCGCGCTGCTGGCGGCAGGCGTGGGCGGATTCTGCATAGGTATATTCCCGGAGACTGCAGGCACACTCCACATCGCTTCGGCTGCCGTGGCTTTCGGCGCAGTGGCAATGGCATCTATCAGTTTTTCCAGGTCTTTCAGTAAATATCTGTCATATTATTCCGCGGCAGCAGGGCTCCTTGCGCTTTCCGTACTGGCGCTCTTCGCTCTTAACCTTTCCACTGGTTCAAGCATGACATTCGGATTCGGCAGCGGAGGGATTGAAGAGATCCTTTTCTATGATGAACTCATATGGGCTTCTGTTACCGGGCTATTCTTCTCCGCGAACCGCGCGTGAACCTGCCCACAATTCCGCCTTCTGCACCCGGTTCATTTCGATTACATTATCACCAGAAAAAATCCACGGCTGGGTTAGGCAAAGATTTAAATACCTTCCGAGATATATTATAGCGTTTATCATCGGCAAATTCTATATTTGCTTAGATTTATCCAGCGTTATATTGAACAATATTTGGTGTACTATATGGCAGACAAACCGCACATGAACCTGATATTCATAGGGCACATAGACCACGGGAAGTCAACAACGGTCGGAAGGCTTCTGTACGATACGAAATCGGTGTCAGAGCAGGACATGAAGAAGCTGAAGGACGAGGTTGCGAAGTACAACAGGCCTACATTCGAGTTCGCATTCGTTATGGACCAGCTCAAGGAAGAGAGAGAAAGAGGAATAACAATAGACATAATGCACAGGGACTTCCAGACCCCTAAGTACTACTTCACTATCATAGATGCGCCGGGGCACAGGGACTTCGTGAAGAACATGATCACAGGCGCGAGCCAGGCAGATGCAGCAGTGCTCGTAGTCTCCACTCCTGATGGTGTGCAGTCGCAGACAAGGGAGCACGCATACCTCGCAAGGGTGCTGGGCATAAGGCAGCTCATAGTGGGATTCAACAAGATAGATGCAGCCAGCTATGACAGGGCAAAGTTCGACGATGCAAAGAACAAGGTATCGGAACTGCTCAAGACAGTCGGTTATGACGTGACCAAGGTCCTTTTCGTTCCTTATTCCGCGCTTGAAGGGGTCAATGTATCATCAAAGTCGGACAAGCTCGGCTGGTACACCGGACCTACTCTTCTAGAGGCTCTTGACACACTGCAGCTTCCAGAGAAGCCGCTGAACAAGCCGCTAAGGCTTCCTATACAGGATGCATACAGCATATCTGGATTTGGAACGGTTCCAGTGGGAAGGGTGGAAACAGGAGTCATGAAGGTCGGAGATTCAATAATAATAATGCCTGCAGGAGTCAAGACTGAGGTGAAGAGCATAGAGATGCATCATCAGCAGCTGCAGAAGGCAGAGCCTGGAGACAATGTAGGATTCAACATAAAAGGAGTTGACAAGAAAGACGTAAAGAAGGGAGACGTAGTCGGCCCTTCGGACAACCCCCCTTCCGTAGTATCAGAGTTTACTGCGCAGATAGTGGTGATAAACCACCCTACCGCAATAGCTCCAGGATACACTCCAGTATTCCACATACACACTGCACAGATGGCAGCAACCATAACGGAGATAACTGAGAAGAAGGACCCGAAGACCGGCCTTACCGTGCAGAAGAATCCGGAGTTCATAAAGAACGGCGATGTTGCCATAGTCAAGGTAAAGCCTACCAAGGCGGTATGCATAGAGAAGTTCAGCGAATTCCCTCCTCTTGGCAGGTTCGCAATAAGGGACATGGGCCAGACTGTTGCAGCCGGAGTAGTGCTTGACATAGTGAAGAAGTGAATGTGATTAGTTGCCTGTAGCCAGAATAAAGATAATAAGCAGGAATGTCAAGGACGCGCATACAATATCATCGCAGATCATAGAGATTGCAAAGCTTGCGACCATAAAGTCCAGGGGCCCAGTACCTCTTCCTACGAAAAGGCTGAAGATAAGCACCAGGAAGACTCCATGCGGAGACGGCTCGCACACATTCGAGCACTGGGAGATGAGGATACACAAGCTACTCGTCGAGATAGAAGGCAGCGACCAGGCGCTAAGGCAGGTGATGAGGATCCCTGTCCCTGACACCGTGCAGATAGAGATGTCGCTTTCCTAATCGCAGCAGAAGCCTAATTATAAGCCTGCACAAACAAAAGCCACTAACATGGCAAAACGCAGTACTACTCTCTAGCCCTACCGCAATATGCGGCTACGCCCTTTTGCCAAGCGCAATCCTAACAGCAGACTCTATTGTTGGCTCTCCGAACTCCTTCCACGCATTTCCCGACCTCTTTGATATCTCGAGGAACGCATCGCCCTTAGGCCCTGATGATCCAGGAGCGAGGCACAGCAGGCCTTCCTTCACCCCGAACATGCTGTCCGAAAACAGCGCATCAAGCTTTCTGTATCCTATTGTGATGGCCACATTGTCTCCTTCTCCGAATCCAACGCCTGAGCGCAGCGTTGTGAGCTTTATGTTTCCATACCCATCCACATGCGCAATCCTGTTGATCCCTGGTTTAGGTATTGTTCCAAGGGCTATCTTCCTGCCGAGGCAGGAATAGTTGCCTTCGGCTATGTCCCTGAGCGCGAATGGGAATATGTCCCTTGACCTGAACTGCGATCCGCGGTCCGGGACGCCGACTGCGCGGAGGTCTTTTATCATCGGTTTTATGAAGGAGAACGACTCTCCCGAAAGCGCTCCAACGACTTCCACCCCATTGTCAAGCCTTGCATATGCCAGCCTCTCTCCCTCGTTGTCCTTCTGCGGCTTCGGGCTCCCTTTCCTAGGCGCAGTGTTTAGGAATAGGTATGTCCTGATCGCATCTCCGCCTGGCAGAGACATTAGCTTGCTATGGTTAAGCGCCAGCTGGTACGCCCAGAACCCTGTCTGGATCGTGCTGAACGGCTCGACGCATACTCTCTGCACTTCAGCCTCTGGGATAAGGCTGCTTATGAACTGGTGTACCTCTATGAACGAAGGATCGTCCTTTCCGTAGTCTGCTATGACGAATACCTGCAATCTCCTGTTTGCTATCCAATCGCCCCCAACCACGCCACACGGCCTTTGCACGGCTCAGAATGTCTTATATTTTCCAAGCGATATGTCCATTGTGAATTCCCCTATCCTCTCGAGCCATGAATCAGCTATATACCTTGCCTTCCCCTTCAGGTTGTTGAAATTTGCCCCTGATGCAGCTGATATCTCCATGTTGAGGTTAAGGGGCTGGTCTATCCTGTGCCCTATTTGCGACATTATTGCTATATTGCATTCCCTTATGCCCGGGTACTGCTTCACCACGTCATTTGCTATCTCGGTCGCGAGGAGGTTGTATATCTTGCCTATGTGGCTAACAGGGTTCTTGCCTGCTGCAGCCTCCAGGCTCATTGGCCTGAACGGCGTTATAAGCCCATTTACCCTGTTCCCCCTACCTACCGATCCATCGTCTCCTGCTTCGCAGCTGAGTCCGGTCTTCGTCAGGTACACGGCATCGCTTCCCTCAGGGTCAGCCGTGTTTATCTGTACCTCCACGTCCCTGCCAGTGAGCCTCTCAGCGAATCTCTTCACATCTCTCCTTATCCTCTCCTTGTATCCTACGTACTGGTCGAGATCTTTGACGAGCTTAGCAACGAATGCTATGGCTATGGTGAGGGTTATGCTATCCCCGTTCCTCAGTCCCATCACCTTTATATCTTCCCCTACAGAAGGCATGCGCTGCTTGTACGCCCTGCTGTTCAGGTATCTCTCCGTCTCGAGCACTATCCTTTCCGTATCAGTGAACGGCGCAAAGCCTATACCGAAGGAGGTATCATTGGCCAGGGGCACTTCATGACCAGATCCCCTGACAAACAGGTCCGTGAGGTCAGCGCTCCCGTTCGCTATCTTCGAAACGAACACCACCTCGTTCTTCACGTCAAGGAAACGGGAGTGCTCCTTCAGGTATTTAATTGCCACCTCCCTCGCTATGCCGTTTACGTCTATCCTGACTCCCTTGTACCTGTCCGTGGCCCTTCCTGTGATTATCACCTCGATCTTCTTGGTGATCTTCCCGTATCCGAAAGCAGCTTCAGATGCTCCCCCAATTATCAGGCCCTTGTCGACATTGTGGTGCAGTATTGTGTCGTCGCACCTGGCAAGGTACTCCCTGCTCAGTGCATGGCTCGTCGCGTCCACGATGCCGTCTATCAAGCTGTCCGGGTGCCCTATCCCCTTCCTCTCGACATACTCTATGCTGTGCTCTGCCACCGGTATTCCATTCAGCTTATTTACTGATATATTACTCATTTTCACCATCTACAAATCAGGCATACGGAATACCTCAAAGAAAACATATAAATACATATATAATTATTACTACGCATAATATTACTGATGATAATATGTTCCTCCTGCATTCTAAGCCAGAGCCCGGAATGGCCACGCTGGACAAGGTGTCGTCAATGGTGAGGGAGCGGAGGAAGGCACTGGGGATGACACAGAAGAGGCTTGCAAGGATGTGCGGCTTCAGCCAGAGCACAGTTGCAAGGATGGAGACCGACATAGCCTCCCTCAATCCGAGCTACCGGTCAGTATTCTACATAATGGACGCCCTGGACAGGTCAAAGGGCACGGGCCACGGCGAGATAATGAGCCGGAGGGCGAAGGAGATAATGCATAAGAAGATAATATGCGTGAAGGCCGAGGACTCCCTCTTCGAGACGATAGGGGTCTTCAAGGATTACGACTTCCCGCAGCTTCCTGTCCTTGACAATTCCGGCCATGTCATCGGAACTGTCTACCAGAGGGACCTGCTGAACACAGCGATGCAGGCTCCTGACATGGTGAGAAGGAAGACGGTAAGCAGCATAATGAAGGCCTCGCTGCCGCAGGTAGACAAGGAATCGGAGCTTACACGGCTGAAGCCGATACTCGAGGGCGCAGGCGCAGTCATTGTGACGGACAAGGGGAAGGCGGTCGGCATAATAACCATATACGACATACTCAAGGCAGTCTAGGAGGCAGACTTGCTGCATGCAAGGAGCTTGTATGCCATCCCTCTCTCCTCATGTATTATGTTGTTGGCCTCTTCCTTGTCATCCGACACGCAGTACAGCTCATCCATTCTCTTCCCGTAATAGTGTATGAGCTTGTAGCCCTCATGGTACACTGCTGTTGCCGGACTATCCTGCTCGGCTTTCTTCCTGTATATCATACCTGCGTTCTTCGACCTTCTCTTGAAGAGCCTAAGAAGATATGTGTCCCATACCTCAGTTATGCCGGTATGGTCAGATACAACAGGCTTGCCGGCTTTTGCTGCCAGCCTTCCGGCCATCATCCCATTAAGGTCTGTGAGGCTGAACGGGCGCTCGATGACTCTGCCTTCGCGCACCTGCCTTCCCGACTTGAATTCAGACACTATTAGCGGCACTCTAGCCACTTCGTTGTACGGGAAGACGTTATGGAACATCTCTCCGTGCTCCATGAATGCCTGCCCATGGTCGCTTGATATGATCAATGTGGCGTCATCAAGAAGGCCGCGCCTTTTCATGATGCCTATAGCATCGCCTATTTTTGCGTCAAGGTATTCTATCCTCTTCCTGTAGGCATCCTTGGTGGCCTTGAGGTCGTCCTCTCCTGCTTCCCCTATCATGTGCAGCCACTTGTCCTGCTCAACGTAATTCCTGGTCACGAGGTTTGTCGGATACCCTTCATGGCCTTCCATGTAGTTGATGAATATGAAGTTCCTCTTGCTGCTGTCCGATTTGAGGTATGCGTCGAGCCGCCTATTTGTCTCGCTCGCCCCCTTGTCCAGGCTGTAATATCCGTATTCTACTGAGAAGTGCCTGTTCAGCCTCCTCCTGAGACCCAGGTACATCTCATCGAGCTTCTCCTCAGGTATAACAGAGGACATGCCGTATGCAAGCCTTATCAGGTTCTTTCTTGCGAAGTCGCTCTGTATGAGGCGGAGCACAGCCTTCACCGATGTCCTGCCCGAGTCCAGCTTGTTGTCTATGAATATGTTGCTGACATGCGAGAATCCCTTGGCAAGCCCTGTCGGCTCAGAGACAAACGGGTTGTTTGAGAAGAGCGCGCTCCTGTATCCGAAGTATTCCATTATGCTTGCAATCGTAAGGTCATTCGACTCGTACCTCGACTTCCTGAGCAGCGGGTCCGTCTTCATGTCGCTGAACCTCATCCCTGTCCCGTTGAGCCACGGTATGCTGCGCACGCGCTTTCCTGTGAAAATGGAGAGATGCGAAGGCAGGGTGTATGTGCCAGGTGATATTGCCATGTCATATCTCGTCCCATTCCTTGCGAGCCTGTCCAAGTTGCTTGTCCTTGCCTCTCCTCCATATGGGCTGAGGAAGTCGGCCCTCACGGTGTCAAGCATCACGAACACAATATTCTCGCTATTCATAGGCCCGCCCATCAGAGCAGCTCAAGATAAGAGAACATGACAGGTAGTATTATCGTAATGTCGCCGTCTATAGTAGTGTACCTGGCCTTCTCCTTCACCTTTCCCCATGAAACTGCCTCTGTCAGCCTCGCCCCCGAAAGGCTGCCGTCATACTGCGATGCAGTTGTTATGTAGACCGCGTAATCAAGCCCCCCCTTGAACTGGTTCCACCATATTACATGGTGCTTGCTTATGCCTCCTCCGAGCATGAGCGCCCCAGTGGTCTTGTTGTCGAAGGATATGTTGCTAAGCTCAAGCTCGTCCTTTATCAGGTTGAGCTTGAAGTCGTGGTCCTGGGCGAACAGCGAAAGCTGCGTGCCGAAGGCGCCATCGAGTATTCCCGGAGCATATATCGGGACGTTGTTGAGGTATGCCTGCCTCACTATCGAGTGCTCGTCCGTCATCCTCTTTCCGAATTCCCTGAGAAGCTCGCTCGCGCTGTATTCCTTCTTGTAATCTTTCGACCTGTAGATATCGCCCATTATCTCCGCGAAGTACTTTTCGAGGGCTAGGCCATACTGTTCGCTGCCTATGAATATATTGCCTAGCCGATAGATGTCCATCTCGTGCAGCTTTGCGTCGTCAGCCTCGAACTTCCCGAGGCTGTACTTGCCTCCGTATGCCTTGGCTATGTCATGGTCAAGAGTCCCGCATGTGGTCACTATTGCGTCAAAGTACTTGACCGAATCCGCGATCATGCCCCGCAGCCCCGTCGCGATTATGTCGGCAGGGAACGAGAGGAAGTTGAATGAATCCTTGTCAGCAAGCATGCTCTTGAGTATGTCTATGCCCTCTATCATGTGCTGCGCAGAGAATCCGCCGATGTTCCTCTGCGAGTCTATTAGCTGTCTTACAGTCATCTTCTTCCTGAGCCTGACGTCCTTGACGCGGTTCTCCAATAGTCTCTTTTTTATATCGCCAGACATAGCAACAAACACCAACAGCGCTTCAGCTGCAATTAAATATTGAGCCCAAAAGCCATAATAATGCGACCTTCGGCTTGAACCAACAAAAAATACACTGTTTAGATCTTCAAAAGCCTTGGCATTATGCAAGACAAGACGAATACCTTGAGTATGATTTTGTGCTCATACCCAAAAATTATCAATAGGTCTGTTATGTCCAGCGCTACTCCACGCCTTCGAAGAAACTCCCTCTACGTCTCCTCCGATTACCTGAGATATGCCATAATGTCTTGAAAATTTATTATCAAACCTTCTGTGACAAAGAGAACCAACTAATATATTGGTAATTACTAAAGTCCTTTTCCGAATTCCATTGCTTGATGTATTTTGTAAAAACTCTCCCGTTTTATTCATGTCTCCATCAGACATTATCGGCATGAATAAGATGGCGCTATCAGGCAGGCCCATATAACCTATCAACGAATATTTATTTACCACTGGACCATCTGACATATAATCAGCTAACCGTTTTCCCCATGTTTTATAAGTATCTCCCACATTTATGATATCCAATAATATTATACTTATATATTTTATCCCGACATCCACGCTTACCGTTGGCCGTTTGATTATCCCCCGCTCCTTTAAATCATGATAAGCTTTCCTTATTGTTCCATTACCTAAATTATAGCCCTTCTCCATATCTTTGAAATTTTTCCTACTATCAGCATTCAATTCATTTAGTGCTATAGCCTCTCTATGGGCTAGTTCGTCCGTGCCAATTTTAGTGTGCTTCCTTGTCCGCTTCCATTCTTTAGCTTTTAGTATACTTTCCATAGTCTCTTTTCTTATCGGTATAAATGAGTGCGTCTGTGCGAGAACCGTAGTGTACCATAATGAATTATAATCCCTCAATTCTGAAGTGCGTCTGATGTCGTGAATCTCTTCAAAGGCACTAATAGGGCTATCATGCAGTGAGTATATAATTAGATCATAGTCTCCATTAAGTAATGCAGCGAACTGCACATTAACGCTTTTATTTAATATCCTTCTAATCGCATCCAAAGAAGGTTGTTCGCGCTCAAATTTCACAAATGTCACAAACGAGACTAGCCCCAGCTGTGCGTTGTCCAGTTCAAGGAGATATCTCATACCAAACGATTTTTCAAGCCTTTTTATCCTACTCCTTACAGCATAAATTCCAATACCTACTTTTTTAGCTATTGTAATTACAGGAGTTCTTGCATCCATGCTTAATATAGTTAATATCCTCAGGTCTGTTTCATTCAGATTTAGTGGTAAATCCCTTGCCATAGTCTTTTTTTTACTGCTTTCATCGTGCCATAAGACCTCTCCTCCATGCTCTGCAATTAATGCCTTTGCATTCTCCAAGTCTCCCTTTGCCGAAAACCTCTTTTTTATATATGCTCCATTGTTAGTTATTCTGCCAAGATATTCTGAAGTCACCTTCGTTTTTTGAGCTTCTTTATCCCAAACTCCGGATTGTTTATACAGATAATACCTGCCTCCTATGTTCTTCAAAGTAACGTAAAACGGATACACTTTTTTTACTCTTTCCCAAGTGTAAGCTATTTTATCCGGGAGAGTTTCCATAGTTATATATCCTAATAAGAAACTATTTAATAACATATGTTAAATATCAATACAATAACCTAATTAATCCATATAATTATTTATAAAGCAGGTAGTTTGTATTAATAAAATTTGCCATATTCTATAGTTATTATTTAATATCTCTCAAACCATTCTTTATCTATGATAAAATGACAAACACTACAACGAGCAAAAAAAGACCTATGCAACTAGAAAGAGTAGCTGCACTCATATCAGAAGCAATGAGAAGCCCCAAGTTCCTTGTAGATCTAATGGAGACGTTAAAACACCCAGATTTTAGCTCTTCTCAACTAGAAAGATATGTACACGAATTACACTCCAAACCACTCTCTCCCAGAGAAAAGGAACTACTTAAGCCCGAGGCACTTTCTGGAATAGCGGAATACATGTTTAGCGGAGAAGAAAATTATATCATCGACACAAGCAAATCTGACAGGAGTCGTTTTATATTCATGGTAAATACGCTAGGCATATCTAATCAGGAATTGGCAGGTGTGTCATTATCTGTTATTGACAAGCTAATTGCAGGGAAAAAACATACACGTAATGCTACTACAAATTTTATAATAGCATTAAATGTGATTAAAGAACTACATTTAACTAAGGGAGAGGTGCAAGAGCTGAAACCTTCTATCTCTTCTATATTAAATAAATCCGATTCTTATTGGCTTCGTATCGAGCATAATAACGGATTCCTTGAATGGGCACTCAGTACGCTTCATTTCACCAATGAGGAGCGTAAATCCATAGGCTTTGACCTTCTTAAAAGAGCTATATTGATAGGTGCATATGAAAATACACCATATGATACACCCACCTTATCCGAACGAATAATAGAAGCGTTCCGCATTTCAGAGAAAGAATTGTTAACTGTTCTAATGCAACTTGCTAAGAGAGATCAATAAATTCCACAGAAAACCGATTAGTGAAATGTGAAAAAAATGTCTACAAAAATAACAATATTTCCCCAGATATCTGAGAGAAAACCTGTTGCATATACTCAAATACCAGGTGCAAATACACTTAGGCACTACATGATTTTCTGCACAAATTTTCATAAAATATGCAATGTTTTAAATAGTCACAACGTGATTAGTAATTCATAGATTAAGTGGTGTCTATATGAACAATATTGAAGTAAAGGTGCCTTCGAATATAAAAATATCCGGTGAACATTCAGTAGTTTATGGTGGACCAAGCCTATCTGCAGCAACTTCACCATATGCAACAGCAACTTTAAGCGAAACAAGATCTGGACAGTTGGAGATATTTCTAAAAGACCTTAAGATTTCAGCCTCGTTTGATGAGCCTACCTTAAGGGAGTTATATGCAGAGTATAGCAAGAGAGATATAACACCCAAAAAGCCAGAAGACAAAACCCCTACTGACCTTGCAAAGTATATATCAAGACATACCGAAATAACGAAAGAAATGCTTCCATATGCAACTATAGCAGCCAGGCTTCTTGTAGAGCATGGTATAATCCCCATCAATAAACGTGTCGTTATTCATTCGGATGTGCCAATAGGAAAAGGCTATGCCAGCAGTGCTGTTTGTTCTACAGCATTTGCAACAGTTCTTATTAAATCTTCTGGAAAACAGATAGATGACCAAACTGCCATAGATATCTCAAGAGATGGAGAGCGGATAGTGCATGGAATAGAAACAGGAGGAAGACTTGATGTTGGCCCAATATATTTTGGAGGATATGCAATTTTCAGTGCTAAAGATGGGATAAGGTCGTTGCAAATTTCAACGCCAATAAATGTTGTTGTAATGGATGTAGGACAAAAACCACCTACCTCAGAGATGGTCAAAAAAGTAAGAGCATTATGGACTGAAGACCAGTCAGGCACAGAGAAGATACTCAGAGAAATAGACGACATTGTATTGAAATGTATAGCTGCACTTAAAAGCGGCGATTTAGAAGAACTTGGAAGACAAATGTATGATAATCATAAACTCTTGAAGAAACTTGGGGTTTCCTCCGACAAACTCGATGACGCTGTTTCTATTGCAATGGCAAATGGAGCCCTTGGTGCAAAGTTGTGCGGCGGCGGAGGCGGAGGAATGGGCATAGCTCTTGTAAAAGACGAAGCTACAGCTAAAAAAGTCATAAACGCGCTTAAAAGTAAAGGTTATGGAGCATACCATAGCGATGTAACACTAAACGGCGCAAAGAGTTTCTTAAAGCAGAGAAAAAAGACCAAAGTGTGATAACAATATGCAAAAAACCAGAGGAAAAGTAACTGAAAAAGTTACAACGGCAATAGGAACTTCAAATATAGCATTTGTCAAGTATTGGGGCAGAAGAGAAGAAAGAATCAATCTCCCAATGAACTCGAGCATAAGCATGACTCTTGATGACACGATGAGTACAAAAACAAGCGTGATTTTTTCAAATGACATGGATTGTGACAGGCTGTTTATAGATGGAAAAGAAGAGGACCTAAGAGGAGAACCAAGCGAGAAATCAAAATTCACAATGGACATGCTTAATTATCTAAGAATAATAAGCAATCAAGATGCACATGTGCTCATAGTTTCAGAAAATGGGTTTCCATCCAGTAGTGGACTCGCATCAAGCGCATCTGGAGGGGCAACATTAGCGTTTGCCTTGTCGCATGCGCTGAATTTAGGCTTATCACAAAGAGAAATATCCATAATTGCAAGAAGAATAAGCGGAAGCGCATGCAGAAGTGTTTATGGCGGTATAGTAAAATGGAACAAAGGCTCAAAAGCCGACGGATCAGACTCTTATGCAGAGCAAGTAGTAAATGAAAACTACTGGTCAGATCTCACAGACATTATTGCAATAGCAGATCCTTCAAAGAAAAAAGTATCATCTAGCACTGGCCATTCCTCTACAATTCGAACAAGTTCATTATATGCTTCAAGACCAGCATTCGCTGAAGAAGGAACAGGGATTGTTGCTAGCGCTGTACTTTCAAAAGATTTTCAAAAACTTGCAGAGGCGATAATGAGGGATAGTAACAATATGCATGCAACCATGCTTGATACCTGGCCACCAATAATCTACCTAACTGATACATCAAGAGATATAATGTATGCTATACACGAATTAAACTTGAGAAGCGGCCAGTATGTCGCTGCTTATACTTTCGATGCGGGTGCCAATGCCCACATCATAACTACAGCAAGGCATGCAAATGAAATATTAGATTTACTTAAAGATGTTCCAGGGGTAACTGACACAATAAAATCAAAATCGGGAAGTGGTCCTAGAATCCTAGGGGATGACGCTTCGCTTATAGATGCAGACGCCCTTATTCCACTCAAAAGGCGATAAAATAAGCAAGCTTATTTTGGTAAAATTAGGCGGTAGCGTAATAACAGATATAAATAAACCTAAAACCCCAAAACTGCACGAAATACGACGACTTATAAATGAGATTAAAGTAGCAGGAAAACATAAAAAAATAATTATCGGACATGGAGGAGGATCATTTCCGCATGTCCCAGCGCAGAAATATAAAGTGAGTTTTGGATTTATCAACTCAAAAAGCGCGATTGGAACATCTGTTACACAACGTTCGGCATCAGAGCTTCACCACATCATAATAAATGAGATGATAAAAGCAGGCCTATCTGCGTTATCTTTTCCTCCATCGAGCGGCGCTGTTGCAAATAAGAAAAGAATAATCAGTTGGAATACAAAAGCGATAGTAAAAGCGCTTTCGTTAAACTTCGTGCCTGTAGTCTATGGAGACATAACGCTTGACAATAAACAAGGCGTGTGTGTAGTATCAACAGAAGAAGTATTCAGATATCTTGCCACAAAACTCAAACCAACAAAGATAATAATAGGAACAGATGTAGATGGTGTCTTTAGTGCAGATCCTCAAACTGTGAAAGACGCAAAGATCATAACAAAGATAGGAACATCTGATATTAGAAAAGTTGCATTCTCCTCAATTAATAGAAAATACAACGTTACTGGAAGCATGCAAAGCAAAGTAAAGCTTCTATGTGAGATATCAAAGAAGAACTCAGTAACATGCCAAATAGTGAATGCGCGCATCCCAGGAAGGATACACGATGCGATATTGGGAAAACCTGTTATCTCCACTATAATTAAATTCTAATCCTACTCGTTAGGGTTTTTTAATTATCCAAAGAAATCCGCTTAGAAGCGTTGGACTACTTAACATTGAAGGACGAAGGAATACCATAAAAAATAGCACATAAAAATGAGTCTATGCAATAATTTATCAATCAATAGCTTAAGTAACGTAATCAAAATATACTTAAATTATATGATTATAACGCTCCAGTATCTACTGTGCCTATGTCAATCATGTTTAATTCCTTTCTTGTTCTCCAGAACGAGTGAAGTCTCTTCTGTTCCTTATCATCCAGCGAAAGCGCAGCAATAGCATCCTTACCTCCAGCTCCAGGAAGCTTCGCAACGAATGCGCCATTGTTCTTGCTTTCTTCTATAAGCCTTGTGCAATCGTCAGGTTCAATGCTGACATTGCTTAACAGTCCCAATTTCTTTGTAAGTGATCTGCCTCTGTCAAATGCATCTTTGAATTCATCCAGTCCCTTGTCATTGCCGTTATTGATCTCTTTCAGAGCATTCACAGTTTTCCAGTTCTCCTCATTTATGTCCATAATCAGGTCGGAGTATGTATCTGGGTCGTTCTTCTTGAATTCCGAAACACTGCCTACAGCTTGCGTTGTTATCATAGATTCTCCAAAGTTTGCGAATGACAACTTGAAATCTCTGGGCAGTGAGAGTTTCTCTATCTTATAATCCCATGATGTCTTTACCAAATCTACAAGCTGTTGGTTAGTGTAATCTGTAGGTAAGTTTTTTACCATTTCAGGAGAATATCTTGTATACAATATGCTTCCGTAAGACGCAGCTGCTATATCAAATCCGCTCCCCACTTTTCCTGTTGCTATACTGTGTGCAATTTGTGCAAGTTTATGGAGCGCATCATTCTCACCGAAACTTATCTCAAACGACTTGAGGATAGCACCTACAGTTGCAACTGTTATCGCTGCGCTGCTACCCAAACCGCTTTTCACAACCTTCCCAGTGGAAATGCTGTATGCAAACGGGGTGTCATTTTTAGCTGCTATATTAAATCCCGAAACCCTTTCTCCAATACCTGCAGCATACCTAGAAGCTATCTCCGCGGCAGTCTTGAATAGAAGAAGTTCTTTTGGCACAGAGACCGTAATACATCCTGAATCGCCATCTATAATTCCCCTTGATGACATATTTAGCTGTGGCGCATCAAGCACTACCTCCTTCATTCTGTTGACCTCCAGAGTAGTAGTTACATAGGCGTTCACGGCACTTACAAATGATATGTTTGGTCTCTCAAGTACGGAGTATCCGCCTACCCAAAGTATCTTGCCAGGCGCTTTTGCATTCGAATCCTTCATCCCCATACCTTTCACTATACCGAATGCTTATTTACAAGATCTTCAGTTATCAATGATTCTTCTTCTCTCAAAAGTCTAGGGCCACAACCAACTTTTGATGACTTTATGTACTGTATCTCACCATTGTCCTCAAGATCCTTAAGTGTTGCAAGAACTTTTTCCTGGTGCTTCTTTTCGGTTATTATCTGCGGATTTGGACCAGCATCAAAGGTATATCCTGCTATGTTCCTGCCTTCAGACAGGTTAAGTTCTTCTATCCTATCCATCACATCAAATGATTCCTTGCTTAGGTATCTTATTGAAGGTACTGTACTAAGCATTAATGCATGCATCTCATTGCTGTCTGCCATTGCAAGGGCAGCTACGGTATGTATATCCTTATTCCTGTAAGCTTCTATCATCTTTTCAATTCTATTTTCTGCTGATTCAGGCCTTAACCTGTAAAGTGGGTTTGTTTCTACTGTTTGTTTCATCCCTGACCTTGAAGACACCTTCTTCCTTTTCTGTGACACAACAACTATATCGTCAATTATTTCTGGCCAGTAATTCTCGTCAAACACCTGCTCTGCATAAGAATCACTTCCGTCAGTCAGATGCCCTTTTCTCCACACCACGATCCCACCGAATATACTTCTGCATGCGCTTCCGCTTCCCTGTCTAGCTATGATTGACAGTTCTTTTTGGTTCAGTTTGGTTCCAAGGGCTTCATTTACAGTATACACGAGGGTTGCTATTCCAGATGCGCTTGATGCGAGTCCGCTTGCGGTGGGGAAAGTGTTTTTCGATACGACCATTACCTTCAAATCTGCGTTTGCAAAATTCCTAAGCTGATTGATTATTCCAAATCTCTCCCTTATTTCTGCATCTGCAAGATTTTGCTGTTGTCCGTCAAGGTAGAAAACATCTTCCTTTAGTTTTTCAGAGAACATCACACTTGTAGTTGTGTGAAGCACATCTCCTGACATAGTCATGCTCAAAGACGAATTATATGGCAATATGAGCTTCTCATCTCTTTTTCCCCAGTATTTTATGAACGCTATATTAGGTGATCCCCGCGCAGTAAAGACTTTTTCATCTGATAACATAATATCAGCTAATCTAGTATCGACATAACTATTTATACTTCTTTGCCTAGATTGTTACGGGTGTGCGCATTAAAAAAGAATTACACCTCAAGCTCGATATAGGGTACAAATCGGTTCCAGGAGCCGACCATGCGTACGGAGACAGGGTACTGGCGGACAGCTCCAGAGGCCTCTTTGCCGTAGCGGACAGCTACGGGATTTCGCCAAACAGGGGCAGCGTGCCTTCGAGGCTGGCGACGTACATGCTTGCAGACTTCTTCAAGGGAGACCTCCGGGAGGCGATATCAATGGTTGACAGGACGATGTCAAAGCTCTGCGAGTTCGATGATGGAATCGGCGCTGCGACGATGACTGCAGCATTCATAAAAGAGGGCGTGCTGAGCGTTGCAAACGTAGGCAACAATCCAGCTTACCTCCTAAGGGATGGAACCATGGCAAAGCTGTATACTCCTGAAAAGCCCAGACGGGACGGCAGCCTTTCGCAGCATATACTAAGCGGGGAAGGAATCCGGCTGCATATGTGCCAACGTGCCCTGAAGCCTGGAGACATAGTAGTCATAGCATCCGACGGTGTCCTAAACATACTCAATCCCAGAGACATGCTCCTATTTTCCAGCATGCGCATGGATGCGGCAGCCTCCAGCCTGATAGATCTCTCGCAGGCCATCGAAAAAGGAGCAGGCGATGACAAGAGCATAATACTGGTGAAGGCAGAGCGTGCCTGACCCCGCGCGATAGCCCAGGCAATATTTTTTATACGTGTGGGCAGGTATCTTATCATGATTATAGGGTATGTATTCACAACGGTATTCATCGCGCTTTTCGCTACCCTCATTGCTTCGGCATTCCTTTCCAGGAAGAGGATATCAAAGGCTCTTTCAGGAAAGATCAGCCTCTTATCTGCTGCAATGGCTCTGGCTGCCATTGTCTTCTTTCTATCATTCTCCGTGCTTTTCGTTCATCCTGTGGAGCAGCTTTACTTCGACGAGAACATATACCAGGGCATTGCGCTGAACATACTCCACAGCGGCAATGCGCTGTGGTGCCAGTACGGCACCGCCCTGCTCTCCTCATGCCCCACCAGCGTTCTATACCACGACCCTGTCGAGATCTCATTCTTCCTTGCGCTGGCATTCGGGCTCTTCGGGGCAGGGATGCAGACTGCATACGCCCTTGAGCTTGCTGTCGGCGCCCTGGCGATACTTTTCGTCTTCCTCCTCTCCTCATCCCTATTCGGCAAAAAAACAGGCGCAGCTTCCGCCATAGTATTTGCCCTGATGCCAGAGCTGTTCATCTGGTCGAGGACGCAGGCCATACCAGACCTCTATTTCACGACTTTCTCAGTGCTTGCGTTCTTCGCCTATTCGGTTTACAGGAAGCAGCGCAGCCATTCCACCCTTGCATTCCTGCTCTCTTCCCTCGGTATTGCAGTGTACATGAGGATAGAGGGCATAATCCTCCTGCCTATATTCCTCGCGCTGGCATTTTACGACACGGCTGCCCTGCATGGGATAAAGGAGGGTATAGACAGGCTTGTTAATCCTAGGGATTCAGCAAAGGTCGCCCTAATAGTTCTGTTCTCAGCCATGATGATACCTGAGGCCGCGTACATAATGCACGAGTATCAGAACCCGAGCTATGGCGCAACTGCGATATGCAACTCGGCTTTAGCATCGGATTTCTCCCTAGGCAACCTGGCATGCAACATCTCTCCGAATGTCAAGTTCTTCCTCGGGGCCTTCAATTCCATGCCATACTACCCCGCATATTTCTCGGTAATTACCACGGTAATTGCAATAATCGGGCTTTCGTCCCTGCTGCTTAACGTGAAGAAAAGGGGATACACCCCTCTGCTCATTCTCGTCCTTTGGATAGCCTCATTCTATCTCTTTTACAGCGCCTTCTATGCAGGGTCTGTGCTCTTCGGTGTGGATGTCAGGTTTATGCTCATAATCTACCCTGCAATCGCCATCCTGGCAGGCATAGGAATTTCAAGCCTAAGCGATCTTATGCCTGGCAAAAAGCGCAATGCAGGGAAGGCGCTCTCGTCAGCGGCTTTTGCGGCCCTTATCGTGGCATTTGCAGCATACCCTTTCCTCAATTCCATGAGCATAATAACAATGAACACCTCGCAGATGCCCCAGCAGCAGACAGCCCTCAACGCTGTCAACTTCATATACCAGAATGCGGCCAAGGTGCCTGCAGACTGCCTGGTCTTCACATTCACCCCTGACGTATGGTACGAGCTGAACAGGAGCGCTGCCCAGGTGGGTTATTTCGGCGCATCAGATCCGAACTTCACGAGGTTTGCATCAAGGTTCAGCTGCTTTGTCTTTGACCAGGGGTACTGGTGCACGACCACCCAGTACAAGAACAGCGTCTGCGCTGCAGACCTAGCGAGATACGGTTCGACTGCGATAGCCGCAGCCCCAATCCCAGGCCAGCTAGGCAATGTCTCTCTGTACTACGTAAATGGGTATAAGTGACGGGCTGCCCAAAAAGGGCACGCAAAGGCTTTTAAGCATGACTTCGCCTGCTGACGTCTAACCGATGCAAAGCTTTAAATATCTAATTATGCATCATTTATCCACTAGTTTTTAGCGGGTTTTAAAAAATTTGTTATGGGATTTGCCGCATGTTTGCGTTATATTTAAGTGATTGAAATGGCCAAGACGAACAAGATTCAAAAGAAGGGCAGCCAGGGCAGACCTAGCGATATAGAGATAGTGAACCAGGCGGAATTCGAGCCGCGAAGCGCAGATACCCCAAGGCCTATGCGGCCAGGGGAGATAAAGAAATGCGCGAGCTGCGGAAGCGCAGACATAATATTCGACAATGAGAAGGGAGAGTACGTATGCAACAACTGCGGCCTGATCATAGAGGAGAACGTCACGGATTCAGGGCCTGAGTGGAGGGCATTCGACGCGGACCAGAGGAATGCGAGGGCAAGGACAGGGGCACCGATAAAGTACATGAAGCCGAACAAGGGCCTTGTCACAGAAATAGACATGTACAACAAAGATATAAGAGGAACCAAGCTCCCATCGAAGAGGCAGGCACAGCTCTACAGGATGAGGAAATGGCACAAAAGGGCCAGCATAGCGAGCTCCAGCGAGAGGAACTACCTCATAGCGCTTCCTGAGCTGAACAGGGTTGCAAGCTATCTCGGCCTACCTGACAACATAAGGGAGCAGGCAGCGCTGCTCTACAGGCAGTGCGTCAAGAACAACCTAATAAGGGGAAGGCCTATAGAGACTGTTGTAAATGCTGCCCTATATGCGACGTGCAGGTCAGCAGGCATGCCAAGGACATTGGACGAGATTGCAAATGTTTCAGGCGTGCCAAAGAAGGAGATAGGCAGGTCCTTCAGGGTGATAGCGCATGAGCTCAGGCTGAAGATACCGCTTACAGACCCGTCAAGCTATGTTCCCAGATACGTATCAGCGCTCAAGCTGAGCGGAGATGCGCAGGAGAAGGCAGTGCTTCTACTCAAGCAGGCCATGAAGAAAGGGCTTGTTAGCGGAAGGAGCCCGACAGGAGTCTCTGCGGCTGCAGTATACATCGCAGGAGCGCTGGTAGGCGAGCGGAGGACGCAGAAGGAGGTAGCCGACGTTGCAGGAGTGACAGAAGTTACCATAAGGAACAGGTACAGGGAGCTCAAGAAGGAACTCGACATAGACGTAAACCTGTGAGCGCATGCTCGCGGATTTACGGAGTGATCCCATGAAGCAGGAGATGCGTGTTTTTTTAGCCCTGCTTATCTTCCCTGTGCTGCTTAGCGCCCAGCAGATGTCAGGCACAAACTACACCAGTTCGCAGGCAAACCAGACCATAGCCTCCGCATATTCCTACGTAAACACTGTGAATGAGAGCGGTTACCTTGTCTTCCAGCCTAACCTGACAGCGTCGTACAGGTACCTGCTTATGGCATCGCAGATATACAACAGGTCGCCGGACACTGCAGTGTTCTACGCGCAGAAGGCGCAGCAGATTGCGCAGCAGCAGTACAGCAGCATGGGCTACTACAGGCAGAGGTCGTTTTTCGTTATCGCAGCCATAGCAATAGCATTTATGGTCATGCTTGCCAAGGTCATGCGTCCTGTAAGTCTCAGGAGAAGAGCAAAGAGATGAATTCTTGGTGGATAAAAAGAGGGTACTCGGGCTCCATAAGAAGGCTGGAGGCAAGATAGAGGTCATGCCGAAGGTCATGATAGACAATGAGGGCGAGCTTTCCATATACTACACCCCAGGAGTGTCATATGTAAGCGAGGAGATAAAGGGCAATGCAGACAAGGCATACGACTACACCTCGAAATCCAATACCATTGCAATAGTCTCTGACGGGACGAGGATACTGGGCCTTGGGGACATAGGTCCGTACGCAGGGATACCAGTTATGGAGGGCAAGGCCGCCCTTTTCAAGAAGTTCGGCGGAGTGGATGCAGTGCCTTTATGCATAGGCACAACGGACGAGGACGAGATCGTAAAGCTCATCAAGGCAATATCGCCGAACTTCGGCGGCATAAACATAGAGGACATAGAATCGCCTAAGAGCTTCAGGATAGTGGAAAGGCTATCAGAGGAGCTTGACATACCAATATTCCACGACGACAGGCACGGCACCGGGGTTGTCGCTCTGGCTGCCCTTCTGAACTCCTTGAAGCTAACAGGCAGAGGCAAGGGCGCGCGCATTGTGGTAAACGGGGCGGGATCGGCAGGGTTCGGCATAGCAACCCAGCTAATAAGTTCTGGATTCAGGAACATGGTCGTGCTTGACAAGAACGGCGCGATATACAAGGGCAGGGAGAGCGGAATGAACCCGTTCAAGGAGGAGATAGCCTCGCATACAAACGCGAGAAGGGTTAGCGGCGATTTGGCAGACATGCTAAAAGACGCAGACGTGCTGATAGGCGCGTCTGAGAGGGGCGCGTTTGGAAAGGACCACATAGCGCTCATGAACGGCAAGCCGATAGTATTCGCGCTTGCGAATCCGTATCCAGAGATAGAATATGACGAGGCGAAAGATGCAGGAGCGTATATCGTGGCTACAGGGAGAAGCGACAAGCCCAACCAGGTCAACAACATACTGGCATTCCCAGGGATAATGAGGGGGCTTTTAGATTCAAGGGCTAAGGCGGTTTCCTTCAAGATGCTGCACAACGCCGCTGTCACAATCGCCAGGAGCGTGGGCAGGAGACTCAGCACAGAGTTCATAATCCCATACGCATTGGAGAGGGGATTCGCTTTCAATACTGTGCCTAAGGTTGCCGCAAGCGTCGCGGAGTCCGCAGCAGCAGAGGGGCTCGCGCGCAAAGCGATCTCTTTTGAGTCGGAATTCAGGAATGCAGAGAGGCTGATCAGGAGATACGACAGCATGGAGCGCATATCCAAGAGATTCCTCGTTGGAGAAGGCAGGAGATAGAAGGCAGGGTATATTAGCATATACTGCGTAATATCTATCGTGGTTTTATGGTAGAAGTAAACGGGCCTGTCCCAAAAGTCTCCCTGTATGATACAGAGATGAACCGTGTCAAAGTGCAGAAGGTCAGCAAGGGCAAGTCGACTGTGATAGCCTTCTTCCCGGCCGCATTCACAAGCGTTTGCACAAAGGAGATGTGTACCTTCAGCGATGCAATTGCGAAGTTCAACTCCCTTGACGCGAATGTAATAGGCATAAGCGTTGACAGCCCGTTCTCAAACAAGGCCTTCAAGGAGCACAACAAGATAAACTTTACTCTCTTGAGCGACTTCAAGAGGAAGGCTGTCAAGAAGTTCGGCGTAGAGCTCAAGGACTTCAACGGCCTGAAAGGGTACATATCAGCCAAAAGGTCTGTTTTCATAGTGAATAAAGAAGGCCTCATAACATACAAGTGGGTTACAGAAGACCAGGCAAAAGAGCCAAACTACGAAGAGATAAAAACCGCCCTTGCCTGAAAACCCTCAGTGTAAAATAGGTTCAACGCCTAACAAAAATATTTATAAATAAATATGTAGTATTAAATTTCGTGACCAATATGGCCAAGAATCCGACTTTGTTGCAGAAGGCTTTTGTGGAAGGGCTGGGTACGTTCATCCTGGTGTTCATAGGTGCAGGAGCTATAATATCGTCAGGACATTTCTTCTCAGGATCGGCTCAGCTGCTTGTGATAGCGCTTGCATTGGGGCTTGCGCTTGGAATCGCAGTGACAATTGCATTGGACATATCCGGTGGGCACATAAATCCGGCAGTCACCATAGCCATGCTATTGACTAATAGGATAAAGGCGTATGACGCCCTGGTGTACATAGTGGCGCAGCTCATAGGGGCAGTCATAGGCGCAGGAGTTCTTCTCATAGTCCCGTCCTCGATATCTGCAGGGACGTTCGGTATGACTGTACTCAACCCTTCAGTCAGCGTGTTCCAGGGAATAGTCATAGAGGCGCTCATAACATTCGTACTGATGATTGTAGTATTCGCAACAACGGTTGACAAGAGGACGGTCAAGGTAGGCGGATTTGCAGTTGGCCTGGCCCTGACATTGGGAATACTGTTTGCAGGACCGCTCACAGGAGGATCCGCAAATCCTGCAAGATCGTTCGGCCCTGAGCTGATAACAGGAAACTTCGCGAACTGGTATGTATACTGGATAGGGCCGATAATCGGAGCGGTGCTGGCAGCGCTCATATACCAGTATGTCCTGCTCAGGAAGTGAGTAGCAAAACAACAGGCGTATGTGTTATTTTGTGCAATTCCGTTGCATATAAATATCACCCTAGCCATATCTATATTCATATCCAATAACCGCCCCACGGTTATATCTGGAATCTAGGTCGAATCTATGGCTAATAAAACCACCAAAATCCAACTATCAAAACCTGAGTTATCTGCATTACTGGCCGCAGCTCGCAAAGACGGTTTCGATGCAGGTTTTGAATCTGGTACCAAATCTGCGTTTGCGATTGATGAGAAAACCGGGCTATACACTGAACGCAGGTTTAAGGAGGATCTCGTACACAATATAAATCGTTTCCGTAGAGATAACATCACTGCAACAATATTGTTTATAGATGTAAACAATATGAAGGGCCTTAACGATACATATGGCCACGATCTAGTTGATGGTTTATTAATCAAACTTGCAGAAGTTATGAAATCTTCTATAAGAAATACGGACAATGTATACAGGAGATACATGACCGGAGATGAATTCATGATTATACTTGAACATACAGAAACTTCCGGCGCGCAAAAATTCATTGGAAAATTAAATCTTGCGATCGCAAATGATCCCGAATTGAGTCAATACGGATTAAGCGTTTCTATTGGAACATCAAGCATAATTGACATTGTTAATGCCGAAGGTGTTAAGGTTATACATGATCCTAATCAGCTAGTCACGACGATGAGTGAAATTGCAGATGCAGCTATGCGAGCTAATAAAATGTCACACAAGCAAGCACTTGTCAAGGCGCAAAGAAAGTAATGCACAATCTCATTACAAACCAAACCTAAAATATTATTAGGAATTCTAATATTATTTGAGTATATATTTTTTCAGTATAAAGAAGCAGATAAAACCAAATAAAAAGAAAAATAAAGATAAATATTTGAAAGAAAACAATATTGGTGATGAATTGTCACAAATAAAATTCGGAGATCGTCCGCATGGTTTTAGTTTTGTTGGTGATAAAAAAGGCCTGCTGGATTTTGCAAGAGCAATAAATGCAATATGCCCAGATAAGCGGTTTGTGGATTTGACTCCACAAGACAAAGAGCTTCTGATTATGATGGTAAGACCAATAAAGCCTAGGAACGATTAAATACCTGCATGCAAAAATAAACCGATCACGCAATCCATTCCGAACAAGATAATTCTGCGTTGTCGAAACAAGTCATACTAACAATATTCTAGTAATTCTAATATAGTTTAGAATTGCTCTTTATCTGCGTTTACAGCCCTTATTATCATAGCCAAGTAAATCATCAAAAGGAAATTATCAGGCTTTGCAAGGCCAATCCTGCGCGATATTTTGACGTCGGAAGACCGTCTTGGTTACACTTCCACTATTCCTCCAGGCGTGAGAATACGCATTCCAAATTTCTGGTTTAATTCTAACTACTTCCATATATTTGGCATAAAAACAGCCCGAAGAGGAAAATCATATCCTTTTCTGCAGTTTTAGCCATTAAGGGGGGTGGCATGACCAGGACAAGGCATTTTCCAAAAATACGGAATGCAGGGCTTTACTGAAATCATTTTTTGCGCTAAAATTATGGAAGCCGGCAGTCTTAGATGCATCTATATGGTGATTTCAATTAAATGAAAGCTTACCTTCTCAGCAACTCCAACATCCTGCTTTTCAGTAATTCTCCCGCCTTCTTGTCATTTTCAACCGCTTTCCCCATACTTCTTGCAAAATCATCCGGCCATATGGTCATAGGATCTATCAATACCGGTTTTCCATCCACAACTATTATGTTAGTATAATTCAGATCGCAATGGCCAACCCCATATTCATGTAGTCTGTTTATAACGCCTATTATCTGCTCTCCCAGATTGACAAATGCAACTACCTTGCTGCGGTCCCTTTGCGCCTCGATATAATACTCGAGTAGGGCTTTTCCCTCCAAGTATTCAATGACACTCCCTACAGGATTATAATTAATATCGAGTCTTACATATGCCAATGCTATCGGAGTTGCTGCATTGTCTGGTAATAGTGAATGCAATAGGCGTAAATGCTCAAATTCACCCGGCCTAAAACCCAATGTCCCCCGGATCCCCGAAGCAGTAGTGAACGGTGTCTTGCTTCCTGTGACTGCGTCTGTCCTTTCTTTTTTGACGATCGGGCCAAGGTATGCTTCAGTCCAACCCGGCCTATAACATAATTTTAGGAACAACTTTTCCTTAGTATATCCATGCCCAGCCAGATTCTGGAATAATGCTACGGCATTTGGCGCAGGTATCCTTAACCCTAGCTCAGTACTCTGTCTTAATTGTGTAGTCATGCTATTTCACACTATTTCCACCAGTTTTGATATATATTACTTTTACTCTCTTGGACAATAGTCTAATTCTAATAACCTCTTGGAAATTCTAGAAAGATTTAAGTCTAATATTCTGCCTTCCTTTTTCCCGAAGGTTTCCATAAGATATGCCTGTTGAATGCTCCTCCAAAGTCGTTGAAATTGTAGATAACCGATGTTCACCAATCCACCGAAATTATAAACGGCCAAAGCAAATCACAAACTATTTATATATGCATATGCATATACCTATTGATGCAATGGTAAAAGTAATCTCAGTATCCGATGAGGCATATGCACTTCTTAAAAGGCTAAAAGGCCAAAAACTGTCGTTTTCGGAGGCAATAAAGGAAGCCGTATACAAGAATAAACAGGACAAGACTGCAATAATGGGTCTTTTCGGATCATTGAAAGGCAAGATCAATGCCAAACGATGGAAGGCGCAACTATATGCGGATCGCGAACGGCCCTGGACCGGGTAAGCGATAGGATGGTAATAATCGATACGGATGTATTGATAGACTTCTTGGAAGGCGACAATAGCGTCCGCGAGGCGGTATACAAGCGAATGCAGTATGGCAAGGTAGCTACCACAATAATAAACCAGTATGAACTATTCAAAGGCGTCGAATCAAGAGAACAGGAAGATGCGATAGATGCACTCCTGTCAAAGTTGGAGATTTATGTCATGGATCATGCGTCCATGAAAAACGCCGCGCTGGCATTCCAGGCATTGAAGAAGTCCGGGTATCTTATACCAGAGGCAGACATTTTGGTAGCAGGTATTGCGCAGTCGCACGGGGAGACCATACTTACAAGAGACCATCACTTTAAGAAGCTGCAGATGATAAAAACCGAGATAATATGATCAGTTAAATTACAGCCAAATCAAAACACATCTACCCATGTTTACAGTTTACCTTATAAGTTTTCATAAAGAAAGTTTGTCTGCAGATTCAAAGGTCTTGTATGCACGTGAAAACCAAAGTACTCATATATGCTGCCGCAATAGTCATTGTACTAGCGTACGGATCAATAGGCAGCTACCTGCTGAGCCAAAATAATGGATTCAGTACTAAGATAAACAGCCCCATAACAGCGCTTTACTTCACTATAGTGACCGTTTCCACAGTGGGATACGGTGACATAGTCCCAGTGACGCGAACCGCAAGGGCATTCACAATGGTCCTGATCATAGCAGGACTCAGCGTCTTCCTCAGTGCAGTTACTGTTTTATCAGGTGATATAATGGATTCGAGAATAGACAAGCTTTCAGGCAGGATATCTGGGTTCGAGAGGAGGATGCTTAACAAGCACACCATACTGATTGGTGCAGACGCCGCAAACCTCTCCCTTGCAGAAAAGATGAGGGCAGAAGGCAAAAAGTTCGTATTTTTGACTTCTGACAAGGTAATAGTGGACAAGCTGAGGGAAGACGGATATAATGCCTTTATCGCAGACCCGACATCGAACAAGGACCTCCTGTTATACAACCTTGACAAGGCGAAGACGATAATAATAGACCTCAAGGAGAACTCGCGCACTTTCTACACCATACTGCTTGCAAGGAAGCTGTCAAAAAGCGCAAGGATAATTGCCATAGTCCAGACAAAGGAGATAGAAGAGCACGTGAAGGCGTTCAATCTCAATGTAGAAATAATAAATCCGTCAGACAAGATAGCCGATATTGTCAACAAGAACATCAAATAGCGCAAGCGCCTTGCAACAACTACTGGCTAATCCTGTTGGCCTGTTGATTAGGAAGCCTGCCCAAACCGATGATCATCGCAGCGCCCAGACAGCTAAAAACGCATAGGTTTTAAAAGCTTGGCCAGAAAAAAAGCAACTTATATATATCACAAAAGGAAAAATGACATACGGTTGTACCATGCCAGAACAAATAGCCAAACGTAAAAGTCCTAAAATATTGGAAGCTGCTTTCGGAGTCAGCACATTGGCAACAGTAGCAGGGTTTGCCGGCTATTTAGGCGTATATGTGACAGAGCCATTATTTCATCTATCAAATAAGATACCAACAGAGATGCTTAGGTACGGGACAACGGCGCTAATTGTCTCCTTCGGAGCTCTTCTTCTATCTGGTTTTGTAGAAAGCAATTTCAAGGGGTCAAAAAGGCCTTAATCCAGCATACATTGCTCTGCTTATACATGCTCCCTTTTTTGTCTGCCAAATCTACTATAAATCCTTAAATACTCTACATCACCCATAGTTTTGGAATGCAATGCAAAGCCGACAACAATTAAATACGCACTCACTCAAATATGTGTATGGCAGTCAAACCTGCTTTTATGTGCGGAATGATGATTGGGCATGTTTAAACTTAATGTGATTACAGCCTTCTCTATTTTGATACTCGGCCTTGTGCTTATCCCTTCTGCGGTCCAGGCAAACCCTTGCGGAACGTTTCCTTCAGGCATGTCGTACTGCCAGCAGCTCTCTATAGCAAACCAGCAATCAAGCGCAGTTGCTGCGGGAACGCAGGTGATGCTAAACTACAACGCCCTCGCGTACAATACCTACCTTGCATCGAATCTGATGAACATCGAGGTGTATAATTCAATATCCGGGAACGTTCTGTATACGTGGCTCGAGGGCAACACCCTGAACGAGAACCAGGGTACCCTTCTTTCCACGTCAGCAAACATACTATACTGGATTAACCTCGACACCCCTATAGCTGCAAGCAGCACGGACTCGAATATTTACCTCGCGTACTTCCCAACCACAAACGACCTGTTCAATGGGAACAACCTTGGCGCAGCCCCGCAGCTCTACTGCGCAAGCGGATGCCCTACTATTAGCTACAATGCAATAGACAACGGTCAAAAGGTGTTTCCGCTGCTATACCAGAACTTCGCAGGAACCTTAGTTCCTACTGGATGGGCCAATACTGGAGGGGTCATAAGTAATGGAGTAACGCTGAGCAGCTCTGTAGGTAATTCAATGGTCACATCTGCGTTATACGGTCTTAATTCGACTCAGATAGAGGACATATACGGAAATCTTCAAGGATCTAGCACTGCAACAAACATTTATTTTGGCTATACAAACAGCAATAATGCAGACTGTCTTGGCTGGGGCGTAGGCGGGAACGGAGTTACTGGTGCACCAGCTTCAAATTCCATCATATATAATTTTTATGGTAATACGTGTTCACATAGCTCTGCAATTTTTGGAAACCTAAATCCTTCAGAAACAACAAATGCCGTATTCACTACTTATTGGCCCTCGTCAACATCCATAATATCAAGTTTTGACTACGGCCCTACCAACGAGATAAGCAGCGCTTATACGGCACAATTGCCAATCGGATCATATGTGGATGGAGGCACTGGCGCTTTCATGCAGTGGGTCCGCCTTCGAACGTACCCTCCAAACGGAGTTCAGCCTACTGTAACGTTTGGGTCTGTGCAATCCATAAATGCGCCATCATGTACAGTATCGATAACCAACCCCTCAAATGCAATAGTAGATGCAGGCCAGTACGAGACATTCATAGCCTCGAATACCAACTGCGTAAGCCCGTATACCTACAATATACTCGTGGTTAACTCGATTACGCCTGCAACCATAACACACAACGACCTTGTCACAGGAAGCACTTCATCTTCTATAACATACACCTTCCAGGCTGCAAGCTACGATGTCTCCAACAGTCCTGAGGAGGCAAACGTAGTGCTGACGGACTCAGGGACAAATACAGTGACTTCGGGATATTCATCAACATTTACCATAAACCCCGCACTGGTGGCCAGCGCATCTCCGACTCCAACCTCCCCAACAATATATCAGGGCCAATCTGTCGCGCTGTCGATATCCGCTCCCACTGCAGGAACATCTCCATATTCATACCAGTGGTATTCAGGCTCATCTTCGACTTGCACATCGGATTCTCCCATTCCAAACGCAGCATCGCTGTCATACACGGCCTCGCCTTCAGCAAATACATATTATTGCGTAAAGGAAACGGACAATGTAAATGAAGTAGTCTATACCGGCACAGATTTGGTAACGGTCCTCCCAGCCACGAACTTCTCAGAGACGGGACTGCCTGACGGCGCAGTCTGGACTGTCACATACAACAGCGTAAGCACTAATACAGTAGCATCCAACTCTATATACTTCCACTCCTCCCTAAACACCGGGTCTACCTATTCGTTCATTATAAACAATAGCATAATAAGCGGGGTGCCATACCTGCCCACGCCTTCGGGAGGAAACCTACAGGCAGGCAACGCGATCAACATAAAATTTGCACCGCAGAATGTAATAACCCCAAGTCCCACAGAGCGTGTGATAATCCCATTATACATATATCCAAATGCCACTTACTCCCTCCTTCCGAGCTACATGCCCGGCCTTTACGGCGTTGTGATAAACCCAGACAGCGGTTCAGGCGCAAGCATAAATACGGACTATGCATCTGCAGCCGCGAAGCTGGAATCCAAAGGAGTGAAGGTCTTCGGGTACGTGCCAACAGGCTACGGAGCAGATCCGCTGTCATATGTCGAAGCCAACATAGTGAACTATTACAGCTGGTATCATGTAAACGGGATATTCTTCGATGAGGCGAATTCCATATGCACTACATCAACAGAAAACTACTACAGCTCGCTATACGGGTACATAAAAGGCAATTACCTGAGCAATACAGTCATACTAAATCCAGGGGCGCCGAGCGGACCATGCTACCAGTTCTATTCAGATATAATAAACGCATTTGAAAATCCGTATTCAGATTACATAAACAGCGTCTATTCTCCTGATTCGTGGGCTTCCAATACCCTGCCATCTCACTTTATGAATATAATCTATGGCGTCCCGAACAATACCGTAGTGCAGCAGACAATCAACCTTGCCGACAACAGGAGCATTGGCTACGTGTACATCACCAATACTATGGGTGTTTATTCCATATTGCCACCATATTTTGCCCAGGAAGCAAACATGGTAAATCCGCTGGTAATAAAAAATCCTGTTGCAAGCACAGAGACTGCTGCCAACAGCCAGGCAATATCCTTCAATGTGATTGCAACCGGAGGGTCTGGCGCATACACATACAACTGGTTCGGCTTACCTCCAGGGTGCACTTCTCCAAACGCGAATTCCCTTAGCTGCACTCCCTCATCTCCAGGCACCCATACAATATCAACCCAAGTCACTGACTCATATGGGTTTACCAACTCGTCGTCTCAGATAGTTTTTGATTCAGGAATAATATACAAGGTTCCGATAACGTTTACAAACTCCCAGACAAGCAATACGCCAAACCCATGGCAGCAGCCAGTAACAGTCAACAGCCTTGATTACCAAAATGTTGAGAATTCAAATATAATCAATACCGTATTTTTCTATCAAAACGGCACAATCATAAATTCATGGCTTGAAGGAAACGTGCTCAACGAGCAGCAGACAACAGGTCTTGCGACCTCAGAGAATAGCTTATATTACCTCAAACTGCCGAGTATCCCTGCTTCAAGCAGTCTAACCGTATATATGGGATTTGCTGGGAATACCATAAACCTGATGAATCCTGTTTCTACCGGAGAAGCTCCGCAGCTGACCACGCAATACGCACAATACGACAACGGGGGGCATGTATTCAGCTATTACCAAAACTTTTCCGGAACTGTTCTATCATCTCTTTGGCAAAACCCAAATTCCTATACCGCAATACAGAACAACGGGCTTACTCTGACTGCTCCGTCAGGAGGGGGCCTATTCTATTATAACGTGAACATGCCCAGTTCATATGCCGTTGATGCTTACATGAAAGGGAATTCTCTCCTGAGCTCTACAGTTACAGACCTCATGAGTATGGGAGCCGGAGGCAGCCTGAACAATTACACAGAGCTATACCTCTCCAACTCATTGCCTTCAACCTGGATACTACAATCCGGCGGAAATTCGGGAGGTGGTACAGTTGTAGGGACCGAAAATAACTATTATGTTATGACATTGAGCGGCACTCCGTCTAGCGTATCGTCCTTTGTAAATTACACCCCAATCAGTAGCCTCACAGGAGCCAGCAACTCTATCAATCCAAATATCGGCGTATACACAAGCGGCGCAGGCGGAAACTCTTACTTTCTTGATTGGATGCGCGTCAGGTCTTATCCTCCAGGAGGAGTAACGCCATCTGCGACTTTCGGATCCCTGTCATCCACTACAATCCCTTCCATATCATCTACGCCTTCCCTGCCGAAGACCCTCGATACAGGCCAGACCATAGCATTCAACGCGCTTGCAACAGAAGGCAGCGGGTCGTATACGGCTTACAACTTCCTTATATTCAACTCAGCAACCGGAATACAAGTAGGTAACTATCTCACAACGTCCAATTCCTTCGCATATTCTATACCTTCATCAGAAGTGGGAAACACCCTGGCAGTAAACGTATTGGTTACTGATTCGAATGGGGAATCTGCCAATTCTATATTTACAGGAATGCTAACAGTAAACACCCAGCCTACGATATCGATCACTCCGTCGAAGACCTCGATAGACGCAGGACAGACAATAACGATAGCGAATACTGTCACTGGAGGCACTGCGCCGTTCACCTACTCATACACAGTCAACTCGATGACAGGGGTCACGATAGGCAGCAACCAGATAACATTCGCGGATGCGGGCACATTCAACGTCCTTGAATCAGTGACAGACACTGCAGGAGTCACAGCGTATTCGGCCAACAGCGTCATAACAGTCGCAGCGGCTCCACCTGCTCCCTCACCTCCAAGCAGCGGCAATGGAGGTTATAACAATAACATAGCCACTGTTACCATATCCAATAAGTTAAATGTTGCAATAGTGTCAAACCATAATAACATCGTGCATAATCTTGCCTTCAATGTGACTATCATGATAAGAAGCGTGTTTTCAAACTCGGTAAGCATGTCATTTAAAAATATGACAGGAAACAAGACCATTCCAGGATGCAGTTCCAATCTATATTCAATCAACGTCTCTATAATTCCCACTTCAACCGAGCCCATTACCACAGACCTGACCATACCTTATACATACACTTTCAACAAGGACGGTTTGGTGCCATTCATATGCACAGACAGAGAATGGGTGCCATATACAAATTACAGTATAAACCTGCAAAACCATACAATGACACTTAAAAATATTCCTTCAGATCCTATAATCGGATTGCTTTATCCAAATTATACTTCCAACGCTACGACTACCACTGTAACTACAATTCCTCAGGTAAACACAACAGTACCGACAACATCGATACCTGTAGCACCAAAGACCACATCAATCATATACTCTACAGTAGTAACCACTATTCTTCCAGTTGTCCAGAGCCCTGTATCTGAAAATTCTAGCCTGTTTACGGCCATTGCAATACTACTGGTAATTATTGCTGTATCAATTTATCTCATTTTCAATAAAATGCGAGAGTCAAAAAGAAGAGATGAGGCAAAACGAGAAATAAAAAAGAAAGCTGAGGCAAAGACCTCGAAGGTAGACAAAAATCAGAGAAAGCTAATAAGCCACAAGGATAATCAAAAAGCAAAATCTTGAAGGCACATCAGAAAAGTCTGTATAACTTAAAGCCGTATGCCTTCACAATTACCTCTTTGATGACGCATGTATATATACCTTGCTATTGCAAGCCGCCAGAAAGAGATTATAGAAACTGCACGCTTTGCAAACCTACAAAACTTTTTCATGCGCTAATCTTCATCTTTTACGAAAAAAATCTGGCATGCGCAATCAACGAACTCAACATATAGATTTAAATAGGAGAATAAATTACCTTGATTTAGTGTTGTAAGTGGTAAGTAAACTCTTGAAGTATGCAGGATTTACGGAACAGAGGACGCTATCAGTAATAATCAATAATATACGGGACATAATGAATAATTATCCCGTATTGGTTGTTTAAGAGCATAACATAAAAAACTAATCTTTTCAAGGTGCTCTTATGCAACTACAAAACGATACTATTAGGAATCCCAGTTTAAGCTTAAAGGTTACAGACAAGGAGCTTGCAATCCTCTACGAGATAGGCCTGAATCTCATACCCACTGCCACGGAATTTGTTGAGAAGGTGGCAACAGAGTACAAAGTCTCGCAGAGCGGGGTGTGGTACACCTTAAAGAAGCTGAAGACGGAGGGGCTTGTTGATTTTGCAGAGAAAGGAGAGATACACAGGCCGCTATCCCTGACTGCTAATGGCACACATGCGATAAGAAGCAGGGTCCTAGATGTTGATAAGAGGCAGTATCACCTATTGGCAGGAATGACAGTGCACGCCAAGAACTAGGCAACAGGCGGCTGCAACGCTCAGCAATCTTTCAAGGCTCTGCTTTTCAGGCCCTCTATGCCTCCTTTCAGGCTGTATGCTCTAATGCCGAGTCCAGAAAGCTTACTAGCAAACTCTAATGACATTCTACCGTGAGGGCATACTATTATGGATCCGTCAAACTTCCTGCCAATGGCTTCGGCCATGCCTTTATCTACTGTGTTGAGCATTATCTGCATTGCTTCTCCCGTGTCTATGCCTTTTGCGCCGTTTTTAGCTCCAAACACCTCAGTAACAAATTCTAGGTCCGCATAATTGTTCAGGAATACATATATCTCCCTGCCCTTTTTGACAAGTTTCTGCGCATTCTCTACTCCTATTTCAATATCTTCTCCCATAGTCTCATCTGAGTATTGCATAAACCAGCGCCAATGCAATTATAACTATGGCTATGCCTATCGGCAATAAATATTTCATGATGCGTATGATGCTTATCCCATCTGCTTCTCTAACCGCACCAAAATCGCCCGGGTCTATGTACTTTACCTCTTCTTTCTCCCCGATGCTGTAATCTCCATCTATCCTTCCTGGATTGTTTGGCATGAAATAACTATAGATTAAAACATATAAATAATTAGCTTTATCCGATTTTACGTACTCATTCACTAAAAACTATTCTACACAGTAAATCCACATCATTGGCCTTGTAGAAATCCTCTCCTATCAAGGAAACCAGTTGGATACCAGATAGGAGGCTTGCTATCGATGCGTTTCATTTTTATGAAATGCAAACACCCTTCTTTCCCAATAATGCCTTAGCATTTCTACAGGGCCCACATCATTATCAAATTTACTATAATTGCTCAATATTGTGTGGCATTTGGGCGATTTTGCATTGAGCTATCGAAGATAGCTAGTTTGGAACTTGTGGTTTTACCACAAGTTATTGAGCAATTACAATTAACCTACTGATTTTGCCTTTAAATTCTGTTCATGTAAAGGCTTAAATAGGATATAAACTCATATCTCTCATATGTCAAAATTTAAAGCAATATCAACATTCTCATTTTTGATATTTATCATCGCACTTATACCTTCTTCGGTTCAGGCAAATTCTTGTGGAAAGTTCCCAAGCGGCATGTCTTACTGCCAGCAGCTTACGATCTCAAACCAACAGCCAGGCGCAGTTTCTGCAGGGACCCAGATAATGCTCAACTATAATGCATTGAACTACAAAACTTATCTTGCCTCAAATCTGATGAACATCGAGGTGTATAATTCAATATCCGGGAACGTTCTGTATACGTGGCTCGAGGGCAACACCCTGAACGAGAACCAGGGTACCCTTCTTTCCACGTCAGCAAACATACTATACTGGATTAACCTCGACACCCCTATAGCTGCAAGCAGCACGGACTCGAATATTTACCTCGCGTACTTCCCAACCACAAACGACCTGTTCAATGGGAACAACCTTGGCGCAGCCCCGCAGCTCTACTGCGCAAGCGGATGCCCTACTATTAGCTACAATGCAATAGACAACGGTCAAAAGGTATTCCCACTGCTATATCAGAACTTCGCTGGAAATACACTTCCAACAGGATGGATAGCAAGTAGCAGCGCAACTGCAAATATAAATAACGGATTGACTTTCAGTACAACTGCACAATATCAACAGTACTCGTATAGCAGCGTAACGTTCAATGCACCATATATCTATGAGCTTTACGGTGAGGCAAAAGCTCAGTCAAACCAAAACATTAACCTTGCACCGCTGCTTACAACTTCCTCTACATCATTAACAAATTACTACGGCACAATATTGTGGAGTAATGGTTTGAATACACCGTTCTATTGGGCATATAGTCCTCAGAGCCAAGAAAAAGCTAGTACTACCACAAATAATGCAATCCCGCAACTTAATGAATTCTACATCCTTGGAATAAGTGGCACCGCATCTAACTCAAATTATACAGTGAACTATCAGAATATAGGTCAAAGCAAAACCGTAGGTTTATCGCCCAATATGTATGCAGGGATATGGGGAGACCAAGGCGTAAACGAATTCATATACTGGCTTCGCATCCGTTCATATCCTCCAAGTGATATAATGCCATCTACAACTTTTGGTCCCTTGTCATTTTCTGTTTCTCCTTCCATATCTGCGTCTCCATCACTTCCAGCATCACTAGATGTAGGTCAGACTGAAACATTCAATGCTCTTGAGATAGGAGGAACAGCACCGTATACTTATAATTTCCTAATATTCAACTCGGCAACCGGGATACAGGTTGGAAATTATATCACGGCTTCGAACTCATTCGTATACCAGGTACCGTCATCTCAGGTGGGAAACACCCTAGTAGTAAACGTACTGGTCACAGATTCGAATGGAGAATCCGCAAATTCAATAAACACAGGAGTGCTTTCTGTTAAACCTGCGCTCTCAACATCTATTAATTCAATTCCAACTCTTCCTGCGTCATTAGACGTAGGGCAGACTGAGGCATTCAATGCTATCGCAACTGGAGGATCTGGCACATACACCGCATACAACTTCCTAATATTCAACTCAGCAACTGGGATACAGGTAGGTAATTATCTCACAACATCTAATTCATTCACTTACTTGATACAATCTTCTCAGTCAGGAAATACGCTAGTCGCAAACGTTCTGGTTACTGACTCAAACGGAGAGTCATCCAATTCAGTATATACTGGGATACTAACAGTGAATCCATTGCCAGCCATATCCATAACTGCCAACACTCTTTCCACAGACGTCGGACAGTACATAATGATATCGAACACTGTGACAGGAGGTACTGCGCCGTACTCGTTCACCTACAACGCAGTAGGTCTCACAGTATCAGGAAATACGATCACGACATCGACTCCTGGAACCTACTACGTAACCGAGAACGTAGTGGACAAGTTCGGGAAGCAGGCGGCATCTAACCTCCTCACCCTCACATTCAACGCGCTCCCGACCTTCACGTCATTCTCCCCTCTCACCAACACGATAGACACGGGAGGGTCCGTGACATTCACCAACACGATTGCGGGAGGAACAGCGCCGTTCGCATACGCATACACGGTCAACGGAATAGGCAACATGATATCAGGAAACACGATAACGTTCAACAATGCTGGAACATTCACAGTATACGAGACGATTACTGATGAGTTCACTAACACAGCGAATACAGTCAACGCGATAATAACAGTGAATCCGACTCCAACTATATCAATCGCCCCTACGACAAAGACGATAGATCAGGGCCAGAGTGTCGCTTTCACGAACACCATAACAGGAGGCACATCTCCGTTCTCGTACGCCTATACTGTAAATCCAAATACAGGAGTCACAGTATCAGGCAACACTATAACATTCGCAAATGCGGGCACATTCAATGTCCTTGAATCTGTGACTGACTCTGCTGGAGTCACAGCGTATTCACCTAACAG
>JAJZKW010000001.1:72820-145573 GCA_021803945.1 Microcaldota archaeon
ATACTGTAAATCCAAATACAGGAGTCACAGTATCAGGCAACACTATAACATTCGCAAATGCGGGCACATTCAATGTCCTTGAATCTGTGACTGACTCTGCTGGAGTCACAGCGTATTCACCTAACAGTGTGATAACAGTGAATCCGACTCCAACTATATCAATCGCCCCTACGACAAAGACGATAGATCAGGGCCAGAGTGTCGCTTTCACGAACACCATAACAGGAGGCACATCTCCGTTCTCGTACGCCTATACTGTAAATCCAAATACAGGAGTCACAGTATCAGGCAACACTATAACATTCGCAAATGCGGGCACATTCAATGTCCTTGAATCTGTGACTGACTCTGCTGGAGTCACAGCGTATTCACCTAACAGCATTATTCTTGCGAATCCGTTGCCAAAGGTTGGGATAATGCCGTTCTCTGCCACCATAAATACTGGCCAAAGCGTGATATTTTCAAGCAATGTGAGCGGAGGCACCAGGCCATATGGTAATGTTATCTATTCAATATCTCAGGACGGCAGTGCTACTTCAAATGCAGTAGTTTCAGGTAGCAACATACTGTTTGAATCACCTGGAACATACAATGTGATTGAAAGCGTCACTGACACTGCAGGAGTCACTACATATTCCCCTAACTCCATAGTAAAGGCAGGCACATATGGCTACATAAATATTGTAAATACGCATATGTCTGCGAATTCAGTATCCGAATTCCATTATGCGCAGTCTAATGCAACCATTTATGTTGCCTCTTCGAACAGCATAACTTCAAATGTGCTCATCAGGAATGTAACGGCAACTTTCACGTCTTCACCAAATGTCGCTCCGAAGGCAGGATACGCGCTTTCAAAGTTGGTCATCTTGAACATAAGTGTCTCTCCTAGCACTGCTAATTCAATAAGCAGCATTAACGTTACGATAGGCTATCCTTCAAGCTATGTCTCTCCTGCGCCATATCAATTGAACGGGACATCCTGGACAGAGATAACTCCCTTCAGCGTGAATTCAGTGTCGCATACTATAACGTTCTCCATATCTCCAGATCCTGTGGTAGGGGTGTTCGGGTTCGTGCAGATTCAGCAACAGCCGCAGAGCACTGGCACTCCGATATACGGCAGCGGAGGAACAGGAGTTTCCTCAGGGAGCTATAATCCAAACACTCCTCCTCCAGCGATTGCTAAACCTGCCGCAAATACAACCTCTTATACGAACAGCACTACGACTACTCCATCAAAAACCTCAAATTCAACTACGCATAATTCTACGTCAACTGTGCCAAATACTACACCAGTTGCACAAAATTCAACTGCAAACCAGACTGCTCCTTCTTTCAATGGCACTGCTTCAGGCCAGGCGCCTGGCTCAGGAAGCGGCAACTCCACTGCTCTGGCAGTAGGTGCTGCCGTAGTGCTTATAGCCTTGGCCGCTGCAGGATATGTGTATTCCTCAAAGGTGGGTAAGCGCATAAACAAAAACAGGAAAAGTAGCAAGAATGACTGAACCTTTTTTGCTGATTTGAAGAGTTTCAATTATATTTTCAGTCAGCTTATTCCTTTTTCAGTTTGTTTATATACTTTCCTGAGCCTAAATTCCATTATGGGAGTTGTAGCTTCTGTCCTGAGGCTCACAAGGATAGAGCACAGCGCAATGCTCATTGTTGCGATTCTGTCTGCAGAGATACTTGCTGGAGGCTTGCCTGGGATGAGGCTAATCGCGTTCAGCCTCGTCACAGGAATATTCCTGAGCATGAGCGCATTCGCGATAAACGACTATTTTGATGTTGACGCAGACAGGGCAAACGGCATGGACAGGCCGCTGGTAAAAGGCAGCCTCAGTTCCGGCACTGCCCTCTTTGTAGCTGCAGGGAGCATGCTGATAGGCATAGCGTCAAGCCTATTCATAAACACGTACTGCATGCTGATAGCGATAATATTCGGCACGCTGTCGATATTGTACAGCTACAGGCTCAAGGAGATTCCGCTGATAGGCAACGCATATGTGGCATTTGCAATGGCAATACCATTCATATTCGGCAATTATGTGGTGTCTTCCAGGATAGCCACATCCATAATCATAGTCTTCTTCATGGTATTCCTGTCGGGGCTTGCAAGGGAGATAGACGGGACGATAAGGGACTACAAGGGAGACTACAGGAGAGGAGCCCGCACCCTGCCCATGTCTATAGGCAAGACGCAGTCAGCATACATGGCTCTGGTACTCTATATTGCAGCAGTCATGCTCAGCGTTTATCTATTCTTAAACGTGATGCCTTTCCTCGGCAACCTCATTTTTGCAGTGCTGATAGCTGCGTCAGACATAATGATACTTTATTCAGGCACGATCTTCGTGCTGGGTATCAGCAGAAGGTATGAAATGGTGAGAAAGATCTCGCTGGCAGGCATGGCCATTGCGCTTGCCTGCATCCTTTTGTCTACCCTGGCTTATATCCGAATTCCTTTCTGAGCATCTCTACCTCCTTCTTCACGTCAGCAGGGCTGAAGCCTGACCTGTTCAGTTTCAGGTCCTCGAATATGCTCTTGTCCGACTTATTATACAGGTCATCCTTCTTCCTAGGCAGCACATGGAAGTGAAGGTGCTCTACGCTCCTTCCCGAATACCTGCCTATCTGCGATGTCAGGTCATACGAGCCCTCAGAGGCGCCATAGATCCTAAGTATCCTTGGCACAGTCTTGGCGAATACGCTGTGAAAGTCCTCAATTTCGCTTTTGGTCATCTCGAGGATGTCGAGCATATGGCGCTTTGGCACGAATAATATGTGCCCCCTGACCACAGGCCTTATGTCGTACAGGACCATGAAGTGCTCAGACCTGAAAAACATGCTCCTGCCTGTCTCGGCCTCGATGCAGAATGGGTCCATGCTCATCTTCTCCTTCTCTTCCTGCCCCTGCCGCGCATGTGTACCAGCAGCACGATTACCACAGCAAGGATCGCCAGGAACTCCAGTGTAGCGACCCTGAAAAGTAGGGTTATCTGCTCCTGCATATAGCTGAGCTGCGACGAGGCGTTTAATGAGCACGTGCCTGAAAAAGGCACGAGATTTTTCTGTATGTATGCATCCACTCCCTGCAGTCCCACGGCCAGCGCAGCCGTAGTGCGGGCATTTGAGACATAGCTCTGGTAAAGACCGCTGCCGCGCTTGCTGAGGTTTGCCTGGCTCAGGTAGAAGTATGACTGCGCTGCGAAGAGCGAAGGCCATATCCCTCTTGCAGACGAAAGCGCGCCTGACACAAGCGCAGGCGTTCCGTTCAGCGCGTTCTGGCTCATGGATGAGTTGTAAAAGACGTTTGCATATGCGAGAGAATAAAGCACTGCTCCGTAATCGCTGTTGTTCAGGCTGTATTTTGCCGCAGAGACGTAGAACGGGCTTCCATACTTCCTCTCCGCTGCCGATAGATCAGCTGACGCGTTCTCCGCCATGTTGCTGCTGCTCTCTACGGCATTTCCTCCCATCGCGGACGATATATTGTATATCTGGTTAGCTGCAGCGCACCAGGCATATGCAGGCGCGGCAGAGCCCAGCGCAAGGAGTATCCCATCGCTTGTCTGCGAAGCGTTCAGCTCGCTGTACACTCCGGCCAGAGTGGCCATGGCCCATGACACCCTTGCCTCTGCGCCAATCACCATCTCGTAGTTGGCTCCTGTCATCTGTGGAGGGTTGTTTATCGAGGTGCAGTAGCTCGATATATTGGCAGCTATTGATCTTGCCTGGCCCTCCGATATATTATAATTGGCAAATACCACTGCAGTAGGGTACTCTATGAATGCAAGATCCGCTCCTGTATACAGGTATCCCTTTGACGAGAGTCGCTCGGCCTGCGCGAGCTGCCCGTATAGCTGGCTCTTCACACTGCCGAACATCGTGCCGTTTATCAGTCCTATCTCATGCGAGGTAAAATTGAACGTGAAATTCGCGAGAGGCGCGAAGGCGCTACCGTTGCACGAAGGGCAGATTGCGCTTGCATTGCGCATAGAGCCTACATGGTAGTCTGTTGTTATATTATACTGGAGGCCGGATGGATGCGCATCGCCAAACGCATACGGGATCGCCTGGGAGACGTTTTGCACCTCCACTACAGGGATTCCGTATGCCTGTTGGGACAGGTAATAAAGCATATACTCGGAAGAGGTATTGCTCACGTACGGGGCTATTATGAATCTCGCATTCCCTGATCTCGCAGCCTGTACCTTGTCGAAGATGCCTCCTATCGGCCCTACAGACCCGTTTGCGGATATTGTGCCTGTGACGGTGAAATTTGGAGAGAGATCCTTATGCTCAAGTGCAGAAAGGGTCAGGAGTGTGAATGCCAGCCCTGCGCTTGGTCCGGAAACATTCACTCCGTTCGAGCCTATCGTGATGTTGAAGTCGTAGGAGCCCTTTTTCAGTCCAAGGTCTGCTGTAGCATAGCCAATTGCTGTCTGTATCGACTGGAGAGTGTTGTTTGCGACATCCGGGCTGCCGCCGTTTACAGTCACAGTGCCGTTCCCAGGGGTTGCGTTGAGTGTTATGCCAGTCAGCGCCCCCCTGTCTATGCCTATCAGCACTGCCGGGGCATTGATGTGTGTCGTGTAGGCGTAAGACTGGGCCGAAAAGAGGAGGAAGAATACGATTAGAGACTTGTAAATATCCATACCAAGCTATTCTTCAAATAAAAATATAAACCTATTTTCAGAACTCCGTTATCCTCTTCTGCGCATTCTTGCCCCTCTCCTCCTTTACCTCGTTGAATATGTCTATCATCCCGAATACCCCGTCGTATCCAGGTATGACCTTCGCCCGGTCTTCTCTCACCAGCCTTATCGCCTTTCCTAGGTCCTTGTCGACCTCGCTTATCTCCTCTATACTAGATTTCAGGAGTATGTTCATCTCGCTGCCGAATCTCTCTATCAGTTTTGCATAGGCGTTTTGCACGTAAGCCGATGTCTGGCTCTTTTTTGTCACATACGCTATTACTTCCCGAAGCGGTATGGCGTGTGCATAAGGGACGGCCCCTTCAGGCCTGGCTCCCTCCTCCCTGTCAGCGAGAGCATTTACCCTGTGCAGCACTCCTATTGTCAGCCTCTTCCCGCATTTTGGACACATGTCCCCATACTTTCCTGCCTCTTCAGGAGTAAGCGACACGCCGCAGTTCCTGTGCCCGTCGAAATGGTATTTTCCCTCTTCAGGGTAGAACTCGACGGTGAGCTTGAGCTCCTTGCCCTTTATCTTCCCTACAAGCCCCTTGTAGTTCACCTCTTTGCCTTCCATATCGAGTATTATTGCTTCACGGCCTATCTTCGGGAGAGAATGCGCATCGCTACCTGATATCAGGGTGTATTTATCAAGGCCGGATATCCTCCAGTTCATCGGAGGATCGCTCGAAAGGCCTGTCTCGTATGCGTGTACGTGTTTTGCCTGGTCCTCGTATGCCTCGTCTATGGAATTGAAGCCGGAGAAGGCGCCGAGCGCCCCGAACCACGGCGTCCAGAGGTGCGCTGGGAAAACGAATATGCCCTCGTCTATCCTGAACAGGTCCTCGACCAATCCTGCAGGCGTGATCTTGTTAAGCACAGGCCTGCCGTCGCTTGCAAGATCGCCGAACCTTGAAAGGTGCATGTTTACCTGCTCCGCCACTTCAATGCTTGGCGCGAGTATGCAGTGATGTATCCTCCTGACCTTCCCTGACCTGTCCTCGAATATCGTGCATACCTCTGAGCTCAGCACAAATCTGGCGCCTTCAGCCCTGCCTTTGAGGGTGTATAAGCCCCTGTCCCCTTCCATGCTGTTTTTTATTTCGGAGAGCCATCTTGGGTGCGTGAAGTCCCCTGTCCCTATTATGCCGATGCCCTTCTCCCTTGCTGTGGCGTCCATGTTCTCCAGAGTGAGCTGGCTGCTGCAGGCCATCGCGTACTTGGAATGGATGTGCAGGTCTGCGATGACTTCCATAGGCCTACATCTTGTATCCTATCTCTCTTAGGAACTTCCTCCTCTTTGCCCTCTCCTCGTCTCCTTCTATGCCTTTAGGCGCAGATCCGTCGACCACTCCTATCATGCCCCTGCCCTGCCCCGTCTCTGCCACAACAACCTGCACAGGGTTTGCCGTAGAGCAGTATATGCTCAGCACTTCGCTGACATTCTTTACAGCATTGTTGACGTTTATCGGGTATGCGCTCTTGAAAAGTACCACAAACACATGCCCCGCGCCTATAGCAAGGGCATTCTTCTCTGCCAGCCTCTTCAGTTCCTGGTCATTGCCCTCGCTCCTTACCAGGCACGGCCCGCTGGCTTCTATGAATGCGAGTCCGAACCTTATACCTGGCACAGAGCCTACAAGGGCCTCGTACAGGTCCTCGGCTGTCTTTATGAACCCCGCGTGCCCTATCATTATCTGGCTCTCCCCGTCCTTCTCCATCTCTATTATTTTTATTTCTGCAGTCATAATTCCAACTCCCCTGTCACGGCTTGAGCCTTATCCTGTCCCTTGGGAAGAGCGAGCATTCCCTTATGTTCTGCATGCCAGTGAGCTTCATGGTAAGCCTCTCCAGCCCAAGGCTCCACCCCGCATGCGGCGGGGCGCCCTGCCTAAAGGCGTTTATGTAGAACTCGAACTCCTTAGGGTCAAGCCCGTGCTCTTTTATAGACTGTATGAGTGTCTCTGGTATGTGTATTCTTTGCGCTCCGCTCGAGATCTCAAGGCCTTTGTATATCAGGTCGAAGCTGTTGCAGACCGACCTGTCCCTCTCGTTGGGCATGCTGTAGAACGCCCTCACACTTGATGGGTATTCCTTTACCACTACGAGCTCTCCTAGCAGCCTGCATAGCGCTTCCTCGTGCTCCCTGTTCAGGTCCTGTCCGAATTCAAGTTCACTGCCGTTTGCATTGAGCAGCCCAAGCGCCTTCTTGTACGTTATCTCCTTTATCACAGGCTTTGAGAGCGATACATTGAGCCTCTCAAGGTCCATGCCGTTCTTCTTAGCCACATCGTTTATTATCCCTTTGACTACCTTCTTGAGCAGCTTTATTGCGTCCTTGTGGTCTGCGAATCCCATCTCAGCGTCCATCTGTGTCACCTCGTTTAGGTGGAACACCGTGTTGTGCTTCTCTGCCCTGAACACCGGCACTACCATGAAAACCCTATCCATGCCTCCCACTACTGCAAGCTGCTTGTATAATTGCGGAGACTGCGCAAGGAAGGCCTTCTTCTCGAAGTAGTCAACAGTGAAGAGGTCCGCTCCGCCCTCAGTCGCAGCTTCTACAAGCACAGGCGTACGTATCTCGGAGAAACCCTCCCTTAGCATCGTGCTCCTGAAGGAATTCAGTATCGTGGACTGTATGTTGAATATGGATGTGGTCTCGATCCTTCTCAGGTCTATCTGCCTGTTGTCGAGCCTTACGTCTATCTCTGCCGCAACCTTGCCCGTCACCTCGAACGGTATTGCGGCTTCAAGAGGGTTCAGGTTCTTCACCTCTAGAGGCACTATCTCGAAGCCAGCCTTGCTCTCCGAGCTCCTCTTAACCGTCCCTCTTATCCTTATTACGCTCTCCTTTGGAAGATTCATCGACTTAATTATGTCGTCTGAAACAACGCCCTCCTTGCCTATTACCTGCGCTATCCCGCTGCGGTCCCTGAGGAGTATGAAGACTATCTTGCCTATGTTCCGTACCTCATGCACCCAGCCGGCTATGACGACCTCCTGCCCGTCCATCTCAGGGCTAAGTTCGCTCACATAATGGGTCCTGTACAATGTCTGCAGTGAAACACCGGTATTATCATATCCGATAAAACTAATAAATGTTGTCCGCTATTTCATAGTGCATTGCATGGCAAAGGCAGCGGATCTCATGGAGAGGCATTTGGTAGGCGTGTCGCGCACCACAAAGGTAGCCGCAGCCCTGAAGTTGTGCCGCACTTCCAAGGTCAACCTGATGCCTGTAATCGAGGATAATGTCCTGTGCGGCATAGTGTTCGAGGCAGACCTCGAGGCCCACAGGGATTCGAATACAGACGTAGGGAAGATAATGAGGAATCCGATCTTTGTCGAAGCGGATTCAAGCATAGAGAGGATATCAAGGACGATGATAGAGAACGGGGTAGGAAGGATACCCGTAGTCCAGAGCAGGAACAAGATGATATGCCTTGGCATGCTGAGCTCTACGGGCGTGCTAAGGCACATAAAGAAACATTAGAATAAAGCTTGGGATGCTCACTTCGCCAGAGTTATCTCTATGGAGCTTACCTTCGAACGCGTTCCGTCCTCATTTGAGAGCTCCTCGGAGCCTATGGCAATCTCATCCACCTTGGCATCCGTTACGAACCTGTTCCTTGAGATCTCAGCTACATCCACAGCCCTTGATATGGCATTGCCCCGTGCGCGTATCTTTACGCTCTTAACACCGCTATTGAACTGGGTAACCACTGCCAGGACGTAGTTCATCGGCGGCTTCTTCCCTACCAAGACCACATTCCCAGGCATGCCCTCTGCCACTCCTCCCTCTTCGTATTGTTCTGCCATTTTTTCATCCCTGTGTTTTGTTGAAGCGTATTATTGATTGTGTGCAGCAGTTATTATTCCAGTATGCCTGAAGGTGCAATACCAGGTTTTTTCACTAACTTTTCTCCCAGCAAAATATATATGCATTTTGCTGTTGCACAAACGCTGGTTTTGGCCTATTCCACGGTAATCGTACTGTTACCTTTTCCGGCCTCCTGACAGGAGCGCAGTTCAATAACCCCTATTCCAGGCGTTTAATGATGTGACAGCCGAACTGGCGAGTACATCCTTGAATACAGAGACGCTAGGCTCTTAATTGATTCAACAATCTAATAAGTTCATTGAAAACCAGTATTTTCTTGGGTTTATCCAAATGAAATAATATCTTTATTATTCTTTTTTCGGATATAGTAAAGATGTAGTTTAATTTGATCACGCTGTCCTTTATTGCACCTTCTGTTCTTGTTATAGGGATTCCTTTCATCTCAGGATTACTGGTTATGCCAGCAACTACAATATTTCCTAGGTTCTGAAATAATACTAACGCAGGTCTCTTTTTAGCTCCACTGTCATCTGTAAACGGAATGGTAGTTAGTATTACATCTCCGACCTTAGGCATTCTCCCATGCCTCGTCTGCTTTATTGTCCCAAAGTTCCCTCATTTTCTCTTTTTGAGCTTCCATGACAAATTTGTCAAATTCTTCCTTCTCTTTTTCATTTTTTATGAACTCAATAAGATAGGATATTACATCGCTATAGGTCTCCCTACGGTACTTTTTGGCCTTATTAAGTTCTTCTACAACAGTTTTTTTTATTTGTATTGTAGTAACATCATTTTCCATTATATCTACCTATAGTTAATATATAACAACTTATATATAAGCCTTTTGCTTGCCAAAACAGGGAAGTGACATCCCCCCACCCGTAAACGGTGTGGGCTTCCAATGGTGTCTTTTTGATTGATAAAAGTAATCTTTGATAAACTTGCAGAAAGAGCAGATAAAGGCAGGGCACTTTCCGTAGAGTTGCAAAATATGCCATTTGGAACCTATGGACAGTTTAAGGATAGGTATGGCGTTCCGTGGAAATTCAAAGGAGATAAGAAAGAATAAATACGCCGTGCTTATTCTCCAAGGTGGCTTCTGAAACATAGACACCACATTAGTAGAGAGCAGTAGACTCGCATACTCTATTTTCAATAAACCTTATTCTAGGCGTTTAATGATGTGATAGCCGAATTGCGTCCTTACAATGCCAGACACCTGGCCTTTCTCAAGCGCAAATGCCGCAGACTCGAACTCCTTCACCATCACTCCCCTTCTGAACGTCCCGAGGTCTCCTCCTCTCCTCCTAGACCCATCTATCGAATACTGCTCTGCGAGCTTCGAGAATGACTCTCCCTTGCCTATCTTTGCAAGGATCTCCTTCGCCAGCTGCTCCTTCTCCACAAGTATGTGCGCGCATCTTATCTCGTTTGTCATATATACACCTAATCCTCCCTCCACTTCGACTTCTTTATGGCAAGCCCTGCCACTATGGCGGAGACTATGATTATCACTGCCCAGTCTATTAATATTGTGGTATTGCTGAACGAAATGAGCCCGGTTGCGTTCTGTACGATCTCCGCAGCGTATGTCGCAGGCGAGATGTATGCAAGATAACGGAAAGGCAGGGGGATGAAGGTTATGGGATAATATACTGGCGGCAGGGCCGATATTATCGTGGACACTATCCCGGAGAATGCCCAGCTCTGCACTATGTCTGACGAATATGTCGAAAGTATGAAACCAAGCGATACAGAGAACACGAACATTATCGCAAGCACTGCTATTATGGCCAGATAGCCAGCCGCATTCGAGCTTATGTAAAGGGCCGCAAGCACTGCGAGTACTATCAAGGCCGGCATAGAGTACACTATCTCGGACAGCGCCATCCCCACAAGGTAGATCCACGAGCTTGTGGGCGAGCTTACGACCATGTCCTGCACCTTGAAGTCGTTCTTGAGGTGCGAAAGGTCCTGCTGGAGGCTCGTCCCAGCAGATATCATGGTCATTATCAGCGCGCCTCCTACTGCGATAGGTAGCAGCGAGCCGCGGCTGACGAAAGTGATCACTATCAGTAGTGAGAACGGAGCAAGAAGCGTGCTGATGAGAACTATCGGATAATTTATCATGGCATATATGGCATTAACCATGATCGACGCGTTTAGCTGGCTAATAAGGCTTCTCTTCATCTTCATACTGCTCCTCCTCTATGGGCTTTTTGACTATATAATAGAATATATCCTCAAGGGCAAGGGGATTCATCGAAAACCGCACCTTCCTGTCTATCAGCTCCTTTGACAGCCTGTTCGCCTCGCTTTCAGTAGTGACTATCTGGTACTGTCCATCGACCCCTCTTATTATGTCACCGTATTTAGGCTTTATCATTCCTGTTTTTGAGAGTATCTTTATGCTGTACGGGTATTTCACCTTCCTCCTAAGCTCTTCCATTGTGCCGAGTGCCATGATCTTTCCGCCTTCAAGTATGCCTATCTTGTCTGCAAGCTTCTCCGCCTCTTCCAGATAGTGCGTGGTCAGGAATATGAAATGATCCTTTTTCAGCTTCATCAGGGTCTTCCATAGCTCGTCCCTAGATATCGGGTCAAGCCCAGTAGTGGGCTCATCAAGGAAGAGTATCCTGGCTTCCGATGACATTGCCATTGCGACAAGCACCTTCCTCTTCGTCCCGCCGGAAAGGACTCTGTTCGGGCTGTCCATATACTTCTGTATGCCAAGCCTCTTCATGGCTTCATTCATCCTGTGCGTGGACTCCTTTATGGAGAATCCGCGCCACATCAGGTACGACACTATGAACTGCTTCGGAGTCACCCATCCGACAGCCCTGGCCTCCTGCGGTACGCAGGCTATTATGTCCCTGAGCCTTCCCTCCTGTTCCACCACGTCTATTCCGTCTATAGTTGCGCTTCCGGATGTAGGGAGCAGCTGCGTAGAAAGGATGCGTATCAGCGTTGTTTTGCCTGCGCCGTTCCTACCTATAAGTGCAAATATGCCCTTCGCAGGTATTGAGAAGTTCACATCGCTAAGGGCGTACTTGCCTTTCTCGTATCTCTTCGATATATGGTCGCAGATAAGCGTCTTCATTAGAAAACCTAAGCACACTTATAATGAATCCATATCAAAATTTATATAAGTGCTAGTGCAATAGAGGAGCATGAAGGACAGGTTTGATCACAAGGAAGCAGAGCCGCGGATTTCGAAGTTCTGGGAAGAGAACAGCATATACAAATTTGACGAGGGTACAACGAAGGAGGTCTATTCGATAGACACTCCTCCCCCTACGATGTCAGGCAACATACACCTGGGACATGCCTTTTCCTATTCCCAGGCAGATTTCGTGGCGAGGTACAAGAGGATGAGAGGCTACAACGTCTTCTACCCGTTCGGATTTGACAACAACGGCATTCCTACAGAGCTTCTTGTGGAGAAGGTAAACAACACCACAGCAGAGAAGGCCGGGAGGGAGAAGTTCGCGCAGCTGGTAGAGGCAGAGACTGACAAGCTGGAGACTGTCTACAAGGACGTATGGAGGAGCCTTGGCATATCTGCTGACTGGTCCCTGCTTTATACCACAATAAGCAAGGAAGTTCAGAGGATCTCGCAGCATTCGTTCCTCGAGCTGAACAGGATGGGCAGGGAATACAGGAAGGAGACTCCCACAATATGGTGCCCGAAAGAGGGAACCGCGTTGTCGCAGATGGAGCTCAAGGACAAGGCGCTTAAGTCAAAACTCGTGGAGATAAAGTTTGCAGAAGGCATCGTGATAGCGACGACCAGGCCTGAGCTCCTGCCCGGGTGCGTTGCCGTAATGATAAATCCTGATGACAAAAGGGCGCCTTCCCTTGTAGGGAGGAGCGTAAAGGTCCCGATATTCGGTCATGAGGTAAAGGTGATAGCCGATAAAAAGGTGGATATCGAAAAGGGAACTGGCATTGTGATGTGCTGCACATTCGGCGACCTCACAGACATAGAATGGTATAGGGCATATAATCTGCCACTCAGAATAGTCATGGACAAGAACGGAAAGATGCTACCCGAGTATTTCAATGGGATGAAAGTGAGGGACGCACGCGAATTCATAATCAAGGATCTCGAAGGGAAGGGGTACGTGACCGGGAAGAGGGAGATAGAGCACAATGTCAATGTGCATGAAAGGTGCAATACCGAGATCGAATTCCTGGTAAAGAAACAATGGTTCATAAAATACCTGGACATGAAGGAGAAGCTCCTGGAACTGGGGAAAATGATAAGATGGCACCCTGCCACTATGGCGGTGAGGTACGATAATTGGGTAAGCGGCCTGCAGTGGGACTGGTCCATATCAAGGCAGAGGTATTACGGCATACCTTTCCCTGTATGGTACTGCAAGAGCTGCGACGAACCAGTATTTGCGGATGAAAAGGATCTCCCTGTAAATCCGTTGGTTGACAAATACGCCGGAAGTTGCCCGAAATGCGGAGGAGCGGAATTTGAGCCAGAAGCAGACGTGCTCGACACCTGGGCGACATCCTCCCTCTCTCCCCTGATAAACTCGAGGTGGGGAGTAGACGAAAGATACCTGTCCAGAATATACCCGATGTCTCTGAGGCCCCAAGCCCATGACATAATCTCATTCTGGCTTTTTACAACAGTGGTCAAGTGCTATCTGCACACTGGGAAGCTTCCGTGGAGCGATGTCCTTATATCAGGGCACGGACTAGACCAGAATGGCATGCCTATGCACAAGTCGACAGGGAACATAGTGGAGCCAAGGACGGTTATAGAAAAATACGGCGCAGACCCGCTCAGGCACTGGGCAAGCCTGTCAAAACTCGGAGACGACGCCTCATTCCAGGAAAAGGATTTCATAACAGGGTCGAAGATCGTAAACAAGCTGTGGAACGTCTCAAAATTCATAGAGATGAACAGGGGTACCGGCCAGGAAGAAACCAAAAACATAATGGACAGGTGGATAATGTCGAAGTCGCTGATCACTGTGAAGGAAGCCACGGCGATGTTCGAAGATTTCAACTACGCAGGCGCAAAGAGGCTGATAGACGAATTCTTCTGGTTTTTCTGCGACAACTACCTGGAGTTCATAAAATACAGGACCTACAACGGGGACAGGAGCGCCAGCCGAACGCTTAATGCGGTATTCCTAACAATATTGAAGATGATGGCGCCGTTCATGCCTTACATAACAGAGGAGATCTACCAGCTGCTGTACACAGGCTCAGGAGAGAAGTCAATACATCTGTCGCGGTGGCCCGAATTTGACGAAAGGATGCTTGACGGCAATGCTCTTGAAGTTGGGGAAGAGGCGTGCAAAGTAATAACGTACATAAGGCAGTGGAAGCATGACAACAAGAAAGCTCTCAACGCAGACCTGGCCGAGGTTGTCGTAAGCAGGGAACTGGGCACAGCCATGAACGACATAAAGGGCGCGATGAAGATAGCGGAGCTGAGAGTCGGTAGCGCCAAGGAGAATATACCAGGGACAGATATATCGATAGAGATAAGGCCGTAGGGAAATCTCTCCGTACTGGCCGCGCAGTATCCGAAGCCGCAGGCGTTTCCCGCTATGGTTATATAAACGTTATTGCTGGATACTATAAAATACTAGAGACTTGAGTTTTAAGTCCAATTTGTAGGGTTTTAATGGCACGAATGCATACTGGAAAGCACGGGAAGGCTAAATCAAGGAAACCTGACGTGCCGCTGGGAACCAGGCCGGAAGGGCTTGACCTGAGCAATGACGAAATAACCAAGCTGATTGTCGGATACGCGAAGCAGGGAATGCACCAGGCAGAGATAGGCCAGACGCTGAAGAGAGAGCACCACGTCCCGTATGTGAAGCAGGTCTTCGAGAAGAGGCTCGGAGTGATACTGGAAGAAAATGGATTCAAGAGAGACATACCTCAGGACATGATGGACCTGCTTACAAAGGCGATAATGCTGAGAAGGCACATAGAGAGGAACCACAACGACATCCACAACAAGACAAGCCTGCACAGGGTGGAGGCAAAGATCTGGAGATTGAGCAATTACTACAGGAGGAACGGGCAGTTGCCTTCTGACTGGAAATACGACCCGGTCAAGGTGGCGCTGATCATAAAGAGCTGAGTATATGGCCACAAAAGCATCGGACAACTGGAAGAGCAAGGTGTGGTTCAATGTCTACCCGCCAAAGCTACTCGGCGAGTCTGCAATAGGAGAAATACCTGCAAACGATGAAAAAGGGGTAATGGGCCGTGTGATAAAGGTCAGCATGTCCTGGATAACGCATAGGGCCGAGCATTCTTTCATGCTGGTTGGGCTGAGGGTCAAATCGGTAAGCGGAAACAACGTCAACACCGAAATCGATTACATAGAGCAGACATACAGCTACATACATTCCCTTGTCAAAAGGCACAGCAGCGCGATATATACGATGGACAGGCTCACCGACAAGAACGGAAGGAAATACGTGCTCAAGCTTCTTGCAGTCACAGGGAGCAAGATAAGGACCCCGAAGAAGATGGCGGTCAGGAAAAAGCTCGGTGAGTTCGTAATGGATTTCTCAGCGTCCCACACTGTTGATGAACTCCTGAACTCCATGCTGAACAACAGCTTCCAATCCGAAGCCGTGAGGAGCGTGAACAACATAGCTAGGATAAGCAAACTCGAGCTTAAGAGGATCGAGTTCTGAAAATGGTCCGCTATAGGGTCACAGCTTTTCCTTAATCATTTCGGCAAGAACAACAGCATTGTTGTGTTCTGTGTCCTTTGCGGAATAAAGCAGGGTGACGTCAGATGATTTTACAATCGTCAGCAGCTCTTCAAAATGCCTGTTGTCTGCAAGTTCTTCCCTATACTTCCTGCCAAAGCCGTCCCATTTCTCCGGCTCATGGTTGAACCACTGCCTCAGTCCATCGCTAGGTGCAACCTCCTTCATCCAGATGTCTATGTTTACAGTGCTCTTCTTAACGCCCCTGGGCCACAGTCTGTCAACAAAAATCCGCTTCCCGTCAGTTATGCTTGGTTTGTCATATATCCGCTTTATCCCAACCAACATCTAAGCACTGTTTTAATATCACTATTTAACATTATAAAACCTTTCATTCACCGCGCTCCGGCTCCCGCAGTAAGAGTTTGTGCGTGCGCAGCTCGCCTTAACGGAATGGTAATGGTTTATAAACTTATACTTACTAAGAGTTCTTTGCAATAGGTTTAGCCACGCTAAATACTATGCGACTTTTGTGAAAATTCCTGATGGAATTAGATGTAGTCTTGAGTAGTGTAAGGAAGACCCGCAAGAACAATTGCTTATAGTTAAAGACTCCAGTCGATGCTGCTGGAGGACACTGCTATCAGATTTCGACAGCCATGCAAGTCAGCTCAACGGCTTCGTTGGGCGGCGTACGGCTCAGTAACGCGTGGTCAATCTACCGCAGAGAGGGGGATAACGTTGGGAAACTGACGCTAATACCACATAGGTTAGGAACTCTGGAAAGAATCCCAATCTAAAGGGTTGCAAATTGCAGCATTACCGCTCTGCGATGAGACTGCGTCGGATCAGGCAGATGGCGGGGTAACGGCCCACCATACCTTTGACCCGTATGGGATATGAGAGTAAGAGCCCAGAGAAGGGCACTGAGACAATGGCCCTAGTGCTACGGCATGCAGCAGGCGCGCAAACTCCACAATGCGCATACGCGTGATGGGGGGAATCTGAGTGGTTCACTTCGGTGAATCTTTTGCCGAGTTTAGCAAGCTCGGAGAATAAGTGCTGGGTAAGACCGGTGGCAGCCGCCACGGTAATACCGGCGGCACAAGTGGTGTTCACAATTATTGGGCTTAAAGCGTTAGTAGCCGGCTGAAACAGTCTTGTGTGAAATGTTGGTGCATGACATCAACACGTGCATAAGATACCTTTCGGCTAGGGAGTGGGAGAGGTCAGGAGTATTCATGGGGTAAGGGTAAAATCTCGTAATCCTATGAAGACTACCGGTGGCGAAGGCGCCTGACCAGAACATATCCGACGGTGAGTGACGAAGGCCAGGAGAACGAATCGGATTAGATACCCGAGTAGCCCTGGCAGTAAATGATGCAGACTCTGGTGTTGCATTTGCCACGAGCAAATGCAGTACCGTAGGACAACTGTTAAGTCTGCCGCCTGGGGAGTACGGCCGCAAGGTTGAAACTTAAAGCAATTGGCGGGGGAGCACACAAGGGGTGGATGCTACGGTTCAATTGAATTCTACGTCGGGAACTTTACCTGGAGCGACGGCAGTGTGAAGGCCAGGCTAATGACCTTGCCTGACAAGCCGAGAGGTGGTGCATGGCGATCGTCAGTTCGTGGTGTGAACTCTCCGGTTAAGTCCGGTAACGAACGAGATCCTCGTTGACAGTTGCTACTGGTTCAGAGATGAATCAGGCACTCTGTCGAGACCGCCTGCGTTTAAGCAGGAGGAAGGAGAGGGCGACGGTACGTCAGTATGCCCCGAATCTCCAGGGCTACACGCGGCATACAGAGGTTGGTACAATGAGTTGCTACCCAGAAATGGGATGCTAATCCCCTAAAACCAATCTAGGTTCGAATTGAGGGTTGAAACTCACCCTCATGAAGCTGGAATCCCTAGTAATCGCGTGTCACCAACGCGCGGTGAATATGTCCCCGCTCCTTGCACACACCGCCTGCCAAGTCATCCAAGTGGGGCCTTAGTGACGCAGCATCTTAGTGGTGCTTTCGAACTAAGGTTCCGTGAGGGGGGCTAAGGCATAACAAGGTATCCGTAGGGGAACCTGTGGATAGATCACCTCAAAACTTTACGAAGTTTTGCTATCAATTAAGTGTGCGTAGAAGCAACAAGTATTGCGGGCTTCCCACTAAAATCTCAAGACTACATCTTCACTTTTTTTATTGCGCAGAGCATCCAAAAAGCCGGGTTTACAAACCGTTTTTATGATGGAAAAGGCATCCGATACCGAAGGACACGGGCCCGTAGGAAAGCCATTTATAATTTTCTTGGCATATCATCATCATGGACGATTTGGAGCACGACATCAAGGAATTACTCAAGGATATAGGCGGAATGATAAAAGAGAACATGCTGGTGAGACAGGCCGCATCTTCAGGGCCGAACTGGAGGACGTACAACCAGAAGGTTGCAAACCAGATAAAGCTCACAATGAGGGCGCTAAGCCCTATAATAGACAAATCTGCAATGTCAGTTATCCAAAGACCAGCAAAGGGCCGTAAGTCGTGCCTTGACCTCAGGCAGAAGGTAACTCTCCTGATAGTGAAGCAGCTTCTCGGCAGGAGCAACAGGGGCATGTCCTACATGCTGACGCTATTTTCCTCTATGAGCGGATCCTATCTTGGCTATAAGAGCGTAGAGAGACTGTATTCCGACAATCAGGTATATCTTGCCCTGTCCAAGATGCACGAGCTGCTTTCTGCCAGTATATGCGCATGAAGAGAAAAGCCTATTATGTCCCAGATTGAAAATCAATATATATACAAAAACAGATAAGATATCGTGATTAGAATGAAGAAATTTGAATGCAAGAGTTTGGGATCCGACTGCCAGTTCAGCGCGTCGGCAGAGAACGCAGAGGAGGTAGTGGCAAAGGCGGAAGAGCATATGGCAACAGCCCACAACATGCAGCGCGGAGAGGAGACAAAGGCCAAGATAAGGACAGCATTGACAGAGGCATAATCTGCAAACTGTGCGTTAAGATCTTTGTTTTTATTTTAACGCACTTTCCTTCTTTTGTAATGGGTTGTTTGAGATCCTGATTGGTTTGATGATGGCATGAGGATAGGCATAGATTTTGATGGGACAATAACCGACAACCCTGAGTTTTTCAGCAGGTTTACGAGGGCGCTCAAGCATACCGATGTAGTCTATATAATCTCGTCATGCGACAAACGCAGCGAAAGCGTGCTGCGCAAGACAACAGAGCGGAAGAAAAGGAAGCTAAGGGAATGGAACATTTCATACAGCAAGCTATTATTTGCATTGGAGCCTATACCATACAACAAGGCCAGGATGTGCAGGGAGCACAGGGTGGACGTGATGATAGATGATGATCACAGAAACCTGAAAAAAATACAAAAAGACTGCAAGGCTACGGCCTGCCTGCAGTATATAAACAAGCGTTGATTATTTGGCAATTGGCAAGATAAACTTAGGGATAGTGTCTCAGACTCCTGTTGTCAGGCTATCTGACGACCAGAACAGTGAAACTTCCGGGCCTTCGGGAATAGAAGGCAGAAGATTCGTTCCAACAATAGGCGGCGTTGCTCCGCTTATAAAAACGCAGCTCAGTGAGCTTTTAAAGCGCAAATTCATAGACAGGGCGGTATGGTTTTCTTTGAATCCAAATGCACCGAAAAGCATGGCCCTTTCCAGCAAGGTCAAAGCTGTCAGCGTCTACCTGGAGGGGGAGGGGAGCAAGAACTACACAAATTTCAAGGAGGAGATCTGGAAGAACATCCACAACCTTGATTCGAGGGATTTCACAATCAGGGAATACCTGGGATACTTCAAATACAACTCAAGACTCGCGGAGATAATGCTACAGGACCATGAGGACATATCACTGTTCGAGATACACGACTTCCAGCAACTTCTTCTTGGAGCGATGCTTGGCCCTTCGTTCCCAAGCATACTGAGGTGGCACGGCCCCTTCTTCCCAGAGATACTGAAGAAAAAGATAAGGAAATTCATAGTCAACGGGCTTGAGGGGAACGACGCTGTGATAGTCAGCACAAAACGCGACCTTGAAGGGCTTATAAGGGCGGGGTACAAGGGGCACGCGTACCAGATTTACCCTCATGTAGACAATAGCCTATGGAAGCGGCCCAGCAGGAAGAGCACAGATGAATTCTGCGACAAATTTGGGATAGGGAAGGACGATTTCCTGATCGTGAATGTTGCAAGAATGGATGAGATAAAATCGCAGGATGACTTGATAAAGGCCGTCGCCCTGCTTAAGCGGAGGGGCATGAAGCTTATGCTGATAGGGGGGAGCAGCTTTACCAGCAAGGACCTTGGGCACCCAAAGGGCGAGCTGTGGATGCATGAGCTTAAGGGGCTGGTGAAAAGGCTAAAGGCGGAGAACATGATTATATTTGCAGGCAGCCTTGACCACAGCTGGCTGGAGAGCGCATATTCCAGGGCAGACCTTTTCGTCCTGCCTTCAAAAATAGAGGGATTCGGGCTTGTTGTTGTGGAGAACTGGCTTTACTCGACCCCTGCAATAGTGAGCAGGGGTGCGGGAGTATCGGAATTGATTATGGAGGGCATCAACGGGCTGACATTCAAGCCAGGGGACCATCAGGACCTGGCAGCAAAGATACTCAGGATATACAAGGACAGCAAGCTGAACGAATACATGGGAGAGAATGCGCGTAACATGTCAACCGTATGTTATTCATCTACGACTGCGGAGCAGATAATGCGCGTGTATAAAAAGGCCATCGAAAGCTTTGGTTGAGCCCTTTTCTGCTTTTTAATTGATGTGCAGTATTGCCGAAGTGCATCTGAATAGATAGATAATATAATAATCTGTTGCACATGTAATTAATCTGCACATGCGAGTGATCCACAGATGAAAACAGTACTGACCCCTGGAATATGCTATATGGCAGGGGTATACAGCAAGGGACCGAAGAGGGAGAAGAATTTCGTATCCCTGAACACCGGCATGGAATACATGCAGCAGCGCTTTGCCGAAATTGCAGTAAAAGAGCTGCATATAGAGCCAAGCAAGATAATCGTTGCCAGGGATTCCAGCATGAGCATAGGGTTTTACCACTCAAGAGTTGCAAAGCAGTTGCAGAACATATCAAACAGGGAGGCATACCTCTTCAAGAAATCAAATGAGCTTTCCAAGAGCTATGTTGCCGGGATGTTCGATGCGTCAGGCCACTTCCGTCCGGATTCTATTGAAATAAGGCACATAACCCCAAGCGATGCACTTATGCTTGAAAATCTGGGCGTACACACAAAAGGCGACAAAATCATGAACATAAGTAAGTTCATCGTCCTGATTGAAGGTTTTAGCCTGCTTTTGAGCCAAACCAAGCTGCATAAATGAGGCATGCTATAATAAAGGATCCTAGAGACAGGAAGCATCATGAGCTAATTATCGATATGGCTTTCCGAAGTCTCTCCATCCGCCTCTTTGCGCGCAATATCAAAACCCTTCTCAAGGACGGAGATGGCATATCCTATATTCCCTGCCTTAACATATTTACCTGCTATTACCTGTATCTGCTTGTGTGCTTCCTCGTAATTGCCCATGATTGCTGACAGCTCAGCTGCGCGCTTTTCGAATTCTAAAGCATGTCGAGCCGCACCTGGATACCTCTTGTCTTCAACCAGCCTATTTTCCATATCTGCCATCTCAAACGCCCCTATCAACGCCGATTCGCGCAGCCTTTTTGCACCTCTGATATTACCGGACTGATATAGGAGGTCTGACACCCTTTCACTCTCCACTAACACATTCATCATTAACCTCTCCGCGAAGCCAGATCTGTATAGGCCAGCGTCATGGTATCTCTTCGCTATATTTATAACCGTATTAAAAGCCTCGTCATACTCGCCAAAAAGGACCATGAATGATAGCTGTGCATTCCTATATGCCACTGCTTCGGCGCAGGAAGCATCTATATCTGATTTGGCTTTGGTCAGCGCTGCTGCACGGTCTTTAAGGGTTAGGTCTCTGAGTTTAGATATCGCTGTAATTGCTGCCGTGTTCCCGTCAGGATGTGATTCCCTATATAATTCCTTGAATTCTGCTATGTCCTGCCTGGCGGATTTATACCTCTCAAATATGTTTTTTTCTAAGACCTCAGCTTTTGAACGGAGGATGTCGAGGGTTTCCATTCGGGTATCATCCGCCTCTTTCTTCATGCCTGCCATGGACTGCACCATGGCTAAATCCCCCCTCAGATGTATTAGTGCGGCAACTCCCTTGAAGTCAAGGTTGTCCGGGTTTATGCCCTCCAGCTTTTTCCGGTATAACGGTACCATTTGGTAGGCGTACCAGGCAGACATAATGCCATTTTTTTGCAAAGCAAGTTTACCTGCAGGTGGCTTGACAGATTCCATCACATCAACAGCATATTTCCAGTTTGTTTCAATCGCTTATCGTTCCTTCATTATTGCCAATAATTAATCGCGGCCTATGGACTTAAACCCTGTCAGCTTATCCGTTTCAAAACTGCTAGAATCCAGCGCTATCCCAAAATCCAGGAGGGATATGGCGATATCGTCATTGCTCTTTTTAGCATGCTTATCTGCAGCTGTTTTGATATAACTGTAAGCTTCGCCTTCTCTCCCCAGGCGCATTAATATCATTGCCACGTGCTTTTCCAGCTCTGCCTCGAGGCTTACAATATCAGGGATGTTATCAGCCAATTTCCCAACTATCGACACTGATTCCTCTGCACTTTTCAACGAGATCTCCAGGAGCTTTAATGCTTCCGGAACTCTCTTTTCACTGGCCAGGAAGGCTGCTACGTCTTCGCTATTGGCTACCAATCCAATCATAAACGCCTCGGCAGGTCCGAATATGCTGGCATCGTTGTATTTTGCCATCGTGTTGAACGCAGTTTCGAAGGCTCTTTCATAATCGCCAATGAGGAGCATCATTGTTGCCGATATAACCCTATATGTTATGACTTCGTCGCAGCGACTATCCATATCCTCCCTTTCTTCTTCTATGGACTTTTGAAGCTCTTCAAGCCTGTGCCAGGAGAACTCCGACGCCGCTGAGGCAATTGCTCTGTTGCCACCTGCCGATATCGAATCATGTAATTCCTTTGCTGTCTTTTCATGCTGCTTTTCAACGCCTGCCTTTTTGAACATATCTTCCTCTAATGCATTGACTTTTGAATCAATAATGCGCACCGATTCGGCCCTTGTAGCAACGGATTCGCTTATCATGCCCAAACTATATTGAAGTGAGGCTATTCTGTCACGGTCCTGGATTAAATCGATACCGCGTTTTGAATCTAGCCTAGCAAGGTCCAAGCCCTGTATCTTCTTTTGGTATAATGGTATCAACTGCTGCAGGTATTCCCGCTCTCTTGCGCTTAACCCGCGCTTTTCTGGGTTGCCTTGCAGCACCTTTACGCTTGCCATCCTAACCAATAAGACATATCTTGATTTGTTTAAAAGCGTTTTCTACAGGTTTTGAATACGATGCACTGGAGATGGCATTACTATAAATTATTTGTTATTTATATCCAATCATGGAGGTCTTATTTGTCACTTCAAACAGGAACAAGGTCAGGGAAGCCAGCAGCATCCTAGGGTTCGGGGTGAAAGGCTGCAACATGGAGCTCGAGGAGATACAGTCTTCCCATGTTGAAGAAGTCGCAAAACACAAAGCGCTGTACGCTTTCGTCAAGCTTGCATGCCCTGTAGTTGTTGAAGACACGGGTCTGTTTATAGAAGGGCTCGGAGGATTTCCCGGGCCTTTGGCAAAGTGGACAATAAATGGGATTGGACACGAGGGCATATGCAGAGTTGTGGATAGATGTGCCAATAGGAAGGCATACGCCGAGACATGCGCTGCGTTCTATGACGGAAAATCCCTGAAGGCGTTCACAGGCAGTATACATGGGACAATAGCTATGCATCCAAAGGGACATGGAAATTTCGGGTGGGACAGTATCTTTATACCGGCGGGACACAGAAGGACATTTGCAGAAATGACAATGAAGGAAAAGGCTGCGACATCGATGAGAACCAGGGCATTCCTTAAGCTTGGCCATTTCCTTAGGGGCAAGAAGTCGATTTGAACCTTTTTATAGTTTTGATTTGTAATAGTTTTGTGGTTTATTGCTGCCTGAATGGCTTTCTATAAGGCCTGCGTCAACTGAAAAGTATGGGAGCATAAAGAACACGATAACCTCTCTTGGCCTCCATACTGTATGCATAGAGGCACACTGCCCTAACATGAGTGAATGCTGGAGCGGAGGCACGGCGACATTCATGATACTTGGGGACTTATGCACCAGGGGTTGCACGTTCTGTGCGGTTCGCAAAAGCGCAAAGGGTGCTCTGATCGACCCAAGCGAGCCAGAGAAGCTCGCAAAAGTAGTCAAGGAATGGGGGTTAGACTATATAGTGATAACGTCAGTGGCGCGTGATGACCTTTCAGACCAGGGTTCTTCCCACTTCGCAGATTGCGTATCTGAGATAAAAAAGGTCAATCCGAACACCTTGGTAGAAGTTCTTATACCGGACTTCAGAGGAGACCTGGACTGCCTGAAGAACATATCAAAATCGCATCCAGATGTCATAGGCCACAATATTGAGACGGTAGAGAGGCTTACGCCATATGCAAGGGACAGGCGGGCGGATTACAGGCAGTCATTGCGCGTATTGAGCAATTCAAAGGCAATCGACGAGAAGATATACACAAAGTCTGCGATTATGCTCGGGATAGGGGAGAAAGAGGAAGAGGTAATGACTGCAATGAATGACCTGCGCGATGCTGACGTAGATTTTCTGGCCATAGGGCAGTATCTCAGGCCTAGCCAGCACCATATCGAAGTAAAGGAATACATACGCCCAGAAAGGTTTGCGCAGCTTAAGGATGTCGCGCTGCGGCTAGGTTTCAAGTATGTAGCTGCAGGCCCATTCGTTAGAAGCTCATACAAGGCAGGAGAATATTTCACTAAATCGATAATATCTGCATCTAAGGCATAACGGCAGGAAGTCACCTGCTGAAATTCCACGCATCTGAAGAATAGGTCTTTGATAGGTATATTGCCGCATTGAGCTCACTGCCGCTTAGGAATCCGACCTCGCACTCCTTGTTGGCAGTTATCCCGTTCATTACTGCCCTGTACAACTCTTCGAACGACGACCCTGACTTCGAATGGACGGATGTGACCCGCTCCTCAGCATTCTTTATCATCTTATCAGATATCTTCTCCTTGCTGACATTAAGAACCGAAAACATTTTCGCTATGTCAAGCTTGTATAGAATTGTGCCGTGCTGCAAAAGCACGCCCTCCCTCCTAGTCTGCGCGTTTCCCGATATCTTCTTCCCGTTAACCGATATGTCGTTTATCGGAGAAAATTGTGCATCTATGCCAATGGACTCGAGCCCGTTTATTATCCATCCGCATATTACGGCATAACTCTCCTTTATGTCTCTAGGGAAGAGCGATTCCGGTGCTATGAGGCTGTAAGTGAGTTCTCCTTCGCTGTCGTGGTATACTGCTCCTCCTCCTGTTATCCTCCTTACATAGTCCACTCCCAGGCTCTTGCATACATCTATGTTGACTTCATCCCTCATGCTCTGGAATCTTCCTATGGACACTGCACTTGGGTTCCATTTGTAGAACCGTATTGTTGGCTTGGACGAGCCAGCCTTCACCCCTTCGATTATTGCCTCGTCTATCCCCATGTTCATGAAGGCGCTATTTTGCTCAAGTCCTATCAGTCTCCAGGCCACCATTGTCATCCACCATTGCCTATTGCGAGGAATATGGCTTCTGCTATTGAATCAGGAGTCACTCCTATAAACTCAGCGTGATTCAGATGCGCAGCACGAGCCACTCTGGTTGCAATGCCTTCCTTGCCCTCGCTTATGCTTGCGCCACTAATCGATTTTTCGATTTCGACTAAAGCCTCCTCCGGGTTTATAAAGAAATCGCCAAGGATCTGTATCTTCTCAATGCTTTTGTCGAAAGTCAGCTTAACAGAGACGAGTTTTCCTCCTGGAACCTTCAATTTGGCTGCTCCGTACAAGGTGAACACCTGTTTTTACCTTATCACTACCTTATCAGATATCTCGGTTATCCTGTCGACTCCGTATGTCACAGGGTTTCCGAAGCTGGTGTTTATTATGACCTTCCCTCGCTTGACATCCACTTTCGTGATCTTGCCTATCATAACCCCAAGCTCGTTGACAACGTTCTTCCCATTGAGCTTGCTTGACATCAGCACGCGCCTCCTCAGAAAGCTTGCAAATGACGATATTGCGATGCCGAATACTATTGCAAGTATTATGAAGAGCAGCAGTTGGCCGAAATATATCTGTGCGCTGATCCACGCAGTAAACGAATACAGCAGCACCCACAGTATCAAGGATGAGCCGAGATATATGCCGTACTTGAATGTCCTGAAGACATGCTTTGTCGACCTGATGTCTATTATCCTGCCTACAAGCAACAGGATCAGCGCTATGGGCACTATCACAAGGAAGCCCTCTATGGTATTAGTGATTGCAAGCGGTTTGTTGCTTGTCACCGACATTGTTGAAGAGTAGTTCCCGTATGCTATGAACAACCCTGCAACTATGAATAGCAGGGAGCTGAGGTAAAAGGCGAAGCTCATCCTATCGACACTGAACCCAAATCCCTTAAACGAATTCAGGAATCCCTCTTCGAGGCCGAAGCCTTTAATCAGTAGGTAAAACCCTATAATGGCTATTGGCAATACCCACCCTGCGCCTATGAGGTAGCTCACAGCGAACAGCAGTAGGAGGAGTGCCGGGAGACCGAAGACTATCCTTGAATAGTGGGGCTCCTTCAGCTTTTCCAGTATAGTGAAATAGGTATTCTCAAAGCTCTCGGCCTGCTTCAGGGTTACTACCTGCACGCTGTTTATCTTTATCCTTGAATTTATTATCGGCATTATCCTCTGGTCGCTTGCACCGTCTGTTACAAGTATGCATGCATCGCTCTTGTTCTGCTCCAGGACAAGGTCGAGCTGCCTCGCAATCTCTGCATCAGCATGGTACCCTTCGAGCTCCGATCCGGTTACTGTAGCCACATTTACAAGATATCCGTCCTCCCTCAATTCATCGTATAGCTTTATGGCATAGAACATCGTATTGGAGTCAGGGTCCTCCGGATCTGCAAGCGCCAGCTTCTCCGCCCCGTTTAGCAGCTGCTGTTTGCCTATAAGCGGACCGGTTATCCTGGTCTTCCTGAAAAGATCGTTGTCGATGTCTATCGCTAGGATAAGAAGCCTTTCTTCCTTGCTGCCTGTCCTGCGTTTGGAGTCTGCCATTTAGCTCTGGATTATTATGTAATACAATGTTTATATTCCTTCCCCGTCGGACAGGGGATGCCTGGGTTTCGTCCTGCCCAAACGGGAAAATCGGGTATTTGAAACGTGAGGGCCATATCCCTCATATGTCTTTTAGCTCCAGATTATAGTCATTTTCGAGCCTCTTTTGATCTATTGCCGTTGGAGACATGTCAACCGAAGACTCGAACCTTTTGTTTTTTGGGAAGAGTATGAAGTCCCTTATATTTCCCGAGCCTGCAAGCATGGCAGTTATCCGGTCCAGACCGAGTCCCATTCCGCCTTCCGGAGGCGCCCCGTATGACAAGGCTTCTATAAAGAAACCAAATGATTTATCCACAGCCGAATCGCTCATTCCGAACAGTTCCATTATCTTCCTTTGCATTTTTGGATCGTTTATCCTTATCGCACCACTCCCGAGCTCGTTTCCATTGAGAACAAGGTCATATTGCCTTCCGCGGACCTTCTCGGGGCTCTTGTCCAAGAACTTGATTGTCGAGGCCGTTGGCGATGTGAATGGGTTATGCGCCGGCAATAGTTTTCCGGTCACTTCGTCAGCCTCAAACAGAGGGAACTCGTCTACCCATACAAATGAATATTCCGTATTGAAAATCCCTATTCTGCCGCCTATTGATTTTCTAAGCCTTCCAAGCGCGTCAAGCAATACCTTCTCCGATAAGTCTGCGCCTATTATTATGATATCGCCCTCCTTGGCATCGAGCTTTCTGAGTATGCCAGTTTCACACTCCCTGAGGCTGTTTGCTATGCTTTCAGGATCAGATCTTATGGCATTGTCCTTGACATATAGCCATGTCAGGCCCCTCAGGCCAAACAGCTTCGCAAGGGCTATCATCTTCTGCATATAATTTTTGTCTATACTGCCTTCATTCCCGTCGAATTTTGCGTCAAATGCCACTGCCTTGACGTATCCTCCAGCCTCTACCACTCTCTTAACAACATTGTAGTCTGTGCCCTTCAGCTCGTTTGTTATGTCTGTTATCTTATTGTCAAAGCGCAGGTCCGGTTTGTCGCTCCCGTACATCCTCATTGCGTCTTCATATTTCATGTGCAAAAACGGGCGTTTTAGCTCCCTGCCCAATACCTCATTGAATATGTTAACGAACATCCGCTCTACAATGTCCTGTATGTATTTCTCGTCTTTGAAAGCCACTTCAAAGTCTATCTGCGTGTGCTCGAGCTGCCTATCTTCCCTTGGGTCCTCGTCCCTGAAGCACCTGGCGATCTGGAAGTATTTGTCGAATCCCGCAATCATTAGTATCTGCTTGTATATCTGGGGCGATTGCGCAAGAGCATAGAATTCCCCCTTTTCCTGCCTTGACGGGACAATAAGCGTCCTTGAGCCAGTCTCATAATTGTCCTTGACGAGATAGGGTGTCTCCAGTTCCATGAAACCGTTTTCCCAGAAAAACCTCCTTATCGCTTTCGTTATCTTATCCCTGAATATCATGTTGCTGATCATGGGCTTCCTGCGGAGGTCAAGGTACCTGTACCTAAGCCTGAGCTCCTCGTTTGCAAGGAACCTGCCTTTCTCATCTATCAATTCAAAGGGAGGGACTGCGGATTCGCTTATCACATCCATAGACTTAACGTAAACTTCAACCCTGCCTGTGGGATTTGTTTGGTCGACTGTGTCTTCATCCCTCTTCTCAACGGTTCCGCTTATGCGTATGACATACTCTTTCCCTAGCTTGTCAGCCTCTTTTTTTATCCCTTTTTCGAAAACGAGCTGTGTAGAGCCGTGCATGTCGGAAAGGTCAACGAATAGCTTTCCGCCATGATCCCGTATGTACCTACACCACCCGTATAACGTGACTTGCGCGCCTATGTGGCTCTCGTTCAGGTCACCGCAGCTGAATTCCATCAGAAATCAGATAAGAACTCCTAGCCCATGTATTTAAGCTTATTCTCCAAGCACAAGGGCAAGCCTTTCGGCGACGTGTTTCGGGCTCACTTTGTACTTCTTGATCACTATTCCAACGATCGAATTGAACACTTTTTTATTAGTTTTATACTCCTTTACAAGATCCGGCCTCTGCGATAATACGTTTAATATCTCCCTGTCTATCTCTTCCGTGCTGACTCCGTGCTTTTCGGCCTCAACGTCTTCTCCGTCATTCAGTGCTGCTATGGCATCGTCATCGAGCACTATCCCTTTATCCAGCAAATCAAGCATCTTTCCAAAGCCCTTTTCAGGCATGCGTATCTTCCCTCGCCTCTTGAGGACCTCTATAGCATTTATTACGGTCTCTATATTGCTCTGTCCTGCTCCGTATTGAATTAACTTTAGCGCTTCTCTGTCAAACATTACAAGCTCTTTTATCGTCTTAATGGTCTCCTTGCGTTTTCCTGAATACTGCTTTGCCAGTTCGCTTGCTATTACTGTAGCATAAGGGATTATCCCATTTGTAGGATAAACTGCCAGGTCCGGCTCGTATATGAATCCGTACTCTTCATCGGTCTCCTTCTCCCTTGAAGGGACAGTAGACATCGTCTCTTCGCTGTAGGACCGCGTCTCAGTGGCCACTCTTTTGTTGCTTGCTATCAGTTCCTCCTGCCTCTTTTCCTCAAACCTCTCTGCATCAACAAGGTTCTTTATCCCGGTTATGTTCTTTATCTCCACTTTTTCTGCCCCTACAGATATGTTAAGGTCTACCTTCATCTCCTTGTCTATATCCACCCCTGCATAGAAGAGTATGCTTCTGAGCTCGCTCATAAACTCACGCAGCTCGGCCTCGCTCTCTATGTCAGGCTCCGTCACTATCTCGTTCAATGCCACCCCGGACCTGTTGAAATCAAGTAGGGAATAATCATCCGCATGTATTATCCTTGCCGGATCCTCTTCAATCTGAACTCTCCGTATCCTGATCCTTTTTCTTTCTATGTCTACATAGCCGCAGTGCCCTATCGCACCTTCGAGTTGGGTTATCTGGTATGACTTCGGTAGGTCGGGGTAGAAATAGACCTTCCTTATGAAATGCGTCTTTTCATTCACCTTGCAATGGACAGCTTTGGCTATGGTCACAGACCGTTTCAAAGCCTCCTCGTTTAGCATTGGCCTTGAACCCGGGAAGCCAAGGCATGTTGGGCATATGGCAGTGTTGGGCTCCTCTGCTCCTGAGCTGCAACTGCAGAAGAGTTTGCTCTTCGTAGGCAAGGCAACATGCACTTCAAGGCCTATCTTCATATCGCACCAACATCGTAATTGAACCTGTAATTGAACTCCTCTTCCCATCCTTGGACGAAGTCAAGCAGGGCATAGTCATTGAAATGGCTTGTGACAAGCTGCACCCCTACCGGGAACCCGTTTATGTAATCATACGGAAATGAGACATGGGGGAGGCCTGCCAGGTTTGGTGGCACGGTTATCGAATCCATGCTGTATGATTTTAATGGGCTAAGTTCCTCAGCTTCCTTTATTGCAGGGGCCTTTATGGGCATTGTAGGCGAGATCAAGAATCCGTCTTTAATGATGCTATTGAGCGCGTCTATCAGCATATGCCTGAATCTCATCGCCTTTTCATAGTACCTGCTCTTCACGCTTGCGCTTCTCACGAATGTCCCAAGTATTATCCTCCTCTTTGCCTCAGGCCCGAAATTGCGTCTCGCCTCTGTGAAGAATTCGTTGTATCCCTTCGAGAAATCGTTTACCCTGATCCCATACTTGAATCCGGTGTATTTGGCAAGGTTTGTTGAAGCTTCTGCCATAGATATTATGTAATATGCAGCAAGCGCCTTGTCTATGAGCGGAAGGCTCCTGTGTTCCACCGAATAGCCGAGGTTCTGCATCTTTGATATGAACTTGTCGAACGAGCTCAATATGTCCTGGTCAACATTCGCCATTAGCTGATCTATTATTATGAGCTTTTTCCTGTTCTCGCCATTTATCTGGTGGTCAACGCATGTGGTGTCATAGCTGTCGCTGCCTTTGATAATGTCAAATGCATACCTGACATCTCGCGAGCTTCTTCCGATAATGCCTATCTTATCAAGCGAGTTTGCATAGTCTATCAGTCCGTATCTAGAAACAAGGCCATATGTAGGGGTGAATCCCACCACCCCGCAGAATGCAGCAGGGCATGATATGGATCCGCCGGTCGATTCTGCTACCGCTATATGGTATTTCATCACGGACACTGCTGCAGCTGCGCCTGCGCTCGAACCGCCAGTCACATAGCTGTCTCCAAACGGATTTCGCGGATGGTCCTTGCAGTTTATTCCAAAAGTGCCGAATCCGAATTCGTCCATCTTCGTCTTGCCGACAAACCCGAACCCGTTAGATTTAAGCCTTTCAACCGGAGTTGCATCAAAAGGTGGAACGTATCCTTCAAGCACTGCGGATGACGCAGTAGATTCGACTCCTGAAACACAGATATTATCCTTCACACTGAACGGAATGCCGGACGATATCTGGCGATTTATACTGCTGAATATGTGAAGTTTTGAGTTCACCTTCTCGAGCTCAGCGATAAGCCGCTCATAATATCCCTCAGGTTTTTCCTTATCGACAAATTCCTCAATTCCCCCAATCATATTTTAGGACCCACAATGTAAAACCTGTATATCTTAGAATTACCGAGGAGTTTTCCCGTATCATAGAAACCCTCAACTTTGTCTGGCCTTGTCCTGGCAGGCACGTCTATTGGCTGATATGATGGCAGGCAGTTGTCGCAGTCTGCATCCCGTATTGTGTCGAAGTACGCTATTATCTGAGTTGTCTCATCCTTTATCCTCTTCCGCTCCCCTGGCTCAAGTTTTATTCTGCAGGTCTTAAGCAGCCTATCAAAATCATCGTCTTCCACTGGAATCACTAACGCAAAACTGCGATTGCAGATAGAAGTCTATGCAAATATTTATAACGTTTATCTCAAGATTTATAAGGTAGTTTAACGCTAAGACTCCTGTGCCAAGGTTGCGGAATCTGGTTAACGCGCCGGTCTTGAATTTAATTCAAGAGCTGATCTCGTGATGCAAAAGAAAACCGGTTCCCTTCGGGGATTTAGGGTTCAAATCCCTACCTTGGCGCACCTCTTATTTTGTCGTAGTGAAATTTGATTTTATTATACTTCTTGTCAGTATGTGAATCCACACATGGAATTGGCCGGCATGGCGCAAGCACAGTCGGTGGGTTTCAATGTATATTTGGGAGAAAACAGATTACTTTCTCTCATAAAATGGTGTTATATGGCGAAAACTTAGGAATATCTCTAAAACGCAACACTTATTAAGCTCTTACTGCTAAATTTCTTCGGTTAACTTGGCTGCAAACAATAAAATTAAGGACAAAAACCCTAAGAAAAAACACACGAAATTAATGGCAGGCCTTATCATAACTGCTGTGGTTATAATTCTGCTGCTTTATTTATACGAAACATATGGCAGCCTTCCTTCAGGGCTTGCTACGGCTGTGTTGTCTGGAAAACCTCTAACTGCGTCGGAGATGCAAACTCTTCTACTGCAGAAAATGTCATCATATGCGTACTTTAAGGCTAATTACACTGGAAATATAACCATCAATACTGACCCACCATTATCTGTGCTTATATACAAGGACGGATTAAATTACATATATAACATTACATTTTACAATATGCCAAATATCGGCAATCTTGACATAAACTATATAGATCCAGTCAATGGCAATTTACAGGGAGAATATCTCTGTGTATCCTCTAGCATTACTTCAATAGCAACTAAGCTGAACACGGAACCCAATGTGGCAATATGCAAGAATCCTTCCAATCATCCCATTTTCTCAGGAAAAGTGGCAAATCTACTTGTAAATGCATCGAGTTTGGAGAACCTAAACATAACGAATTATGGTCTGTCAGAATTTAATGGCCAGCCGTGCTACGCAGTAGCTGGCATAGGTACAATAGAGATTAATAGCAGTATAATGAGCAGCACTTCAGGACCGACCATCCCTGCTAACATTAGTTTTAATACCTGTTTATCGGCCCAGTATAATTTGCCACTCAATCTAGATATGAAGATACGGGCTTCTAACGGAGTTACTATGTCTGTGCGTCTGTACAGCTACATGATGGGTCCATCTGGTCCATTTACCCTAGGCTTCGGTAATATTGCATAACTGTGATCTAAAACACGCAAGGAAAACATATTGAAAGCGGGTTGCCAGGTATATGGACATACCTATACCAAACGCGGATACTGTCGTTCATCAGACTCATCTATATCATTTCAAATATTCTAAATCCTCTAATAACAAGAACCCATCATAGCATTAAGGAATTTGTGATTCCTGGTGATAGGGCAGTAGGCTGTATTTTGTCCCTTTTATGAACCTGCCCTATCCTCTTCCTGATGAAGCTTCTTTAGAAATACACTCTAGGTTGTCGTTAAACAGCATATCTCGCCCAGAGCCGATATTTGTATGCTCTTAGAAAAGAGACTGTTGAAACGCAAATTTTAATGTTTTTATATCCCTTAGGATATAGATGAAGCTTAGGCGTCATCTTGGCAAGTAAAAGGCCTACCTTGGCGTAGTATTTAATATGCTATAGCCTTCCTTTTAAGTCCTACAGCAATCATTTGACTAAAAGTAATGCTTCAATGGTCACTAAATGCGCAATGCCTTTTTCTGTCTCCCTAGCCATCCGTTCGACGAAGTTCGAAATCACTGCGCCTACCTTCCATATATAATCCAAACCACCGGAACTAACAGGATTAGTCGACACAGCAAACCTACCATACAGATTAATATATCAGATAATGAATTAACAATTCTGGTAAAATTATGGCCTCAAAAACAAAAGATAGCCAGTCTCCTGGCTCAGAAAACCAGCAACCTAGGACATATGATGTAACTTTAGCATGGCCTGCAGGCAATATCACCGCGTTAGTGCGTGGCATGGTTCCGGCATCTAGCAAGAAGCCTATAAATGACAGAATATTGGGAATGTTTCCTAATGTTGAACAGGTAGGCTTCTATTCGGAAGAAAGAAACAGACCGGCATTGGAGATGGCAGGCGGAGAGTTTTGTGGGAATGCTCTACGCTCGGTAGCATATTTGATTCTCGAGGGAAAGCCAGGAGAGGCATTATTCAGCGTCTTTGGCGTAGAACAGAAGCTTGTAGCCGGAGTGCGGGAAGAAGGCTCTGCATTTGCACAGATACCTCTCAGTAGAGAATTTGATACGATAAGAAAATTAAATGGTGGGATGTGGCAGGTTGACCTAGATGGCATATCACACATTGTAGTAAAGGTCACGAAGGCGCTGGGCGAAGAGCAGGCAAAACTCGTTGCAAAAGAATTACTAACAAAAACAAATCTGCTTGAAGATAAACCTGCATCTGGAGTGATGTTTATTAGAGAGACGGACCTTGAAGGTGTCTTGGAAATGGAGCCTGTTGTCTTTGTTAGGGGAATACAGACATTCTTCTATGAGACTGCCTGCGCCAGTGGAACATCTGCAGTAGGAATATGGTATAACCAGGAAAGCGGTGCAGAAGATACGCTGCTAAAGGTCAGGCAACCAAGCAGAGAGGTGCTTGATGTCAGGGTCAGGAAAAACAACGGGCAGCTTGAGGACGTGTTCATCGAAGGTCCTATGAAAATATTACAAAGAACCGAAGTGAGCATATGAAAGGTATGAAAACAATACAGACAAAATCGGGTCTGTTGGCTGTACTTAGAGACTATTCAACAGCGGATAGGGAATCTGTAGTAGAACTTTTTAGAAAAGCATTTTCTGGACCGCCATACTTTGAAAACAACCCTTCAGAGGTAATTAGAGACTTGTTCAGAACTTACGAGATGGAACCTGACCTTTTTTTTCATGTTGTGACGCCTATTCAGAATGGTGAAGGAGAAACGGTCATCGGATTGAGTATAGCATACAGACTGGACCTCTCAAAATTCCGATGTTTAGAAGTCCCATTTGAAGAAATGGGCATTTCAATAAATTCGCATAATATAGCATACGGGGCTGAGTTAGCTGTCGAACCTGGAGAGCGATGGAGAAACCAAGGAATTGCAACAATCATGATGGCAGAAAGGATACGACTAGTCAGAGAAGCAGGATTTGACTATTTGATAGGAAGGACTCGTTTTGACAGTTTTACAAATCCCATATACGCGAGGTTCGGCTTCATCCGTATCGAAGGGCTAGCCGATCCAGATTTTCCAGAACGTCGCTATTTTGTCAAGGATCTGAATAGTGCTTAGAATGGGCATATCAGAAATTCATAATAGGCTGGAACGAAGGATGATTACTTATCGTGACCTGATTTCTATCAAGGTAAATGACAATGGGGACCGCATCGTCCCGCTCGAAAAGGACAAGATTCTTTTTGGCTACATGCCAGAACTTTCAGACATGAAAGTGATATTGGGAGATACTATTTTTGTCAGAGAGGGCACCTATGACAAATTGCTGAAGGCACAACACAGCCTGAAGACCAAAAATCCGAACCTGTCTTTATATGTGACTTATGGCTATAGAAGCCTTAAAATCCAGACGGAACGTTTCATGCTCCGGCTTAAGGAGTGCGCTAATATTTATTTCCAGAATCCTGAAGACCTATACGAAGAGGTGCACAGGTCTATTGCTGTACCGTCAGTGGCAGGACATCCTACGGGAGGAGCTGTTGACATTAAAATAATAGATATACCAAGTGGCAAATTCTTGGATTTTGGATCAGAACAATACAATTATTCCAACAAGAAGTATTATGTTTATTCGCCTAATGTTAAGGGCAAGGCTATGAGTAATAGGATGTTGCTTAGAGAATGTATGGTTGGCGCAGGTTTTGCTCCGTTCGATGGAGAATGGTGGCATTTCTCATATGGAGATAGAGAGTGGGCGTGCTTTTATAAAAAGCACACTGCTTTATACGATCAGATCAAAGTAAGTGAACTTGATAAATTTAAGTAGTGTCACTTTTCTGCTATAGCATAAAACACATCAAGTAAATGGAAATCACTGAAAAACATTATAAAAAATGGACAGATCTAAAGGCAAAGATAGAAAATCTCTTCTAGTGGCAAAAAGGAGAAAAGATTAGGCTATATGATTGAAGCGAATGGTAATAAATCTATTTCAGGTTGATCCAACTATAACTTATTATTAAGATTTGTATGTATATAATGGGACAAACATGAGGCATGACCATAAACTAGAAACCAAAACACTTACAATTGAGGGGAAAAACCTTACCATTAACGACGTTGTCAGAGTGGGATTAGCTAGACCAGGAGATATCAATATACTGCTTTCAGAGTCTGCAGCAGAAAAAATCAATAAGTCAAGAAAGATTGTTGAAAAGATATTAGACGATGGGCTCATTGTATATGGTATAAACACGGGCTTTGGCTCTTATGCAGAAAAAGTCATATCGAGGGAGGAGACAGAGCTATTGCAGCGGTATCTAATAAAGAGCCACGCCACAGGTGCAGGCGATCCCTACAGTCCAGAGATAATACGTTCGGCAATGCTCATACGCGCGAATACTCATGCTAGAGGCAATTCAGGAATACGGCTCAAACTAGTCCAGATTCTATTAGATATGCTGAATAAAGGCGTAGTTCCATACGTCCCCGAGCACGGATCTCTTGGTGCAAGCGGCGATTTGGCACCGCTTTCTCACATTGCACTATGCCTTTCAAAAGACCCTAAGTCAAACCGAGCTGAAGAAAGGCTCACTAAAAAGGCGAAAGCCGGAGAAACGTTTACTATACAGGAGACCAGAGAGGCAATCAAAGAATCAGGAGAGGCATATCTATGGCAGGGCTCATCTTGGGTAAAGATGACTGGTATAGAAGCCATGGCAAAAGCCGGTATTGATAGAATAGCCCTTGAGGCAAAAGAGGGCCTTGCACTGAACAACGGGTGCAGCGTGTCTGCTGCCACATCCTGTTTTGTAATTCATTTTGGCGAGAGAGCGCAGCAATCTGCAGATCTGATAGCTGCTCTGGTGATGGAGGCTGTGGGTGGTTTTGAGTCCGCATTTTCTTGTGAAATTAACGATAGTAGACCCTACTACGGACAGATGGAAGTAGCAAGACGTATCAGAGAATACATAAAGGACAGTGGCGTGGCAAAGCATGTAGACGAGATACAAAACTCGAAGAATGTGATGAATGACTTCAACAAAGTGCAAGATTCCTACTCCATAAGGTGCATACCTCAGGTCCACGGACCTGTTCTAGACGCATTGGAATATGCAAAGTCTGTGATAAGTATAGAGATAAACGCTGCAACAGACAATCCTCTTATCTTTCCAGACTCCAACTATATCAACAAGGCATTCAGTGGGGGCAACTTCCACGGACAAAATATATCTCTTTCAATAGACTTCCTTAGCATTGCGCTATGTACGCTTGGAAATATTTCGGAAAGGCGGATATTCAAACTGATGGAAAACAGACTCAACGGAGGTCTTCCTGATTTTCTCATACACCCGGTAAGCGGGAAGCATGGTCTGATGAGCGGGGCAATGATAATGCAATACACTGCCGCATCACTCGCCTCTGAAAACAAAGTGTTGTCGCACCCTGCATCTGCAGACAGCATAACTTCAAGTGCAGATCGGGAGGACTTCGTAAGCATGGCTCCGATAAGTGCAAGGAAGACCTATAGGATACTTGACAACCTCGAGAATATACTTGCGATAGAGTGCTGGTGCTCAATAATTGCGCTAAGACTCAGGCATGAAGAAAAGGCAAAACTAAGCAGAACAGCTACCAACACATTGAATTTCATGAAAGAAGACATATCTGAATTCAATGAAGATCGGGTAACATACGATGAGGTCAAGTGGATAAAGTCGCTTATACACTCAGGCGAATTGTTAAAGGCTGCAAGCAAGTAAAGGGCACTGCAGTCGTATGGGTAATAGAACTTCAACCTCAGGCAGAGACATCTCATAATACCAAATACTGTTAAACAATATGTTCTGTACGAAGAACTAAAATGTCTATGACCTACCTTGGCGAAATCCTTTAGGCCGGATCTAAGAATACCGAAACGGTTTGCAAGGTTACGCTATTCTGAGATTGGTGTTTTTATGCAGCCGTACAAAGCAGGCAATGTCAGCTCATTTCGCGTTTTTTATGTAAACTAATGCCTCCCCTGCTCTATCCGCATTTGGTGGTATGCCAAATTCTTTTGTCACATTGATTATTCTAGTAATTGTAGGTTCCTGTCCCACAGCCAATAGGTAATAATACGCATATATGTACATCAGGTGGCTAGTTATCCCCGTTTTAAGAAGCGCTTCGATATGGGCTGGATTCGGCGTCATCCCAATCGAATTTATGGCCTTAGTCAAATTATCCTCGGTTATTTCCCTTCCGGCAAAGCTGAGGAATCCTGCTGCGTATACATACGGCATCAGCCCCTGAGCGAAAACCTCCCTTATATGATCCGTTTCCATAAACTTCTTGAAACCGGCAATCATCACCACCTTGGTAGTCGATGTGAGCGCAGTAACAATAGCGTCTATCGTTTCTGACAAAACTTCTTCGGCATCAAGCTCGTTCTTGGGCACATTGTCATTCAACAAATCACCAATAATTAATTACTATAAGAAAGCCAGCATCTTTAATATCTTTGCCATTGTCATTTTCATAAAGGGCCTCGCTTTGGCAAAAAGGTTTTTTTATGAAAATAATAGCCCATAGGGGAAATCACGCCGCTGCAGGAGAGAACACCTTAAAGAGCTTTAGCAATGCGCTGAGAGCAGGCGTTGACGGAATAGAACTCGATGTGCAGTTGACTCTTGACAGGATCCCCGTAGTGATACATGATGCTAGGGTTAACAGGACAACGAACGGAAGAGGATTGGTATCAAGAACCAGCTTCAGGGAGCTGGAAACGCTAGATGCCGGAAATGGGGAGCATATACCCAGCCTCTTTCAAGCGCTTAGCCTTATCGGTAGCAAGGCGCATGCGTATATAGAGTTGAAGAACGGGGTGGGAGGAAACGAGTTATTTGTGGCTCAGAGCGTTCTGGATGCGAAGCAAATAGAGACAGTTACGTTTATCTCATTCGATCATAGCGCAATAGACAGGATAAAAGATCTCGGATTGAAATGCACGCTAGGATATAGTTACGGATTTTTTATTCCTGACTTAAATGAGCTAAATAATATTGAGGTAATAGTTCCAAGGCATAATTTTGTGACCAAGAATCTCGTATCCATAGCCCATAGCCGTGGGATTGAAGTGATAGCGTGGACTGTTGATGATGTTAGAAAAGCCGTCAAGCTTGAAAAGATGGGGGTTGACGGAATAATCACGAATCATTCAGAAAGGATGATAAATGCCCTTCGCCGGCTATAATTATCCATGCTCAAACATTTAAAAGCCAAGGCGCGAAGGAATGTGTATTATTGCACATATGCCTAATTTTAGCACTAAAGCCTGAGCCTGTCTTTTAGGATTTTTATGAAATCCTTGATAAAATTCCTGTTCTCGCCGGCGTCTTTTTTGACTTCTGTATCTTGGGACAAAAATCGCAGTAGCTCGGATGTGAACTCCTCTGGCTTCTCTAGGTGTGGCCCGTGCTCGCATTCAAACTTGACTAATGTGCAGTGCTCAAGCCTTGATGCGGCATCCTCGGCAGAAGAAACCGGGAATATTGGGTCTTCAGTCCCATGAACAAGGAGTATCTTTATGTTGGCATCATTTAATTCCGAGAGCCTGTTTAAGTAGATTGTGCTAAAGCCCTTCATCACAGCCTTATGTTCTTGCCTCTGCCTCAATAGATCAGAAAGGAGGTTGCGCGGCGATGCGCTCAGTTGATCATGTAGGAAATCTAGAAACGCCGGAGGTATTGAGTCGTCATCAGAGAAATATTCCCTTGCTATATGCACATACTTCTCCGGAAGGTCAGGGTTGCCCGTTATGTCCCTAAGCGCGCTTCTCAGGGCCTTTTCATTCCTGCTCAGCACCTTGAGAGCCATCTTGCTCAGTCTTGGAAACGCCGTAAGCGCTCGTATCCAAATCGGCATCTCCATGTCGTGAATCCCGTAACTGTCTATGAGTACTAGTTTGTTTACGCGAGAGGGGTTGTCCAATGCAAATCCTATGGATATCCCTCCTCCCATCGAATTTCCGACTACATCAGCCTTGGAAATGGACAAAGAATCCATGAATTTTCCTACAAAGTCTTTTACATAATACCTCAAAGTGCACGGGACGCCGGGCCTTGCCGTATTTCCGTATCCGGGCAGATCCGGGGCTATTACATGATACTTTTCTGCCAGGGCTAGTATCTGGTATTTCCATGTTTTGTATGCGCTGGAATTTCCGCCGCCGTGTATGAGAAGTACGGTCTCTTTATTCTGCATTCCAGATTCAAGGTAGAATACGTTTAGCCCATTGACTTTTGCATGCATCTCCCTTACTCCATTTAATAAGAGGAACCCTCTCGTCTGGAATTCGCTAAGGCTATGGCCCAGCTTTTCTTCGGTATTCTTTAACAACGATGCAGGCCCTATCTTGTATGCATGTTCACCTGAAGCTCCTGCTTCGTTCCTATGCCGACCTGCAGCGTATTTCATGTAATCAGGCGAATTGTATGGCTGAGACGACAGAGCACCTACAAAGCCGAGGTGACTATCTAGCATCATCCCATCCTTTCCCATTTTCCAATGAATTAGATATATTTAATGGTATAAATATTCTTTCTCTAACTTTTTGCAGGCATTTTGCTAGGCCTGCATCGCTCACAAAATCAGTTATGCTCTACTTTATTTTAACGCGGTATCCTGGTATTATTTTTGGCACTATCCCGCTCATATATGGCTTTTTGCATAGCTCATCTGCCCTCTTTCGTTCCAATTCGGATGACGGTATGAAAACAATGGATTTTTTTCCCATCACTTTCACTGCCAACTCGAGGGAAGGACTTACCTCTTCGACAGTCGTTGCCATTATTACATATGCATTGCCCTTGCTCACTCCGGATAACTTTGCAATTTCATTGTCTTTATCAGGCAATTCGCCCATAACTACTATCACAGTATCAGCATGCAGCCCGGTTGGCACAGAAGCAAGGAGTACGTTCACCTGCACATCCTCCCGCCCTAACCTCTTGAGTATCCCTCTGGCCTGGCTCTCCTGAAGATCTCTATTGAATTCCTCCATCCTTTCCATCGTTTGCCTGTCTGTCAATGCTCCTTCAAATCCATGCCCTCTAAAATACTTCACGAACTTCTCCTCGAACAATGCCAATGATTCCGTGCTGATACTCAGATCCTTGCCTGCGAGTATGGTAGCAGCAGCCTTGATCCCGCCGCAGTCCCTATGCACAGTTATATCCAATGCTGTTGTCTCCGGATGTTGCGCAAATAACATTTCTATTTCTTTTCGCAGTGCCATGGTTGCCCCTCCGGCGTTCCTGCAATCAAATGGCCCAGGGAGCCTGAAGTCCATGCATCCCAAATATATGGTTCTTTCGCTTTTATCTTGCGTTGACATAGCTCCACCCTTCTAAATACATATAATACGGCTATTTGTGATATAAATACATTATGGCTCGAGCCTGTTCGACATCCTTGGGAATGGTATTGCATCCCTGATGTGGTCCAGATTGAGCATCCACTTTATCACTCTTTCTATGCCCATCCCGAAGCCTGAGTGGGGCACAGAGCCATACTTCCTAAGTTCGATCCACCAATTATAGTTATTCATGTTGAATTTTATCCCCTTTGCCTGTTCCACTTCATGCATCCTTTCCATAAGCTCATCATATCTCCATATCCTTTCGCTCCCTCCTATTATCTCCCCATGACCCTTTGGCGCCTGCAGGTCTGCGCACAGGACGGTCCTTTCATCCCTTGGGTTTATCGGCATATAGAATGGCTTTATCTCCTTCGGCCAGTTATATATGAACATGGGCTTTTCTTCCGCCTCAGTAAGAGCCTTTTCCTCTTCCACTCCCAGGTCATCTCCCCACTTGAGCTTTAAGCCCTTATCATTCAGGATTGATAGAGCTTCCTCGTAGCTTACCCTCTTGAACGGTGGCCTTATCTTCAGTAGGTCGTCCTTGTCCGCTCCGAGCGATTTCAATATGTCATCGTTCCTGGATGCGAGCCTCTCTGCTATGTGTGATATGAGCTTCTCTTGGATAGCCATGCTCTGCTTGTTGTTCAGGTAAAGCATCTCAGGTTCAAGGTGCCAGTACTCGGCTAGGTGCTTGGTCGTCCTGGAGTTCTCCGCCCTGAATGATGGTGCAAAAGAATACACTCTCTCGAGGGAAAACGCCATGGCTTCAGCATAGAGCTGCGAAGACTCGGTGAGATACGCCTTGCTACCGAAGAAATCCGTCTCGAAGAGGTTTGCACCAGTCTCTCCTGCCGATTTAGTCAGTATGGGAGGAGTTATCTCAAAGAACCCTTTCTTGTCAAGGAATTCGCGTGCGTATCTGAATATATACGATCTTGCCTTCATTATGTTTATCATCTTCTGGCTTCTCAGCCATAGGTGCCTCTTGTCAAGCAGAAGCTCAGTACTTTGGTACTCTGTAATTGGAAACGGTTCCGAGACGTTTATGTTCTTGAATGAGCTTGCCGTAAGCTCATAACCCGTAGGAGACCTCTTGTCCTCCTTGACCGTTCCTTCGACTTCAACGCTTGATTCCACTGTCGCTTCGCTTGCCATGCGCCAGGATCTTTCGTCCACGCTGTCCTTCTTGATGGCAACCTGCATGATGCCGCTCATGTCTCTGAGCACTATGAATATTATGCCTCCGCTCCCCCTCTTTCTATGCACCCATCCAGATAGTGCTATCTCTTTTCCCGGCTTTTTTATCGCGCCTGATATATGCAACATCGTACCAAAATGATTATAGCGTATTGAATAATAAGCCTTATCCCCACGGCCAAGCAGGTTTTTCCGATAGCTCTAATAATTTTCTCATGCCTAAGATTAATCGGGAAAAATGGATGAAAACAGCTCTCTTAAGGCTTACAACAGCATCTATCTTGAGATAATAATGAGGTACAAGGAGCAGATAGAGGACAATGAAGAGCTATATCCTGCCGATCTGCCCAAGCTTGTCACTCCGTCGAATGACAACGTAGCGCTTCTTGCAAAGGAGATAGAGGGCAAGTTCCCAGTATACAACTATGATGAAAATTTTCCTGAAGCGGCAGCGCTGGCTTACGCGTATGTCAGGGACAGGATAATCCCGATCTCCCTGCCTGTGCAGTTTTGGCTTAAACCCGAACAGACAATAATGTACGGTGCCGGGGATATTTTCGACAAGGCTGTGCTCCTATGCAGCCTCCTGATAGCAATGGGCAACGTGGCCTCAAGGGTTGTCGTGGCAGCAAAGGACACTGACAGGACGTTTATCGTATATTCGGAATTCAAGGATAGGCTGATATCCATGGACCTTGACAACGGGATTAAGGATTACGGAAGTCTGGATGACCTCCTGAAGGAGCTTAAAGTGGACAAGGACGACGATACTACTGCATATGAATTCAATGACAAGATGTACAGGGATATAGCATAGCCACAGCAACGAAGTGCGGGAATGCCACTGAGCGTCCTTAATCTGGGTCTATTGCAGGTGTCCTTCTAGCGTCTTCTCCTTTTGCCGCTGTGAAACTTCGCCCTTACTTCCTTTTTCTTCCTTGAAGCCAGCCTTTTCCTGTATCCATGTCCGACTTTCCTGTGCTTTTTCTTTACGGTTTTTTGCATATTATCACTATTTTATTTCACAGCCAATTATTAATACCGCGCTGGCCCTTCGTTCCCCTCAATTCTAACAGCTTGTCAGAGAACTTCGTTATGCGGTCTTGCGAAAAATCATGCTCGTCGCACATGAACTTGATTAAGGACTGCTTGTCCGGCCTGGCCTTCGCGACGAGCTCCTGGAACTCCGGTTTTGCCATGTGTATGGATTCTGGATTCTCGAAGAGCGAGACCACCTCGCTCGGGTCTGAATCGAATTCTATCCCATACTTCTCCTTCGCATACCTGACGACTTTATCGACTGTCTTGTACTCCTTGACTATTTTAAGGGCGGTCTTAGGCCCTACCTTGTCTATTCCTGTATTGAAGTCCGTCCCCATCAAAATACCGAGGAGTATCAGCTGCCTCCTGTCTATGCCGAACTTACCAAGGAGGTCATTCAGCAATACACGCTCAGGAGTTACATCTATGTAGATGTTCTTGCCAGGCAATTTCCTCCTCCCGCTTATCGTCAGGTTCCTTATAACAACCTCTGCGCCGAAAAGGAATGAATCGTAGTCCTGGCTTGCGCTTGCATAGACCAGCCCATCGCTAACCATCGTCGCGGCCTGCGCCTCGCCTTCGCTTGGTGCCTGGATGAACGGTATACCAATATACTTAAGGAGCTCCTTTGCGCTTTCTATCACTTCTGAATTGATTTTTGTGCTTGCCATGGCATGGCTCCTTGCTTCTTCGATCTGGCCTTCTCTGAGCGCCTTGTCCCAATCCTTCATAGCCTGCATTCTCCTGTTTGACCTTGCCTCAAGCGTCCTTCTCTTCAGGAGCGGAGGGATGCCGTCAAAGACATAAACCGGAGTTATGTTGTATTCCAGCAGGTTTACAGTCCTGTAGAGTATCCCTGAAAGGTGGCTTGTTACCCTGTTCTTTGAGTCCACAAGTGGGCTGCCGTCAGGCTGCCTTATTATAGACAGGAATTGGTATATTGTGTTAAACGCGTCTACAGCTATGACCTTGCCCGATATGTCCTCGAAGTCTATCTTTCTCCTAACTTCCGAAACAAGTTTTCCCAGAGATACGGCCACCTAATTACCTTTCCCCCTTTTATCCTTGATTATCACGGAATCTCCGAAGGTTATCCCGCTGGCCTTTTGGGACGAAAAGAGTTTCTTATCTGAAGTCTCGGTGACCAGGAGTTTTACATTAAGGGCTTTTTCCAGCTTCTTTGCAAGCCTGTCATCCGGCAGCGCATCCCCTTTCTCTACCCTTACAAGCGTGCTCTCCTTCTCGTTTATTCGCTCTGCGAGGACCTTTGCCGGCAGGCCCAGAGATTCCCTTGCACGTCTTATTATCCTCCCGTAGTCCTCGACAACGCCTACGGCGTCTCTCTGCGGCATATTGCGCAGCTTGGGCTCTGGTTTTGCCTTGTCTGAGAACGTCTGTAATATATCGTTTCCGGCTGAGCAAGACCTGCATACGGTCATCTGTGCACCTTCAATATCAACAAGGTACAATTCGTCCGATTTCCTTCCGCACACTTCGCATTCTTCCATACAATCCAGCTTTTAGGTGCAAACATCCCCTCCATGGTCTTGATTTTGATGCAATAGAGAGCATTGAGATATTGCACACCTTATTTATATATAGCTTTTGTGGCAATATATCCTCATGAAAGATGCGCCTAGTGCAGATAATGCAAAAAAAGCAAGAAATTACGCCTCTGTGGCGCTATTTGTATTATTTTTCACGATAATAGCAAATCTCTACTATACTGGAGGCCCGATATATTACAGGGTAGCTGCTTCTTTGGCTGTCATAATAATCGCTGGAGAGCTTATTCTCAGGATAAATAACTTCCCCAGGATCCTTTCCGGAGTGTACATGGCAAAGAGCCAGCTCGGCATCAAGCTTATGGAAAAACTGGCAGGGAAGAGGCAATGGCTGTGGAACGGGATGGCCGACTGGGGGCTTGTCATGGGTTTTGGCCTGCTGTCTCTCGTTATATTCAAGAAGGATATCAGCAGGAGGGCGATAGCCTTCGGGACATTGTCAATGCTGTTCATATTGATAGTCGTGCTTCCATATTCGAGCCTTTCGTTTGCTTTCATAAACATACCTCATGTGACGTCCAGGATTCAAAGCGGCACTGCAGCCGCCGGGGCTTCCCAGCCAAATCTCGTTGTATATGTAATATACGCAATTGCGGCCCTTGGCGGTTTTGTGCTATATACCATAGCATTGTTGGGATACAATGCCGCCCTGATACTGTACGGTATAGCTGTAGCGCTGTTCACAACCATCACATCAGTCCCGAACTATGCCGGGCTGAACAGCAGCGTGCCAGGAGTCGCACCGCTCCTTCCAGGGATAACCATACCTTTCTTTGCAGGTATACTGTCTCTCGCATTGATCCTATCTATTCATGAATTTTCCCATGGCATCCTGGCCAGGATAGCCAAGATAAGGCTGCTGTCCTCAGGTCTTCTCATGCTGGGCATAATCCCCATAGGCGGATTCGTAGAGCCTGATGAAAAAAAGATAAAAAAGCTCGGTGCAAAGCTGCAAAACAGGATCTCTGCGGCCGGGGTCGCATCCAATATGCTGCTCTCAGTCATAATGCTTGTCCCGATGCTTCTCATGTTTTTCTACGTGATGCCGCATTTCTACCACAGCTACCTGTTTGTCTCTGCCACTGAAAAGGGCTCGGCTGCGAGCGTACTCGCAGTCAATTCTACCATATTGATGTGGAACGGACATAACGTCAGCAACATAACAGAGCTGCAAGCCGCAGCCAAGCAGGACGCCGCATACTCGAACGTATCAGTAGTTACCACGAGCGGAAGCTATGTCATGAAGGCGAATGCCACAGGAAAGATAGGGGTATTCATAGGCGAGGCGCAATCGCTCGGAGGAGGAATGCTGGGAGGAGCGGCATCCTTCTTTTACACCTTCTTCTCCCTCACTTTCCTCCTGAGCTTCCTTATAGCGCTAGTCAACTATCTTCCTGTGCCAAGCTTTGATGGCTGGAGGATATTCACTACAAGCATAAAGAGAAAGGGATATACCTTGGCAACCACTTCTTTTATAGTAGTTGCACTCTACATAAACCTTCTTCCATGGGTCTGGATAATCCCTAACCTCGGGATACCGGCGGCGATACTTGGGGCCGTGGCCGTAGCCGGGATACTTAACTGGCTCTGGAAATGGAGTAGATAGCTACCACGGGACATCCTTCAGCCGTAGCCTGTATGCCACCTTGTTTGTAAACCTGTGCATCAGCCATGTGAGCAGGAATATGAATACGATACCGTATATCGCAGGAGTGTTGCCAAGGGGCATGGAGAATATGAATGCAAATATGAGGAATAGGTACTGATCCAGCAGCTCTGCCTTGTGGCCTTCTTTTGAGCCTTGCTGCCTCTTTATGAAACTGCCGAGCAGATCTCCAAAATGCGTGCCGAATGATTGCGCTATCCCTATATAGAGCATGAACCCCAAACCCGGCATGGCGGACTCGATGGCGCCTACAATGATACCGGACGATATCCCGGAAACAAGTCCCTTTACCGTCTTGTGCTTACCGAATATGGGCTTTTTGTTGAACTTCTTATTCATGTCTATCGGGATTCCCCCGCCGAATACCACTGGGGCCCCGTTTGCTGCATATGCTGGCAGTATGAACAGGATAGGATATACCACGATAATGTACAGGAGACTGTCCATAGAAACACCGGATCAGGTTATTTTCCCTTCTGCAAACCTTGCAGATCCGCCTCCTGAAAATTTCCTTTTACTTGCCTTTGACTTTATCAGCGCAAGCGCATTCGAATTTGATCTCTCACCTGAGATGCAGATGACTTCGCCGGATTGGTTATTCAATAGTATTGTGGCTGCATTGTTTAGGCTGACGACCTTTGTGGCTATCATCCTAAGCATGTCCCTAGGCAAATCAAGCTCTTTTTCTATATGGCCAGAACCGGAAAGGGTAGCAGCGATCTGCTGCGCGGCCAGTTCCTTGTATGCCTGCACCTGTTTTCTCATCGACTTGTTCTCGCCGTCGATTACGGATATTCTATCCGCAACGGAGAACCTGTCGGAATTCAGCTTAAGGGAAGATTCCGAAAGCTCATTTTCCATGCGCCTGAAGTAGTCGACAGCGGCATTTCCAGCAACGAGTTCTATCCTGTCAACCCCGTCGCTTATCCTCTCGGTGTTTATTATCTTGACTATCCCGATTGCCTGTTCCATTCCTGCAACATGGAGGCCGCCGCACGCCTCGGCATCTATCAGATTGCCATTCTTATCCTCTATCACTACCATCCTTATCATATGTGCAGGCACACCGTGTCCCTGGTATATGGCGAATCCGTACCTCTCCTCTGCCTCTTTTCTTGAGAGCTGCTTTACCGTGACGGTTATCCCCCTGAAGAGCCTGCTGTTTATGAACTCCTCAAGTCTTTCTATATCGCCGTCGCCGAGGCTGTCATAATGCGCTATGTCTATATGGGCCTTTCCGAAGGATTTTCTTGTGCCTTCCTGCCATGCATGTTTTCCTATGACAGATCTTGCAGCTGCGCTCATGAGATGCACTGACGTATGATGTACCATCAGCCTGAGCCTCCTTTCCTTATCCACCATGCATTTCACTTTCATTCCCTCCCTGATCCTGTCTTTACCTGAAGAGTCACTTTCCATTATGTGGACAATGACATCGCCTATTTTCTGCACATCTATGACATTGAATCCGTTTATTGTGCCATGGTCTGCTTCCTGCCCTCCTCCCTCAGGGTAGAACGGGGATCTGTCAATCACCACTAAATTGTTCTCAGACCTTAAAACCCTGGACTCAGACTCCTCTGCCAGTTTATAGTAAAGCTGCTCGGTCTTTGGGAGGCCGGTTATGTCTATACCGAGCCCTTTAGGCCCCTCTTTTGATACAAAATCCCCTTTTATTATGTCCTCATATGACCTGTCAGGCAGCCCTATCTTCACGTTTCTCTTTGATGCAGCAGCTTCTATCAGCTCGGGTGTCACGCCGTTGCTCTCATATAGGATCTTCAGCTCCTCCGCAGATATGCTCCTGCCCTTTGATATTATCCCGCCTATGATCTTGTTTGCATTTTCCCTTGTCTTTAAGAAGCGGTTTGCCTCAATCCCGACAACTTTTGCAAAGAGCCCGAGGTTTTCCGATAGCTCCGGAAAGAGCGGCTTGAGCTCCTTTGCCTCGAGTTCGGCAATGTCATTAAGGCCAAATTCGAAGCCATATTCATCTATGAAGCTCAGGGCCCGTCTCAGTATTATTCTGAGATTGTACCCGCCGCCGACATTTGATGGGAGGGCTCCGTCTGTTATTGCGAAAAGCAGCGTCCTTGTATGGTCGAGGATCGCGTATAATGCCTGCATTGGCTTTATCTTCTTCTGGTAATCATCGTATGATATCCCGGCCTTCCTGACCGCTTCTAGTTCCTTCGCCTTCCCTCCCTTCTCTGTTATGTCGAGTTCGCTCGACATGGCGCTGAATTTCTTGAATAGCCTGCCGTCCGGCTCAAAATTCAGCTTGCCTTCCAGTTTCTTCAGTATGTCATGGAAGACGGTTTCATAGGCAGTGTCCGAGCCTGAATAAAACCACATAAGCCTTTCGAATCCCCATCCGACATCGACAACCTTTGCATCGAGTTCCATCGCCTTGCCATCCACGCTCTCAAACTGGGTGAATACGCTGTTGACAAGCTCAAGCCCGTTCGAGAAGCTCTCAAGGCACGGACCGAATTCAGAAAAATCACCCATGGCCCAGACGTCTTCCGAATAGACCAGATCATCCTTCCTGACTCCCAACACGCCAGTCAGGTATTTAAAATTCAGTTCTATCGTCCTGTCCCTGAAGTATCCCTCTTTCGGGTAGTTGAATGAATGCTGCCCAGCCATCATGAAACTGGTGAAATGCCTTCCTGTCACCCCTACATTCTCTATGTCGCTGAATCTTAGGCATGTCTGCGGGACTATGAGCGGATTTGACGGGTATTCGAATGACATGGCCCCGTTTTCTATCCTCTGGAAATCCTGTATGCTGGCTATCGTGAAGTACAGGTCTTGCCTCCACCTGCTCACTACAGGATACCTCTTTATTTCATCGTGCCCGTTCTTCTTGAAGAATTTCGCGAAGTCGCGCCAGAAATCAACATATGACACGCGCTTGGGCTTCTCTTTGAAGAAGCTGTACTCAGTATGCTCTGGGTCATCGCACGCGTCCCTGTCCTTCATGCTCCAGAAATTCTTGCCGCATATCCTGCAGAGATGCCTGCTGAACCCTTCTTCATCAAAAAGCGCTACTTTGTAATATTCTGATGGGTTCTTTGAGAATTTCTTTCTCAATGAGTCCTTGCTGAGTTCTCCAGGCTTCATTTCTGCCACCATACCTTGCATTCCTTGCCGAAGAACCTGCATGGTTTGCATTTCCATTTTTCCTCTTCTACGACCGGAGCGGCTTCCCTCTGGCCCGTCCAATACTCCATTGCATGCTTTATATCATGGTTCAGCGCGTTTTCATCGTATTTGAAGGCCATGTCTGCCACTTGACTATCAGTATTTCTACTCACGTAATGTATTATAAGCGAGTCGCTCAGCTCAGGCATCAGCATTGTCCTCTCGAACATCTTTGCATATATGGATCGGATTGAGAGCATGTCTTCTTTGACCCCGATGCTCTTCAGGCCGTCTATGAATTGTGTTGAAAGCTGCATTTCACTGAGATTATAGTAGACGTCAAGGTTTTGGTACCCGTATGCGCCTTTCCTTAATTCGTCCAGCATCCTCCTGTACAGCATGGTCTGCACGATGTGCGGCCTTGTAAATGCAGGGTTAAGCCTTGTCGGGTCCGAAGTCGTCTTGTTCTCTACTATGACTACCTTGCCATCAACCATTCGAAGCTCGTCTATCTGCCCGACAATGTTGTATCCGCTGAAGGAGCCGTAGACCTTCAGCTCCCTTGAAACTCCCTTCTCCATTAGGGTGCTTAGAGTCAATATATTTTCATATGCGGTCTTGTACATCCTGTCGGCATATGATACGGGTTCTACTATTAGCGCCTTGTATACCTGGTCCTGCATCACCTGGTGTATCGCCATGCCCTTATTCATGGCCGGAGTGAACTTAGTGCCGTATATGCAATTCAGCTCCATCTGCTTCTCGCACCAGTACTGACTCGCTATATCCTTGGCGGATATGCTCTTCTTGTGGAGCCTTTCGAGTACAGTTTGCTTGGGTGCTTGGTTGGTTGACATAAAATCAGACTGCCTACCGATCGTCATTGCACGTGCTCGGCGATCACCCTTATCATCATACTGATTTTTATTTGTTGATAATATTAATAACCTTATGCTAGTCGATAGGTACGACCTTTTCATCTTCGATTGGGACGGCACCCTGTCGACATCAACTTCACTCTTGAAGGCGTTGAGGCTGCTTAATAGGAGGTATAGCGTGGCCAGGATAATGGGCAACAAGGAGCTATACAAAATAGACACTGTGCCGCAGTTCAGGAGGAAGGAGAGGATCAATAAACTGTATACCATGACCTACAGCCTCTATTCCATGTTCTACAAGCCGAGGTTGAAGCCTGGAGCCATAGACCTGCTCAAACACCTGAAGCGAAAGGGGAAGAAGATAGCGATATTCAGCGATGCAAACAGATACAGGCTCTTTATAGAGGCAAGGAAATTCGGCGTCCTGGAGCATGTGGACTTTGTCCTGAGCGCTGACAGCATAAAGAGGTACAAGCCGAATCCCACCGGGCTTATGATGATAGTTGACAGGTTCAGATACGGCAAGAGAAGGTGCATATACGTTGGTGATATGGCCTCTGATGTCTTTACGGCAAGGTTCGCAGGGATCACGTGCTGCGCGGTGGGAGACGGAATCGACCCGGTTTATGTTCTCAAGAAGGTAAATCCAGATTATCTTGTCAAAGACATCAAATCGTTGAAAAGCGTGAAATAGGTCCATTTGCCGTTGTTTATGACTGAAAACTGCCGTTTTTCAGCGATAGATTTATAAATGAGGCCGACATATATGTAGTCGAAGTAGTAAAGCGGAAATCGCTGATCCTACAGAGGAAAATAGAATGCCAAGAGACATGGGAAGTGGCGACAGAGGAGAAAGGAGAGGAGGAGGGGACAGAGGCGGAAGAGGCCTTAACCCGAATTATTTCCTGCCTAAGCCAGTGAAAGTCGGAGACGAAGTGGAAGTGACCATAGATGCAACAGCATCTAAGGGAGACGGACTAGCAAAGAAAGACGGTTTTGTCATCTTTGTGAAGGACGCAAAACAGGGAGAAACTGTAAAGGTAAGGATAACCGATGTACGGGCTAGGTTCGCAGTAGGCGAACTTGTAGGCTCCGGTTCATCTGAACCTGCAGCAGAACCAAGCTCGGAGGAAGACTCACCGCAGTAAGGAACCTGATAGACAGCTAGTAAACCAGATTTATTTTTATTTTTTTATAATTATTCTTTTTCTTTTTTAGTTCTTTTTCAGCAACTTTCCGCACTGACGGAGTACGCGGGTTCTTTAATGTTGGCTCTATTTGTTTAGTACAAAATACAGGAATTGTGCATCTGGCAGTTGTACAAGAACTGCGGGGCCAAATGGAAAGAAGGTAAAAATGGCAATCAATACAAAGCTATTTCTTTTTTTACATAATCTATTTAGATTCGCGTATGCATCTCTAACCAGGTGGATTGATGAAGTACAAGGTAGCGTGCACGAAATGCAGGCATATAGAGCCTGACAATGCATCGAAGTGCAGCAGGTGCAACTCGATCCTCGAAGTGCATTTTGATTATTCTACGCTTAGCCTGGGAAAAAATTTCAGGAAACAGAAGATAGGCCAATCAAAATACATAGACTTCTTCCCGATAGATAAATTTGAAATAGATGGCGGTTCTTTTGGTACTCCGTTAAAAAGCATGAGATATAAATCAAAAGAGATAATGCTGAAAATCGAAACAAAAAATCCTACACGTTCATTTAAGGACAGGGGTTCTGCTGTCGAACTGAGCAAAGCCGTCGAGCTCGGATTCAGGGACGTGTGCTGTGCATCTACGGGGAATATGGGGATATCCGTCGCGCGGTACTCCAAACTTGCAGGGATAAACGCGACAATATTCATAAGCAAGGACGCAAACAAAAAGAAGATAGAGATAATAAAAAGCCATGGTGCCAGGATAATAAAGGTGGATGGAGATTTCAACAAGGCCATTGAAACCGCAGAGAGATTCTCCAAGGATAACAAGTCCATGTTATGCGGGGATTATCATTACAGGAAGGAGGGGCAGAAGAGCATCATATTCGAAGTGATTGAGCAGCTGAAGTACAAAACCCCTGATTTCATATTCATGCCTGTAGGCAGTGCGACTCTTCTTTCTGCGACATACAAAGGGCTTCGGGAATTCAGGATGCTTTCAATGATAAATAAATACCCAAAACTGGTCGCATCGCAATCAGACATGTGCAATCCTCTCATTAAGGCATACGAATCCAGTAGCAGGATAAAATATGTTAAGCCCATGACATCTGCAGATGCAATAGCTGTAGGGTATCCCATCTTCGGTTCGCAGGGACTCGATGCACTGAAAAAGACGCGTGGTATGGGGGTTTCTGTATCAGAAGACGAGATTAGGAACGCTGTAATCATGCTGAAGCGCATGGGAATCGGATCGGAGCCAGGGGGCGCAGCAGGATTTGCTGGGTTTGCAAAGCTATATGAAAGGAACAGGGAGATTTTTGACAGAAAGAGCGTAGTTATAATAATAACCGGCAATAACTGAACACAGAATCGTCAGGTTTGTCAGATACTCCCTGTCATGATTATCAGTGCTGGCCTTATCTGCATGGGGTTCCAAGTATATGAAAGCGAGATGCACTCCTGCTTGCATTTATAAACTTGAAGATTCATTCTAATATCATGATAGTGTTCAGCACTTCTGTAGCCGGATCGAACCGCATCTCTATAGAAGGGAGAGCGGCACAGATGGCGAAAAGAAAGGGCAAGAGGCTCAAGATAATTAACCTTGTAGATGAGATGCTAAATGTTGCGGCGGAATTGAATGAGAACGTGACTCCCAATACGCTGCTGAGACTTGACAAAAAAGTGCTTGGGGTTATGAAGTCCAATGCACTTCATAGGATAAGTGACAAGATAAAAAAAGACCCTGAAGTAGATTACATAATAGACGGGCACACTGCCTTCTGGTGGAAGAACGGGCCTGTCAACCTGCTTGATATAGGGGATTTCAAGGAGCTGAAGCCGGATTTCTTCATAACGATAATATCCACTGCCAACCAGATGGAAAGCTCTCTCGGAAGGATGAAGGAATGGAAAGACGCAAAGCTTGACATGTATGAACTCATGCTCTGGTCAGAGCTGGAGATCTACACTGCCGATCTCATAAGCGATACTCTTGGAAAGAAAAATTACCTTATAGGTATAGACGAGGATCCGCTTACCCTATACAACTTGATATACAATCCAGACATGATAAAGGTGTACACAAGCTTCTCCATGGAACACAGGAAAAAGAGCTACAAGGCCCTGTCATCATTCATAAACAAGCTGAGGAAGATAGCGATAGTCTTTGACCCGAGGAGCGTAGACCTGAGCGCATACAAGAAGTATGGAAAGGATTCCAGGATCGTGCAGATAGCAGCAAACCAAACGGTGAGGAGAGATTACCACCTAATAGACCAGTCAAATATCGTCGTAATACACCTGTCAGGCCTAGTCTACTCCAGTGGGGTGGACAGCGAAAGAATGCATGCCCACAGCACCGGAAAGAAGGTCTTCCTATACTTCCCGTTCAACAAATATAGCCCGTTTACCCCTTATTTTGTTGATAAGATGTTCAATACTGAAAAGGAGGTGCTGGCCAAGGTAAAGGAGCTGGCAGCAGAGCTGAAGAGCAGGAAAGGCAAATGAGGTCGCAACCATGAGCATTGATAATGTAGCTCTTTTTGACATGGATGGAACCTTGTGCGATTATGACGGGCAGATATTGAAGGATCTGGAAAGGCTAAGAGGAGACGAAGAGCCGCATTTCGTAGGGCCGATAAGGAAAGGGCCAGATCACATCAAGGCCAGGGTAGATGCTATAACTGCGACTTCGGAGTGGTGGAAGAACCTGCCAAAGCTTGAGCTGGGATGGGAGATATTGAAGATAGCGCAGGAGCAGGGATACAGAATAATGATACTCAGCCAGGCTCCGATTGACAATCCAGAGGCATGGTCAGGCAAAATCAAATGGCTGCAGAAGCACCTTCCCGATGTAGACATGACTTTGACAAGGGACAAGGGGCTGGTGTATGGGAAGCTCCTTGTGGATGACTATCCTGAATACATACTCCGCTGGCTTACGTGGAGGAGAAACGGACTTGTGATCATGCCTTCTAATGACTCAAATTCTGGTTTTGAGCATAAGCAGGTGATCAGATACGACGGATCGAATATTGAGGAGATAAAGCAGGCTATGACGCGACTGAAGGAAGCGTCTGGACTTGAGCAGATGGCCAGGGACATGCCAAAGAGCGCAAAACGCGTTTTCAATCGCTGATGCCTGCTGATGGGCTCTAATTAAAGCCTCATTTAAATGGGGGTTCGGGAGAGGTTCATTTTCTTGGCGCTTTCCTTATTTAAAGGGGTGTGCACATAGAAGTTATAGGTGAAGATACGATTAAATTGGTAATCTTTGATTATGATGACACATTAGTCAGGTCTCATGATTATTTGTATAGTTTAGATGCGCAAACAGCAAGAAATCTTGGCTTAACCCCTCCAAATAAAAATGATTATTTTTCGCTTTGGGGCAGGCCTCATTCAGAAATGATTGCTAACCTTTATCCAAATGCAGATATTGAAAGGTACATGCAAGAGTATACTAACATATACAACCCAATTAACCTGAGATTTTTTGATGATGCAAAAAAGGTATTACAGGCATTATCAGCAAAGGGATTTGGGCTTGCCATTGTTTCGGCTAAGCAGAAAGGGAGGATTATTGAACACCTTGATAAACATGGTTTATCAGGATATTTTCAATATGTGCATGGGGCCGAATCAAGTCCCTACAAGAAACCTGACCCAAGAGTTTTTGATGACATCCTGGATTTTTTTAACTTGAAACCATCCGAAGCCGTTTTCATCGGAGACCAGTTATCAGACTTTGAAGCTGCTAGGAAGGCAGGCATAAATTTTGTTGCGATTACCACAGGAATTAATACAAGTGAGGAATTTTCTAGGCTAGGCTGCAGGAAGATAGAAGAAAACCTTACAGGCTGTATTGGCGCAATTAATTCCATTACACATAAAATTCGTTAAAAAAATTGGCTGGAGTTTACACACAAGTATGATTCCTTGTTTTCAGAAGGCAGCTTTTGTCTAAGAGAAAAAACGCTGGGTACGAGAACAGGAATTTTGTTCAGCCCTTAACCACTATACGAAGATTTGCGGATAAATATTTAAATGCAAAAGATTTAAATATATGTGATGTAAATATATCTATATGACGAAGACAATAACAGTAAGCGTTGAGGAAGAATCTGAGAAGAGGTTTAGGAAGGCGGCTTATGTTAAATACGGAAGGCGAAAGGGCGCTTTGGGCAAGGCATTGTCAGAAGCGATAAAGAACTGGGCTGAGCAGAATCAGGATATGGCAGATGAGCATTTACTCAAACTCATGAATAAAGGGTTTAAGATGGGGAAGATACTAGGCAACAGGAGTGAATGGCATGGAAGATAAATCATTCTATGATACCTCGGTCTTGGTCTATGCATTTGACGCTAGCGATCCTAAGAAACATGAGATTTGTGTTAATATGATGAATGAGTTAATAAACTCTGGAAAAGGAGCGTTTATATCAAATCAGATACTCGGAGAGCTTTTTAGCGTACTTACTGAAAGCATCTCAATTCCGATTGATAAGAAGCTGGCTTCGGAGATAATAAACGATTTTGTTGCGGCAAAAAGCTGGGTAAAATATAATTATACCTATAATACTGTTAGAAATGCAGCCAAAGCCTCAGATGAATACAGAGTGCATTTTTGGGACGCGCTTATAGCCGAAACGATGAAAGAAAATGGGATTAATACTATAGTTACGGAAAATGTTAAAGACTTTAAGAGAGTGCCTGGAATAAAGGTAGTGAATCCGTTCGAATGATACATATCCTGTTTTTGAATGAGCATAAACGCTGGGTACGAGAATCGAACTCGTGTAGGTCTTGCGACCAAACAGGTTAGCAACCTGCCGCCCTACCACTAGGCGAACCCAGCATGGGTAAAGCGCAGCAGAAGCAGCCTTGCATAATAAAGATGCATAGGATTGCCATGAATCCACTCAATCCTGTATCTTTAGAGCATAGCCCTTTGTACGTGTGGGTGCGCATGCACAGACACTATATACTTAGGGTTGCTCCTTCCGGCCTGGCCCGATTCATATAGAGAGCTACCACCAAAGGCAGGATCTCAACATTTCAACATGGGTCCCATGCACCTATATTATACTCGGCTAGCATTGGCCCACCTAAGGGGACTTGTGGTGTGGAAAACCCCTAGCTTCCCGCCTATCTGCTGCATATATAGTTCACTTACAAAACCTTATATAAATTGGCGTTCATTGATTATTGACATTAACAAGGTGCCAAATTGAACTATGATCAATTGCTTGACAGGGCGTTTGAACTGCTGCCTGGACTGTCTGAGGAGAAGGTAGATTTCAAGATACCAGAAGTGGATTCGCTGCTGCAGGGAAACAAGACAATAATAAAGAACATATCTCAGATAGCGAACGTGGCCAGGAGAGACAGGGGAGACATTGCCAAGTACTTGACTAAAGAGCTTGCAGCCCCTGTAACATTGGATGAGCAGAAACTCAGCATAATGACAAAGGTATCGGCAAACACGCTGAACGAGAAGATAAAAAGATACTTCGAGATGTACATAGTGTGCAAGGAGTGCCACAAGCCAGACACGCACGTTGCAGGGGTGGACAGGGGATACACCACGATAGTCTGCGAGGCATGCGGAGCCAGGTACACTGTAAAGAACTCATAGAGGATTTTTAGATGCAGAGAAGACCACAGCATAGGGGAGGGCATGGAAGCTACAGGAAGCGCCCTGGGCAGACCGAAGAGCGCAGGATAGTGCTGCCGAGGGACAATGAGATAGTCGGGGTCGTTTCGAACGCATTAGGCGCCTCTAAATTCAGGGTCCAGTGTTCTGACAACAAGGAGAGGATATGTGCTATACCAGGAAGGCTGAAGAGGCAGTTCTGGATAAAGGAGGGAGACATAGTCCTAGTAAGGCCGTGGGTGGTGCAGGGCGACGAAAAGGGAGATGTAATATACAGGTACAGCATAATGGACAAGGATACGCTTAAGCAGAAGGGTTTCAACATACCTACAATATGACTTTGCAGCCTGTCATTTCTTCATTACATATGAAAGGGTTTCCTTTTCATCCCTTTCTACCTTATACTTCCTGCTGAAATAGTAAAGTATGTTGTGGATGTCCCTTTCTAGGAAGAGCATTGATTTTGGATGGTTAAGCACTACTGCCTGGCCAAAATCTATTATGTATGGTGTATCGCCTTTCATGAGTATGTTATATTCGCTTATGTCTCCGTGCACAAGCTCTGCAGAGTAAAGCTTCTTTATGTCACCCAGTATTGCATCAAGCACTTGTTCCGGATCCTCTAGCCTGGTGTTCTTTAGCGTCTGCGCAGGCATATCCTCATTGCTTAGGAACTCTATGGCGAGTATATTGTCTTTGAAGTAGTACGGCAGCGGCGCATGAACTCCTGCCATCTCTGCAATCCTCAGGTTCCCATACTCCTTCTTGCACCATGTGGTTACCACGGAATACATGTCCCTTTTGTTTATCTTCTCGAACCTGGGATCTCCGAGCATGTAGTCTATCCTCTTGTCAAAGCTCGACGTCTCAATGCGGAATATCTTGAGTATCACGTAGCTCTCGTTCACTTCCTTGCCAGCATCCGCGACGTAGATGTTCGCTTCCTTTCCCTTCGCGATCATGAAATCCAGTTTAGAGATTATGTTATGGTTGAACATCCTCCATAGCGCCATCACTGTCCTTTTCTCGAAGACGCCCTCCTCAATCTTCTCCTGTTCTTTGATCATGTGCTTATCCCTTGCGGGCCTCTTCCTCGTGCTCAGCTTCCTTGACATGGATTCACGCTAATTTTAGACAATATACTTAAATAGGTAGAGAACATTTATCTATCATGCAGGCTTTCAGGATAATCGTTGATAATAGGGAGAGGAATCTTGATATACTGCAGTCGCTTTCCGAGTTTGGCATAGACCTCAGCTTCGCGCAGCTCCCTGTCGGGGATTATATCGTGTCTGACAGGATCTGCATTGAAAGGAAAACTGTGTCCGATTTTGAGAATTCAATAATCGACAACCGCCTCTTCGACCAGCTGGGCAGGCTCAAGGAGAGCTTCGAGAAGCCGATACTCATAATAGAGGGGTATGAAGGCGACTACAGATTGGGCAGCAATGTAATAATGGGGACCGTGCTTAAATTGTACCTGGATTACAATGTGCAGGTTATAAATTCCATTAGCGCAGAGGAGACTGCAGTCATACTTTCTAAGTTTGCAGAGAGGGAGCAGGGAGAAGACAGTAGGGAACCCCGGGTGATGGGCCTAAAGAAGGCTCATACTACATACCAATGGCAGGCGATGATGCTCAGTTCGGTGCCTGGAATAGGGCCTCGGCTGGCGCACGAGCTGCTCAGGCACTTCAAGACAATCAGGAACATAGCCGCTACTGATGTCGAAACGCTCATGAAGGTCGACGGGGTCGGCAGGAAGAAGGCGGAAGCCATATACAAAGTCATAAACTCAGAGTTTGAGGATGAGGGGTAAGCGTGAGGATTCTTGACAGGATACTCTATGGGAGCATGGAGTACGACGTATTCGATAGGAGCAAGAGGATAATAGACCAGGCGGCTGCCGCAAACAAGATACTTGTCAAGATAATAAACGGGTCAAATGCACTGGACACCATACATGAAATAGAACATATTGCAGATAACGAGGTATTCGAGATAACCAATTCCGTGACATCTGGAGGGATAGCGCCTAACTTGATAGACGATGTCATACAATTCTTGAATAAGGAAGATGACATAGTAGATATAATATTCAACCTGTCAAGGGCGATAGTGAGATACAGGAAGACGAAGAAAGACATAGACAGATATACTAAAACAAGGCTCCTCGCTCTCACTAGCCTGATAAATTCTGCGCTCATACTGCTTTATGAGATGCATAAAGCAAACACGCTAAAAGGAGCTAGGCGAATCAGGGCCAAGATAAAGGTGATAGAGCATGAGGGGGACGTACTGAAGGATGCGCTGCTGGACTATGCGTATGAGCACAGGATGGATTTCAGGTCTTTTTATTATGTCCAGAGCGTGGCTTATTTTTCGGATGACATACTTGATGCGTGCGAGGACACGTCTGACATGATAGTCAGCATAATGAGTTCTGTGATAACGTAGTGGTTCTTTGCTTGCCCTGCTGATATACGCATTGCTCTTCCTCTTGGTGGCTATCGTATCTGGAAATAACCTATCGGCATGCTCAGGCGCAGTCATATCCAGCAGGATAGTGGGGGAGAAGGCGGGCATATTTATAACGATATTGGGTTACGTATCCGGATTCTTAATCCAGGGAGGGTTGCTTAAGGCAGGGTTGGCCGCCATCATGCCCGCGCAGTCTGGGTATCTCGTGGCAATAGCGCTAACAATAGCGCTTCTAGTATTCATTATCGCACACCGCCTCAGGGTCCCGCAATCGTTAACCGTAACTTTTGCCATGATACTCATAGGCATAGAGATCGCGTATGGAAAGATGCCGAACACCATATTCGTGTTTTATATGGTGGCCTTCTGGGTGCTTTCAGCTGCATTTGCAGGCATGCTTACACTCGCATTGATGAAGATCGCAAGGAAGCGTATGGAAAGCTCTAGGATCTGGGTAGCTGTCGGGAGGCTAAAGCTTTTGCTTATAGCGGTCTCCTTCCTCACCGCCTTTGTACTTGGAGCAAACACAATAGGATTCGTTTTTGCATCTGTATCAGGGCTGACAAACCAGATCTACGCCACAATAATAACGATAGCTGCGATAGTGGCGGGGAGCCTGCTATTGAGCAAGGGAGAGCTGAACAGGATTGGGAATGAGATCATTTCGCTAAGGTATCTCAACGCGTTTGTATTGCAATCGATTTCAGTAATGCTTGTCGAGCTCGCGACAATCCTGAGCATACCGGCATCAAATACGCAGATATTCACCGCAAGCCTTTACGGTGCCGGAGTCAGCTATAGGACAAGGATGATAAGGAGGAGGCCCATGTTCATTATAATCTTCTCGTGGCTGGCTACTGCAATCATAGGCCTAGCCGCGGGCTATGCAGCAACTACCGTTGCTTATCATCTCTTATTGGTATGATGGCAATCCTGCTGCTTTTCTCCGGATGAAGCTTCAGCTTGTATCTCCTCACTATTTTTAACTTGAATCTGGAGACAAGAGCTTCAAGGATCCTTGGGCTGCTTGAAAATATTATGAATTCGCTGCCTCGCGCGCTTGCCCTTTCTATGGCATTCCCTATGTTCATGGTCCCCGACACGAAAAGCATTATCTCAAGCGCGAATGACCTGGAGCGAAGGCTATTGTCGGATCTCCTTATTGCTGCATTTATGTAGGAAGGCAGGAGCCTGTCCTCTATTCCGCTCGACGGGTTCAGTATCAGGGCAAAATCTTTTCCTCTTGACAGTCTCCTGGCTTCAGCTATCACCTCCTCTGTGCCAGAATCGCTTCTTGCAAGGGCAGCCGCAGGGGCTGGGCTTAGTTTCGGGGTTTCGTACATGATGATCTTTTTTGCATTTGTGCCATTGACCAACTGATTTAAAACCCTTTATATCGTATATATTATTAATTATAACGATACTTAGTGATAAATATGAGCCAGTTTGGATCGCAATTGCATGGAAAATCCCGCAGGAAGCTTAAAGGGAACGGCAAAGTAAGGCTGAAGAACAGGGACAAGAAAAGGCACGAGATGGGAGGATACTTCTCATCTACGAAGCTTGCGGACAAGAGCGTGGTCAAGAGGATGAGAGGCCGGGGTGGGAACGGCAAAGACAGGCTGCAGTACGCGGGATTCGCAAACCTGCTTGTCGGAAAGAGCTACAAGAAAGTGAAGATCAAGGCCATCATGGAGTCGAAGGATAACAGGAATTTCGCAAGGCTTAACATAATCACTAAGGGCACGGTTATAGATACTGACGAGGGGAGAGCCATGGTGACCAACAGGCCAGGCAGGGAAGGCTTCATAAACGCGGTAAAGGTTTGAGGTGCTAGAATTCCAATACGGACATATATCTGCGATCAGAAGGATGCAGAAAACGCCAAGAAAGTCATGAGCTATGATCCATTCCTAGACAAGAGCTTCACCGGGGAACAGCTGGAGAAGATGAAGGCAGACGAGGACGCCAATATAATATTCGCAAGGCAGGACTACTGGATAAAGGACGGGATAAGCCTAGGGCTCGACAGGGACAAATATTACATTGTGATAAGCGCTGTGGAAGAATTTTTGAACAAGGCCGAGCCGAAACTTAAAAAAACCATTCCTGGAATAAAGAGGGCAGACCCGGAGATTGAGGCCAAAGTAATCGCAGAGATAGAGAAAGAGAGAAACGAGAGCGAAAGCGGATTAGGAATGATTTTCGGGTAGGTAAATTGAACCTGATTAGCTCAATGGATCTGTCACCTGCCCAGATAAGGAGGCTGTTCCAGCTCTCCGATTCGCTGAAGGACAGGTCAAAGCACCCCCTATCAAAGACGAGGCCGATCCTTTCGCTACTTTTCGAGAAGTCGTCAACAAGGACAAGAGTATCGTTCGAATCCGCAATGATACAGCTTGGAGGAAGCTCCATATACCTTGACACCAGGACATCGCAGATCGCGAGAGGGGAAACCATCGCTGACACCGCGAGGGTCCTGAGCTCTTACGTTGACATAATAGCTGCAAGGATGGGCAGGCAGAAGGATATAGAGGAGCTGGCCAAATACTCCTCTGTGCCGGTGATAAACGCGCTTACAGACCTTGAACACCCGTGCCAGGCCCTGAGCGATGTATACACCATAAGGCAGGTGTTCGGGAAGATCAAGGGGCTGCACATAGCATTCGTAGGCGATATTGCTACAAACACGGCCAATTCACTGATGGTAACTGCGGCCAAGATGGGGGCTGACGTGTCGCTTATAGGGCCTGACGGGTGCAAGCCGGACATGCATTATGTGAACGAAGCGATAAAGAGTTCCTCTTTGGTGGAGATATCCAATGACCTTGAGGGAGGGCTCCAGGGCTGCGATGTCATATACACAGACACTTTCGTAAGCATGGGGGAGGAAGGAGAGGCTGCGAAGAGGAGGAAGATGTTCTCAAGATACCAGATTAACAGCAGGGTGTTGAAGTACGCGAAGAAGGACGCAAGGGTGATGCACTGCCTTCCTGCCCACCGCGGGGAGGAGATAACCTCGGATGTTCTTGACGGAAAACAGAGCATAGCATGGCAGCAGGCAGCCAACAAGATGCTGGTTGAAAAGGCGATACTATTATATTTGTTGAACAATGAGGAATAGTGATGCAATGACCGATACCATCTGCATATCACTGGGCGGCAGCATAATATCCAGGAGGAACGGGGCCAATGTTTCCTATATACGAAGGCTGTCCACCATCCTGAAGAAGTACAGCAGGAACAAGTTCATAATCACGGTCGGTGGAGGGTACGCTTCAAGGCTGTACATAAAATCATCCAGGCCGATAATCAAGAACGAGGCAGTTCTTGACGAGATAGCAATCGCAATAACAAGGATAAATGCGCTCATAGTCAAGGACCTGCTCTCTGACATGGATGTTTACCCGAATATAGTAACAGACCTTAACGAGCTTAGGACGGCGACCAAGAACAATGGAATCGTAGTCATGGGTGGACTGCTTCCTGGCATATCAACAGACTCCGTTGCGATACTCGCGTGCGAGGTCGCAGGCAGCAAGACGCTCATAAACGTGAGCAAGGAGGCATACATCTATGACAGGCCTCCATCGGAAAAAGGGGCGAAGAAGCTTGATACAGTGACGCACAACAGGATGATAGAGATCGCGTCGATAAGGGACACGAGGGAAGCCGGATCGAACTTCGTATTCGATCTTGTGGCGAGCAAGCTCGCAAAGAGAGGCAACATAGAGGTGCGGTTTGTGAATGACGATATAAACGAGCTCTCCCTGGCGATAAGCGGCAGGAAGTACAATGGCACGGTGGTCAAGTGACGCGCTGTGGATTTGATGCATATTGTACATCGATACAAGATGCAAAATAAGCACATTTTATTAGTTTTGACCTCTTTTACTAATCATGGAGCTTCTTGACTACGATATTGTAATCTTGGGTAGCGGCATTGCAGGATTGACTGCTGCAATACATGCAAGCCATAGATCAAAAGGAAGGCTCAGGATTGCACTGGTCTCCAAGCTTCATGTGATGAGAAGCCATTCTGTAGCCGCTGAAGGAGGCATATCAGGAGTCCTTTACCCGAAAGAGAATAAAGACAGCGAAGACCTGCATGCATATGACACTGTGAAGGGATCCGATTACCTAGCGGACCAGAATGCCGTTGAGATACTCGTCAAGGGAGCTCCGGAGGAGATAAAGTTCTTTGACCACATAGGCGTGCCGTGGAACAGGATAGGCGGAGGAAGGGTGTCGCAGCGCCCCTTTGGAGGCATGAGCATCCCAAGGACCGCCTTTGCGGCTGACAAGACAGGGTTCTTCATGATGCGTTCGCTTTATGATGAGCTTCTGAGTTACAAGAACATCGACATATTCAACGAGCATTTTGCCACCTCCATCATATCTGACGCTGCAGCTGCGTACGGCTTGGTTGCATTCGACATCTCAAACGGCAAGGTCAAGGCGTTCAGGTCGAAATCAATGATAATAGCAACAGGGGGCTTCTCAAGGGCGTATGGGCTCACCACCAACTCCTATTCGAACACCGGAGACGGGACGGCAATGGCATTCAGGTCAGGCTTCCCGCTCAAGGACATGGAATTCGTTCAGTTTCATCCCACGGCGCTGATACCAAGCGGCATACTGATAACAGAAGCCGCGAGGGGCGAAGGAGCCTACCTGCTGAACTCAGAGGGAGAGCGCTTCATGGCAAGGTATGCAAAGAGCAAGATGGAGCTCGCCCCAAGGGACATAGTATCGCGCGCGATAATAAGCGAGATTGCTGCAGGCAGGGGATTTAAAGATCGTGAATCTGGTCTTGAGTATGTTCATCTTGACCTGAGGCACCTTGACAGCCGCAGGATAGACGAGAAGCTGCCTATGATAAAGGAGCTGACCATCAAGATGCTGAACATAGACCCGAGCAAGGAGCCGATACCTGTAAGGCCTGCTGCCCACTTTACAATGGGAGGCATACATACAGACCTGGAGGGCAGGATAGCCAGGGGCGATGGAAAGGGCACTGTTGATGGGATATGGGCTGCGGGAGAATGCGCATGCGTAAGCGTGCACGGGGCAAACAGGCTGGGAAGCAACTCCCTGAGCCAATGCTCGGTATGGGGCAGGATAACCGGGATTGAGGCTGCAGACCATGCACTGAAGGATGGCAGGACTTCTGGAGACTTCACGAGCGCAGCAGAGGCAGAGGAGAACCGCATAAACGCGGTCCTTGATCAAAAAGGCACTATAAGCCCTTATGAGATAAGGGATTCTATGAACAAGGCAATGGATACTCATATGTATGTCTACAGGACTTTAAAGGGCATGAACATTGCCAGGAAGACCCTGGCCGGATTGAAGAAGGCGATGAAGCAGGTTTACATAGCGGACAAAGGCAGGATTTACAATACTAACATGAGAGAGGCCTTTGAGATAATGAACCTTCTGGATCTTGCGATGATAGCCACTGAGAGTGCCATAAGGAGGCATGAAAGCCGAGGGGCGCACGTGGTAACGGAATACCCAAAAAGGGATGACAAAAGGTGGCTCAAACACACAGTGGCAGTAAAGCAAAAAGGAGGGGGGATAAGATTCAGTTACATCCCGGTTAGCATAACAAACTGGAAGCCCGAGGAAAGGAAATACTAGATGAGATCATGAGTGGAGAGAACTCTTATGACGTCCGCGGAAGGCAGTCGCTAATATTCAGGCTGTCGCACTTTGACAGGGAAGGGCTCATTCACATGGTTTTCTATAGGATTGCGGTGTTCTTGGCGCTGATCCTAGCTGCAAGCATGATACTGAGCATGTCATATTACCGGACCCCGTTCACCGGAATCACAAAGGCGCTGCTGCTCCTTGTCTGGATCATCTTCACCCCGCAGCTATTCGAGACTGCGAAGGCGATGTCGCTGATATCCAGCAGGGGCATAGTCTTCGGAAAGCTCAATAACTCGTTCATGAAATACGGAGTAAGGAAGAAAAAAACATACATATTACTTAAAGCGCTCCCGTATGCGTCATTGCTGATATGGGCGGCTGGATTTGCAGTGCTTGTGAAGGTGTGGTTTATATGAGAGCTTCAAGGTACACCATATTCGTTTATGCAGGAATAATAGGCGTCCCCGTAGTAATGCTCGTTATGGTGGCGGGATTTGCTCTCGGAAGCCCATATGCCTTTACGCTGATACCGATGCTGCTGGCATTGGCGCTTATTGTATTCGGGGTTTCAGGCATAGCTGACATATACCTTCACCCCACCTATCCTGGAAGCATGAAGAGGATATCTAATGGAGCTGAGACGGAAAATAAGGCCAGGCCAAGGGACAGGAGCGGGGTGCCAGTGGCCATCTCAATAAAGAGATTCAACAATGAGACAAAGCAGTTTGACATTACAACATACGAGGCATATGCGAATGACAGGACAACAGTACTGGGAGCAATGCTGGATATAAAGGACTACCAAGATAATACGCTGTCAATAAGGTGCAACTGCAGGATGGGAATATGTGGATCCTGCGGCATGGTAGTGAACGGGAAGCCGGTACTTGCCTGCGAAACTAACCTTATGAAGGTTTCTGGCGGAGGGGCAGTCGAGATCTCGCCAATGCTCGGGCATCCAGCCCTAAAGGACGTCGTCGCCGATTTTGAAGATTTCTTCAATAGGCATAAATCAGTAAGCCCTACGCTCTACAGGGATGACCAGAAAGAGAAGTACGCTGCAAGGAAGGAATACGCGCAGAGCAAAGAGGATCTCGACAGGTACCTGCCTTATTCCTATTGCATAATGTGCGGATTGTGCCTTGATGCCTGCCCGGTTGTCAACTCCAACCCTAATTTCATAGGGCCCCAGGCGCTGTCGCAGGTCTACAGGTATTACTCGGATTCGAGGGACCAGAAGGGAAAGAGGAGGCTGTTTGATGTAGATTCGGTAGAAGATGCATGGGGATGCGAGTTCTCAGGCTCGTGCTCTACAGCATGCCCGAAGGGAGTGGACCCGGCCGGTGCAATACAGCTCCTGAAGGGGGACTTGATGAAGAATATATTGGAAAAGGAATGAGGGATTTTATGTATAGAGAAGAAAGAGACGTGCTTGGAAAGGTGATGGTGCCAGCAGGCGCCTATTACGGATCAGAAACGCAGAGGACAGTTGAGAATTTCGGTGTGTCGGGCATAAAGGTGCCGCTTGAGCTTGTATACGCGTACGCAATGCTAAAGAAGGCCGCAGCCATCGCCAACATGGAAGATGGAAAATTGGACAGGAGGAGAGGGAACGCCATAGTACATGCATGCAATGACATTCTGGCCCATAAGCTCGACGGACAGTTCCCAATCGATGTGTTCCAGTCAGGAGCCGGCACCTCGCTCAATATGAATGTGAACGAAGTGCTGGCCAACAGGGCCATTGAGATACTGCACGGAAAACTTGGCGACTATAGCATTGTGCATCCCAATGACCATGTAAACATGTCGCAATCGACAAACGATACAATGCCGTCAGTGCTGCACATAGCCGCTTATATCGGTATCAGGGACGCGCTTCTCCCATCGCTTGCTGTGCTTCAGAAGGCCCTGGCAAAGAAGGCCGTCGAATTCAGGAGCGTAGTCAAGATCGGCAGGACCCATCTCCAGGACGCAGTCCCAATCACACTTGGCCAGGAGTTTTCAGGCTACGAAGCGGCATTATCAAGCGCTATAGATATCCTCAAGGAAGCCCAGAAAAGGCTGCTTTGCATACCGCTCGGAGGGACTGCAGTAGGCACGATGATAAATGCGGATGAGAAGTATGCAAGGCTGGCCGTAAGGGAGCTTGGCAGAATAAGCGGAGCGAGATTCAGGGTGGCGAAGAACAGGTTTGCCTCGATGCAGCAGAGGCTGGAGTCTCTTGCCGCCTCCGACGCTCTTAAAGCAGTCTCAACAGTGATAAATAAGGTAGCGAACGACTTAAGGCTGCTGTCATCAGGCCCTGTGGGAGGGATGGATGAGATAACACTTCCTGCTGTCATGCCTGGATCGTCTATAATGCCTGGCAAGATAAACCCCAGCATTGCGGAGATGATGAATATGGTATGCATGACGGTCATGGGAAAATGCAAGGCGATAGACGAGGCGGCGAATGGGGGCCAGCTTGAAATAAACGTCTTTACCCCTGTGATATCCTACGAGCTCATTACTTCAATCAAGATACTGGCGAACGGATCTAGAATCTTTGCGGAGAGATGCATAACCGGAATTGTGGTAAATAAGGGCAGGGTGGAGAAGAATATAGAGATGGACACCTCGCTTGCGACTGCACTTAGCCCGTATATAGGATACAAAAAGGCCTCTGAGATAGCAAGGGAGGCATATAAGACTGGAAAGAGCGTGAAGCAGGTGGCGCTTGGAATGGGGATACTTGGCAAGAAGGAGCTTGACAGGATACTCGACCCAAGGAGGCAGGTAGGCAAGATGCCTAAAGGTCGATGATGCGCCGCAGAGGTTTAAGATAGACCTGCAGACTGGTCTGCTGGCCGGCGTTGTCTCATCAATTATTAGGCAGCATATTGTCCACTATGAAAGATGGATCGTAGCTGATTATGTCATTGTAACCTTCCCCAGTGCAGAAAAATAGTATGGGCACGGTAGTGTCGCTGAGAATTGAGAGAGTATTGCCTCCTTTGGCGTCAACATCAAGCTTTGTGAGGATTATGCCGTCAAGCCCGACTGCCTGGTCGAGCGCCTTTACCTGTTCAAGAAGCGAATTCCCGGATATGCCTTCCCCAACAAATATCTTCAGGTCCGGCTTTGTCACCCTGACCATCTTCTTGAGTTCCTCTATGAGGCTCTTGTTTGTCTCCTGCCTTCCTGCGCTGTCTATGAGCACAGCCATTGTGTTGTGCGCCCTGGCATGGGCTATTGCATCAAATGCGATACTTGCCGGGTCAGCGCCGTATGCGCCTTTTATCACATTTATCCCAAGCTTTGCTGCGTGATAGGCTGTCTGCTCTATCGCTGCTGCGCGGAAGGTGTCGCTTGCTGACAGGACGCATGTTATGTTGTTTGATATGAGGAGATTGGCTATCTTTGCCATGGTGGTGGTCTTCCCTGCCCCGTTTGGCCCGAGGAAGAGGATCTTATATGGGAGCCCGTTGCCCGCCTTCCTTTCGTTTATCTCCTTTATGAGGTCGATCTCGGCCCTCTTTGAAAGGACGCCTATTATCGACTCCCTTATGCACTGCCTTATCTCCTTGGCTATGTCCTTTGACCCTGCCTCCTTTCCTACTAGGCTATCCCTTATGCTTTCCGTCACCTTCTCTGCCACATCATAATTTACATCAGACTGCAGCAACCCTACCTTGAGCTCCTCTATGAACGGATATGCATCCCTTTCGCTTATCCTTGCACGCCCAAACACGAACCCCTTTATCTTTGTTGCCGCTGTTACACTGGGCGCCTTGAATAGGGGATGCACCACATTTTCTGGGCTTCTTGGCTGGACGTCTCTCCTGGCTTCTGTAGCTTCAGCTGTCTTCTGTGCTTCGTCTGAACCTGGCGCATAGCCTTCGGAGTGCTCGTGCGTTTCCTTTGTTTCAGCTTGAGACCGTTGATGGTATGATGCATTTTCATGTCCCGTTTCCGCGCCTTGTTTCGCATTGATTTCTCCCTGCCTTGCTGTTTCGGCCGTCCCTCCGAGCTGAGGAGTCGCTGCTTTAGTGTCTACAGAAGCAGGTTTTAGTTCGCTCTCTCCTTCTGCCTGCCCAAGATCCGACTCTTTCTTGGAGAGCGAATCCACAAAGCTGGAGAATTTTTTCTTTAACCCTTCAAACATCGGCACGACCTGGATTCATTTCTGCTGCGCTTGCGATTTGTACTGCACCGCATTCAGCCTGTACTGTATGTCAAAAAGGTCCTTCTCGACCTTGAGCTTCTCCGCGATAAGCTTCGACAGGATCTCCTCTCCACGCTTTCTGTTCTCTTTGAGGAAATCTATCGCCTTCTCCACAGTATTTTCAATCAGGTAGCCTCCTCCTATGTATGTAAGCACCTGGTCGACCTTTGCTATCCTGGCGGGTATGTATGCGCCTGCCTCTCCGCTGACCATTATGTTTTTGCCTTCGACTAATTTTGATTTTTCGAGTAGCTCCAGGTTCCTCTGAACGGAGGTGTTGGTCATTGTGTAGGTGGCTATGTTGTTCTCTAGGTTCTCATACTGCTGGGTGTATAGGTTCTGCAGGTATCTTAGCTGCATTATTATCTCGTTAGTGTCTTGAGTCTCCTGAGGGTCTGGCATTTTTTCACCGGATATATCTTGCCAATATAAATTTATAAGGGTTGTTCGGATGAACGCCTATTTAAGATTCAATGCCTTCGGTAATCCTCACGATCTCGAAGCCTGTTGTCTGGTTTCCAACCACCAGCCCGTTTGAATTGGCTAGGGCGCATAGGCCTATGCTTGACGAACCGAGGTTCGCTGTAGACTGGGAGACTCTGGGAATCCTGCTCTTCATGAAGGAGAGGTCATCATCTGATGCGGTATTGTTGAGCACGGCTCCCCTGTTTGTCAGTATGTTATTTGCGCCTATTGTGTCATAAAGCCCTATCTGCCTCTTTACGACTTCCACCCCTAGAACATCGCCTATCTTGTCCGTCTCGCGCTTGCTGTATTCGTTGTTCACGAATGCTACCTTGTCATTTGCAAGTATGTTGTTCTTGAGCGCGTTTAGGCTTGTCTGTATGATGCTTATTTCCACATCCGGAAGCGCGCTTTTCAATTTTGATATCTCATTTTTCCCTGCCATCTCGGGCAGGAGTATGCCTTTTGAATTCCCGACAACATAGACGCCTACCAGGCCTGATCCGTCGATCGTCATGCCTATTGATTTCGCTCCCAGGTTGTCTTCAAGTATGGCTCTCTCAGTGTGTGTTGACGCATCGGTTATCAAGACAAAGGAATCGGTTGCAACTGCAAAAGCGCCGATATAGCTGTTGTTCCCTATCGTTGCTTTTGCTGTTTTCATCCTCTTGACCTACACATGTGCGGGGTTACCCTGACGGCTCGCCTTTATTCTGCGGTTTTTGGCCGTCTGGCTGGGCTTTTTTATCTGCGCTATCTGGCTTTGCCTTACCTTCGGCGAGCTGGGCCGGCTTTGCAGCGATCTTTTGAGTGGCTGCGGCGCCTGCCTTTTGTTGCTGCTTGGCTTTTTTATCAGGCTCCTCGGGCGCTGCCATGGCCATTTGGCCAGGCGCGAGCTTTGCATTAAGGACATCTCCTGATTTGACAATCTCCACCTTGACAGAGTCTCCTCCATGGACAGACCTGGTCATTATGAACCGGTTAAGCAGAGGGTCTATCTTAACAAGCTCTGGCCTTGACTTGTTGAACCTGGCTATATGCTCCCTCAGGTAGTCCGACGCCTTTTTCCTCTTCCTGGTCTGCCTGAGCCCTGCCATCACGCCCATGAACCTTATTGTTGTAGTTGCCACAGTATCAATCCTTTATCCTGAGTTTCCTCCTTCTCCAATCTCTCTGGAATTTGTTGTGCTGGAGCCTCCTGTGCGTCTTGACGACCGCCAGTACAGGCATCCTCCTGTTCTGCTTGCGCTTCTTCCCAAGCCTCATCTTTCTCTTAAGCGTTTTCTTGCTCACATATACACCCTATTTGTGCTTAAACTCTATTGTCGATTCCTTTTTGAAGGTCAGCCTTGTAAGTATCTGCTTCAGCTGGTCCTCAGTCAGCTGGGACGTTATCCTCTGCTGCTGCGCCATGGCTATTATGAGGTCGACGAGTTGGGAATAAAGGTCGTGATTCGCAACGCGCACGTTCATTAGCCTCTCGTATGCCTCTACTGTCATGTATTTCTTCACTATGCTCCTCTTCTGCTGGTCTAGCTGCAGCGCACGTATCCTCTTTTCCATGAGTTTCTGTTGCTGCTCCCCTTCATCTTCGGAAGGCTGTACCAATTTTAAGCACCCTTTAACGACTCATTTGAGAGCTTGTCGAGGAAGGATTTTCCTGCAGAGGTTATGACCCTGCCCTTCTTCGTGGTGGTTATGAAGCCCTTCTTCTCGAGCGCGTCGAACGCGTCTTTTATTATGCTGCCGCCTGAGCGGTAGTGATGGTGCCTCCTTACCCAGTGCTGCCTCTTTGAGCCGTACTTCGTCCTAAGCTTTGATATGCCTATTGGGCCGTTCAGGTAAACCTGCCTGAGGACCGAGGCGCACCTGAAATAAAAAAAATCCTCGCTGGAAGGTACCCTCTCCTTGCCAGGACCTGTCTTTGTATATAGCACGTAATCCGGGCGGATTATCCCTGATTCCTTGAGCCTTGAAGCCGCCATGTCTATAAGCTTCTGTGAATCTGCCTCAAATATATTTGCCATAGATTAACCCTATAGAATATGATGAAATTACATTAGTATATTATACGTTAGATATATAAAGTTAATGCGCTTAACTAAAGAGTATTAACAGGCCGTCAATCCTCATATAGCCAGTATGGCAGAGTGGATGCAATGAAGCTTAATTTCGTAGAAGATGAGGCAAAGAGCGCAGTGATAGAGTTCATAGACGCTGACAGGAGCGTGCCTGAGATGATAAAGAGCAAGCTCATAGACAATAAGGACGTGGAGTTTGTGGGGGTCGTGAAGGAGCATCCTGATATAAACAAGCCAAAGCTGATTGTTAAGTCTACAAAGAATGTCAGAACACTGATCCTAAAGGCAGTAGAAGAGCTGCAGGAAGACATAAAGGATCTTGCATCGAGCCTGCCGAAGAAATGACAATCATAATGCGCATCCTTTCAGCCTTGTGCCTGTCAGGCAGGAAGAAGAGCGCGTTTTTTGATCGAGCCGATTAATATATGCAGACCGGTGCAGTCATGCAGGAGGATTTTGCAATCGTTGGAAGGACC